>JADZEA010000118.1 GCA_020850775.1 bacterium
CAGGTTTGATTTTAGATATTTTTGCTTTGCGTGCCAAAAGCCGTGAAGCCAAAACCCAGGTTGAACTCGCACAACTTGAGTACCTGCTTCCAAGACTTACAAGGCAGTGGACTCACTTTTCCGAAAGCTTCGGCGGAATCGGAACAAAAGGTCCGGGCGAAACACAACTTGAAACTGACAGACGTTTAGTCCGAACAAGAATTTCAAAGCTGAAAGAAGAACTTAGAAAAATTGAAAAACAACGCGAAACACGTAGAAAATCACGTTCAGATGCTTTCAGAATTGCTTTGATTGGCTACACAAACGTTGGAAAATCAACACTTTTTAACTCGCTTTCAGACGCAAACACTTTCGTGGAAGACCGTCTTTTCGCAACTCTTGACGCAACAGTCCGCAAAATTCAGGTCGGAAACAAGTTAGACATTTTGGTTTCGGATACAGTTGGTTTCATTAAAAAACTACCTCACAGCTTGGTTGCTTCCTTCAAAAGTACACTTGAAGAAGCAATTGAAGCAGACTTGCTTTTGCACGTTGTTGACATCAGCAACCCAATTTTTCGTGAACAAATCGGAGCCGTAAACCTTGTTCTTGACGAGATAAAAATCCGCCAAAAACCCACTTTGCTTGTGTTTAACAAAGTTGACAAACTTGAAAGCTTTGGTTTGGTTGAACAAGTGCGGGAAGAATTCGCAGGTTCGGTTTTCATCTCAGCCCAAAAAGGCATAAAAATCAACGAAGTAAGAGAAAAAATTTACGATTTTATCTCCGAAAATTTCGTTCAGACTGAGTTGAAAATCCCGCTTGAAAAATACTTTCTCGTTTCCAAAATCTACAGCCTCGCAGAAATTCTGGAGCAAACCGACACAGAAGAATTTGTAAGACTCACACTGCGCTGCTCAAAGGCAAATTTTTCTCAAATCCAAAAACTTTGCAATTGGTAAAATGCTAAAAAAATGTTAAATTAATTTTGCTTTTTTGCTGCCAAAAGCAAAGGCAAAGTTATTTTTTTAAAAGATTAAAGAGGAAATCCAATGCGCAAAAAATACGGTTCTTACGTTTTAGAACCAAAATCAAAACATCCTGCCGCCGATTCCCTTGCAACAGAAAAATTTATCCGCAACAGGGAAATCAACATCGCTCACCAAAAACTTGAAGTAAGTTTTGATGCCGAAAAAGAAAAAATTTGTGGCGTTTGTTCGTTCACTTTCAATCCGGTAAACGATAAACTTGAAAAAGTTACACTCGATTCCGTTGGTTTGAACATCTTAAAAGTTACTCTTGAAAATCAGGAAGTTGAGTTCAAAACCAAAAAAGAAACACTTGAAATCAGCTTTGGAAAAGAACTGAACTCTGCCCAAAGCTACGTTCTTTCAGTAACTTACGACGTAACTTCTCCCGAAAAAGGAGCATTTTTTATCAAACCTGACGAAGGTTACCCAACTAAAGAAGTGCAAGTCTGGACACAAGGTGAACCTGAAGAAAACCGTTACTGGTATCCTTCTTACGACGCTCCGAACCAAAAATGGACAACCGAAGCAATCATCACGGTTGATGAAAAATTTATGGCTCTTTCAAACGGAAAACTGCTCAGCGAAACTACAAACACACAAAACCACACAAAAACTTTTCACTGGTTACACGACGTTCCTCACGTTTCCTACCTTTTCAACATCGCAATCGGCGAGTTTGCAGTTCTTGAAGACAAGTTTGACGGGATTCCGGTTACTTACTACGCACCAAAAAAACAAGCTGAACAGCTTCACGACGCTTTTCACCTCACTCCTGACGTGATAAAATTTTTCAGTGAAACAACCGGTTACAAGTATCCTTACGCAAAGTACGGACAAGTTGTGGTTCGTGATTTTACCTGGGGCGGAATGGAAAACACGACTTTAACAATAATGTACGATGGAATTTTGTTTGATGAAAATGCAAAAAATGATGTTCAGCTTCGTGCTTTTTCGCTTCTTGCCCACGAACTCGCTCACCAATGGTTTGGCGACTTAATCACAATGAAAAACTGGCAGTTTTTGTGGTTAAACGAAAGTTTTGCCTCTTACTTTGACCCGCTTTACTTTGAACACAAGTTCGGAAAAGATGAATTTGATTTCAGAATGCTTGAAGAAAAAGACGGTTACTTCGGCGAAGCTGAAAAAGGTTACATAAGACCAATAGAAACAAATTTTTACAACGACGCTGAAGATATGTTTGACGGGCATTCGTACAACAAAGGCGCCTGCGTTCTTCACACACTTCGCTACACGATTGGAAACGAACTTTTCTTTAAGGGAATCAGGCACTACGTTCAAAAACACGCTAAAACCTGCACGGAAACAACGGACTTAAAAGTTGCTTACGAAGAATCAACAGGAATTAATTTAGACGAGTTTTTTAACCAGTGGATAAAATCAGCAGGTCATCCAAAGTTTGAAATTTCTTACAGTTACGACAACAAGGCAAAACTTGTAAAACTTACAGTCAAACAAACTCAGGAAACAAACGAACACGTTTCACTTTTCAAAATTCCTTTTGAAACAGAAATCGTTACCGAAAACGGAAACCAAAATTTCAGGCTTGAAAGCAAAGCCAAAGAACAAACTTTTTACTTACCTTCCGAAAACGAACCAAAAACTGTAAATTTTGACCCGGATGGTTGGTTGCTTTGCCAAACGACTTTTGAAAAAGAACAGGAAGAGCTTTTGTTTTGCTTAAAAAATGGCAGAACAATCCTGACAAGAATTGACGCAGCGAAACAACTCGGAAAAATCATCAACAAAAGCGAAGTGATTAAAGCACTTGAAAATTCAGCACTTAACGACAGTTTTTACGGTGTGGCAAAGCAATCCGCAATTGCACTCGGAAAAATTGGAACAGAAGAAGCAAAACAAACACTTTTCGGACTTTTGGAAAACGTAAAAGATTCAAAAGTGCGTGTCGGCGTTTCAGAAGCACTTGGCGAGTTTAAAGGTGAAGACGTTTACAACAAACTCACCGATTTTTTTGGCAAAGAAACTTCTTACCACGTGAAAGCGGCTTGTTTGAGAAGCCTTGCAAAAGCTAACAAAGAAGGTTCGCTTGAGTTTTTGAAAAATGCTTACTCAACACCTTCTTACAGGGATTTGATTGCAAGTGCGGCTTTAGATGGAATTTTTACGACAAAAAAAATTGAAGCGATTGATTTTGTGAAATCAAAAGCAGTTCACGGCGAACCAACTTTTGCAAGGTGTACAGCTTTGCGGGTTTTGGGAAGTTTTGGCGATTATTTTCCTGAAAAAGCAAACGAAATTCGTGAGTACGTTGAGGAGTTTTTAAAGGATAAAAATATGCGTGTAAGGTTTGCCGTTGTTGATTCTTTAGGAAAAATCGGAGACGCAAAAGCTGTTGCTTCGCTTGAAAAATACCTTGCAAACGAACCTTTTGGAATGCTGAAAAGGGATTTCAGGGAAGCAATTTTAAAAATCCGCCAAACGGAAAAAACGAAAGTACCAAAAGCATCTTTTGAAGCGGAAGTGAACTCAATCAAAGACGAAAACAAAAAACTTAAAGAACAACTTGCCGAACTCAGTGCAAAACTTGACGGACTTTTTAAGAAGTAAAAACTTCACTAAATTTTATAAATTAAACCTGAAAGGCTAAAACTTTTCAGGTTTTCAGGTTTTAAAATGTCTGGTAATATTAATTTTTCAGAAGAACTCATCAAGCCTCAAAATCAATATTTTGATGATTTAAGTTTTAATGGCTTAGTTTGCAAGCAGCAAAATTTTAGCGGTAAGTTTTTCTCCGGTTGCATTTTTGAGAAATGTGATTTTACCGGAAGCAACTTTACCGATGCCAAATTTTTAGATTGTAAGTTTCACCAATGCAATTTAAGTTTAGTAAAATTAGATGGTTCAAAACTACAAGAAGTAAAGTTTTCAGATTGTAAAATTGTAGGGGTTAATTTTTCAAAGTGTAGCAGTTTTCTTTTAAAAATTGATTTTTCCAAATGTTTAATCAGTTGTGCAAACTTTTCAAAATCAGAACTGCACAACTCATCTTTCAGAGAGTGCGAAATCACTGAATCGGATTTTGTTAACACAAGTTTAGCAGGTTCAGATTTTTCAAAATCCAATTTACAAGGAACGATTTTTGATAAAACCAACCTGTCAAAAACCAATTTTACTGAAGCAAAAAATTACAGGATAAATCCACTTTCGAATAAATTAACGAAGGCAAAATTTTCTCTTCCTGAAGCATTAAATTTGCTTGATTACCTTGAAATTATTATTGAATAAATCATTTTAATTTTAGAGAAAGCAATGTTTTACCTTTCAGAAATCATTTTTCATCTTAAAAAGGCACAAGAAATCGCCAGCACAAGTACGGCTACAGAAACCTTTTACAACCTGGACTTGCAAAAGAATTAGTGCTTGGTCAAATTCTGAAACACGAAGTTCACAAAACAAAACACGAAGCTGACGCCTGGAATCCACAAGACAAAAGCGAAAAATTTGAGTACCTGACTTGCTTTGAAAAAGGAACTTTTCAGTTTGACAGAATGTTCAGTTCCCCTCCTGAAAAAAGACAAAAATTTATAGAAAGAATCACGAGAAATTCAAAAATTTATTGTGCAGTTTTTGAAAAAGAGAACCCCTTAAACGTTTTGAAAATTTTTGTAATCTCTGTAGAAACAGTCGTTGATGAAGTAGAAAGGCAGTTAGACAACAGTTCAAATAAAATTTCTCACGTTTCACTTTCTGTAAAATGGTGCGAACAAAACGGCAAAATTGTTTACCCTAACCAAACAAACAAACCTGCGGAAACCTGATTTGGTTTTCCAAACGTTCTTTTGCAATTTTGACGTAAGCAGGGTTTACTTCGCAACCGATAAAATCACGTTTAAGTTTTTGGCAAACGACAGGAACAGTCCCACTTCCCGCAAAAGGGTCAAAAACTAAATCATTTTCGTTTGAACTTGCTTTTACGAGCCTTTCAATGAGTTTTTCGGGTTTTTGAATCGTGTTTAGCAACTCACGGCTGACCAATTCTTTTGAGTTGTAAGTTAGTTGTTTGATGTCTCCCCAAACATCACCGGGGTTTTTTCCATTTTCATTAAAAATAGTTTTAGAGTAAGTTCCATTTTTTACGGAAGGAACATTTTCACATCTTTTTCTGTGTTCAAGCTCAACGAGTTGTGGAACACGAATTTCTTCAAGGTTAAAAGTTTTTGGTTTGCCTTTGGTAAAGTAACAAATCAAATCATAATTGTTAGTGTAAGATTTTCTGCCTTGTGCAAGTCTGCTTGGTTGGTACCAAATAATTTTGGATTGCAAAGTCAGGTAAGTTCTGTAGTCAATAAAATCAATGCAATCGGGCTTTCCAAAAAGGTAAAGCGCTCCGCCATCTTTTAAAACTCTGGAAAAATTGCGAATCAGGTTCAGGTTAAACTCCTGAATGTTTGAAACTTTATCCCAGTTGTGTTCAGTAATCCCGTAAGGTCCGTCAGAAATTATTAAATCAACAGAATTTGCGGGCAAAGTCTCAACAAAAACCAAAGAATTGGTTTGCAAAACTGAATTTCTAAAATTTTGTAGCGGCATAGTTAAAGACTTTTCTAAAAAACGTTCTTGAAAATTAAGGAAATTAATTAAGTTTTAACAAGTAATTTTTGAAAGCACACGGAAAATGCTTGAAACTGATTTAAAAATTGACGGAGAAAAACTCACAAAAGAACTTTCCAAACTCTCTGACAAAGAAATTTATGCAAAAATTGACGACGCAGAATTTTACCTGAAAACTTACAAGGAAACTGCCTGGAACCAAATTTCTGACCGCTCAGTGAAAGAAAAAGCAATCAAACTGCTCTTCCTTTCAAAAGCCTTCATCAAAGTTGGTAAAGAAATCCTTGAGCAAAGAAACTATTTTGGAGAAAAATAATGAAAAAAATTACAATCGCTCTCGACTCAATGGGCGGAGACAATGCTCCTGACGCACAAGTTAAAGGAGCGGCACAACTCACAAAAGAACTTTCGGATTGCAAAGTAATTTTGGTCGGCGATGAAACACAAATCAAAAAAATCCTCCAAAATCAAACCTGCAACTACGAACAACTTGAAATTCTGCACACAACAGAAACCATCGGAAACCACGACTTGCCAAAAACTGCAATCTTGGAAAAACCAAATGCTTCAGTCCTTTTAGCAGCTGAACTTGTTGCAAACAAAAACGCCGACGCAGTTGTCAGCTCTGGAAACACCGGAGCAATGATTTTAGCTTGTGCAAAAAAAATTCCGCGAATTCAGGGAATTTCAAAAACAGCTCTGACAGCAGTTTACCCAACTCAAAACCAACTTCAGCGAAAAGACCGCTTTGCTTTAATGCTTGACGTCGGAGCAAACATTCACTGCAATTCCGAAGAACTTGTTCAGTTTGCTTTGATGGGAACGGCTTACTCTTCAGCGATTAGAAAAGTCCAAAAACCACTCGTCGGCTTGTTAAATTTGGGAAGCGAAGAACACAAAGGCGATGAAATTTTGGTTAAAACTTTTCAGGAACTTAGAAACAATCCGAACATTAATTTTTACGGAAACGTTGAAGGAAACGATTTGATGAAAGGAATTGTTGACGTTGTTGTTTGCGAAGGAATGCTTGGAAATGTTGTTTTGAAGTCTGTTGAAGGCGTTGCTGAAGTTGCAAAAAACCTGACAAAGCAGGCTTTTAAGAGTCGTTTTTTATGGAAAATCGGTTTGACTTTGCTTAGCGGCGGGCTTTTCCAACTGAAACAGGCGGTTGATTTTGAAGAGTACGGCGGAGCGCCGATTTTAGGGTTTTCAAACATCTGCATCAAGGCACACGGAAGGTCAAAACAACGCGCAATCAAAAATGCAATTAAAGTTGCTCACAAATCCATCCAGGACAATGTTTGCGAAAAAATTCGTGAGAGTTTGGAGTGAGCAGCCAAATTTTGGCGTGTGTTTTTCGCACTAAACTTTTTGTTTACTTTCATTTTTAAGATTTTTTTTGTAGATTTTAGGCGAAAACTTGTTTTTAAAAGCCTAAAATCAGGTCTTAATTGTGGCTTAATTTTAGCTAAACTGAAAAATGAACAAATTTTACGAGGTGTTAAAATGTTAGTCAACAAATTAGTTTTAATGATTCAGGAACACGCTGAAAAACTCACAGAAAATTGGATTAAAGAAGTTTCGCAAAATCCTTCCACAGAAACTTACCACAATTTGAGCAAAGAAGATTTGCACGATAAAGTTTATGGAATTTACAGCCAACTTGGAAAGTGGTTTGACTCAACAGAATCAAACAGCGAGTTCGCAAAACATTTTTTCCATCTTGGCTTAGAACGAAAAAGCCAGGGAATGGCGTTGAGCGAAGTTATTTTTGCGACAATTTTGGCAAAGAAAAACTTGATTGACTACACAGTCAGCCAGGGACTTTTTGACAATGCTTTGGAAATGGCAAGAGGTCTTGAGTTCACGAACAGAATTTCTACTTTTTTTGAAAAAGCAATTTATTTTATTTCTCTTGGCTACGAGTTTGACGTAAGCGATAAAAAAGCAAAAAGTTTAGTTGAAGACATCAGCGTTTCGTTTTGGCGTTCAATTGTTGGCAATCAATCATAAAATTGAGAAGATTAAAACTCACACTGCAGTACGACGGAACAAAATTTTTTGGCTGGCAAATTCAGGTAAAAAAACGAACTGTTCAAGGTGTTCTTGAAGAAACTCTTGGTAAACTTCTAAACTCTCAAACACAAGTTCAAGGTTCGGGAAGAACTGACGCAGGCGTCCACGCAAAAAATCAGGTTGCACACTTTGACACGGAAAATCCAATGCCAACTGAAAAAATTCTTACTGCCTTAAATTTTTTAGTTCCTGAAGATATTTTTGTAAAATCAGTTAAAGAAGTCAGCCCTGATTTTCACGCAAGGTTTAGTGCTGTTGCAAGACTTTACCTTTACCAGGTGCGTTTTACAAAAAGCATTTTTGAACGAAATTTTGTTTGGCAAATTCACTACAAACTTGATTTTGAAAAAATGCGTGAAGCTGCAAAACTTTTTATCGGCGAAAAAAATATGATTTCTTTTTGCAGAATGCACACTGAAACAAACAGCTATTTTTGTAAGATTTATGAAATTGATTTTGAAGAACTTCAGGACGGTTTTAACTTTAGAATCAAAGCCAATCGTTTTTTACACTCAACTGTGAGAATGATTTTGGGAACTTTGGTTGAAATTGGAAGAGGACACTTGAAAATTGATGATTTAGAACGTATTTTAGCTTCCGACGAAAAACAAAAAATTGGAATGACTGCTCCATCACTTGGTTTATTTTTGGAGCAGGTTTTTTATTAAAATTAAATTTAGAGGAGAAATAAAATGAAATTTTTTATTGACACAGCAAACATTGATGAAATTAAAAGAGCTTCAGAGCTTGGAGTTCTTGACGGCGTTACGACAAATCCATCTTTGATGGCAAAAGAAAGCGGCGACCCGAAAAAAATTCTTTCAACAATCTGTGAACTTGTTGACGGACCAATCAGCGCCGAAGTGATTGCCCTTGACTACAAAGGAATGCTGAAAGAAGCTGAAGAACTTGCAGGCATTCACGAAAACATTGTAATCAAACTGCCAATCACAGAAGACGGTTTGAAGGCTTGTAAAACACTCACAAGCAAAGGAATCCACACAAACCTGACTTTGTGTTTTTCTCCGATGCAGGCATTACTTGTTGCAAAAGCCGGTGGAACTTACGTTTCTCCTTTTGTTGGAAGGCTTGACGACGTCAGCCACAACGGAATGGAACTAATCCGCCAAATTGTTCAGATTTACAAAAATTACGGTTACGAAACACAAGTTTTGGCTGCAAGCATTCGCCACCCACTTCACGTTGTTGATTCAGCTTTGGCTGGTGCTCACGTTGCGACAATTCCTTTTAAAGTAATCTCACAGCTAATCAAACATCCACTTACAGACATTGGAATCAACAACTTTCTAAACGATTGGAAAAAAGCAGGAAAGTAATGAAAAAACTCTCTTTAACTTGCCTTTGCTTTTTGTTACTTTCAAACCTGGAAGCTAAAAATATTACTTCAGCTTCGGACACACGGGCAAACGCAATCACTGAAGCAGTAAAACTAACTTCTTCTGCCGTTGTTGGAATCAACATCACTCAACACGTAACTTACAGGCAATCAAGCCCTTTCGCAAACGACCCGTTTTTCAGGCAGTTGTTCCCTGAAAGATACTTCAACCAGGAAATCAAAAGCTCTGGCTCAGGTTTCCTGATTTCAAGTGATGGTTACGTTGCAACAAACCAGCACGTCGTTGAAAACGCAGACAAAATCGTTGTTACAACAACTGAAGGAAAAAAATACGACGCAAAATTAATCGGCGAAGACCGTCAAACCGACCTTGCACTCCTGAAAATAACTTCTGAAACACCGCTAAATTTTATTGAAGCAGGAAACTCTGACGACCTGCTAATCGGCGAGTGGACTATCGCTTTGGGAAATCCTTTCGGGCTTTTTGACATCAACAACAAACCAACCGTAACTGTCGGAGTTCTTTCAGCAATCAACCAAAATTTTGGTATCCAAAACAACGACAGAGTTTACCAAAATATGCTTCAAACTGACGCCTCAATCAACAAAGGAAACAGCGGCGGACCGCTCCTGAACTCAAAAGGTGAAGTGATTGGAATTAATACTTTTATTTACACAGGCTCAAGTTCTGATGGTTCAGTTGGAATCGGTTTCGCAATCCCTTACGCAAAAGCGCAAAAAATCTTTGACGAACTAATCACAAAAGGCAAAATTGACCGCGAATTTTACACGGGAATTGAAATCAGAAACCTTGACAGAATGACGCAAAAATTGCTCGGAACCAATCAGGGCGTAGTCGTCAGCGGAATTGAAAAAAATTCTCCCGCCGAAAAAAATGGTTTGCTTGTCGGCGACGTAATCCAAAAAGTCAACGGAAAACTCGTAAACACAGACACAGATATTTTTCGCGAAATAAAATCTTCTGATTTGCGGGTTGGAGACAAACTGATTTTTGAGATTTGGCGAAATGGAAAAACCATAAAAAAACCGGTTTTTTTAGGCAAACCGCAAAAATAATTTTTCTGAACCTTGAGGCTAAAATCTCAAGTTTTTTTTAGTGCAAAAAAATTTAAAGGCAAAAAATGGAACGTGAAGTCTTAGAAATGGATGTTTTGTTTATTGGAGGAGGTCCGGCAAACCTTGTTGGAGCTTTACATCTTAAAAATTTGATTAACAAACACAACGAAGAAATAAAATCAGGTAAGAAAACAGGTAAAAAACTTGATGAAATCTTCATCGGAATCCTTGAAAAAGCAGCTGAAATTGGTGCTCACGGGCTTTCAGGAGGAGTTCTTGACCCAAAAGCGATGAACGAATTTATGCCCGACTGGAAAGAACAAAACGCACCGGTTGAAGCACCTTGTAAAGAAGATGAAATTTTGTTTTTAACTAAAAACGGAAAACTAAAGTTTCCAGTCACTCCTCCACCAATGGAAAATCACGGAAATTTTATCATTTCACTGAACAAGTTTACAAAATGGCTCGGTGAAAAATGCGAAGAAAACGCAATTGATATTTTTGCAGGTTTCCCTGCTAAAAACGTTTTGCTTGAAGGAAAAAAAGTTGTTGGAGTTCAGACAAGCGATGCCGGAATTGATAAAAACGGAAACCAAAAACGTAATTTTCAACCAGGAATGGAAATCCGTTCAAAAGTTACCGTTCTCGGTGAAGGACCAAGAGGAACACTCACAAAAGTTCTGACCAAAAAACTAAAACTTGAGGGAATGAACCCGCAAACCTACGCAACAGGCGTAAAGGAAGTCTGGAAAATGCCTGAAGGAAGAATTAAAGCAGGCAAAGTAATTCACACGATGGGCGAACCACTTGACGAAAAAGATTACGGCGGCGGTTTCATCTACGGAATGGCAAACGACCTGCTTGCCGTTGGTTTTGTTGTTGGACTTGACTACAAAAACCCACAGTTTGACCCTCACAGAAAGTTTCAGGAATTTAAAAACCATCCCGAAATCCGCAAAATCCTTGAAGGTGGTGAGGTGCAAACTTATGGAGCAAAAACAATCCCGATGGGAAGCTGGTACTCAATGCCAAAATATTTTGGTGATGGATTTTTGATTGTCGGCGACTCGGCAAGTTTCCTGAACCCGCAAAGGCTAAAAGGCATTCACCTTGCGATGAAATCAGGAATGCTTGCGGCTGAAACGATTTTGGAAAGTTTGCTTTGTGATGATTTTTCAGAAAAACAACTTTCCAATTTTCAAACAAAAGTTGAAAACAGCTGGATTAAAACTGAAATGTTTGCGACAAGAAATTTTCATCAGGGTTTTGAAAAAGGGCTTTGGCACGGAATGTTCAACGCAGGAATTCAACTTCTGACAAACGGAAGAGGTTTGAGAGACAAAATGCGAACAACTCCTGACCACACACACGTTAAAAAACTGTCTGAATCCTCTCCGCTACACACGACTTTGCTAAAATTTGACGAAAAAGTAACCTTTGACAAGCTAAAAGACGTTTACTTTTCGGGAGCTTTGCACGAGGAAGACCAACCTTCGCACTTGTTAATCGCTGACACAAACATCTGTAACGGAATCTGCAAAACGGATTACGGAAACCCTTGTCAATATTTTTGTCCTGCTCAGGTTTACGAAATTGAAACAAACTCAAACGGACACTCGGAACTGAAACTGAACCCTTCAAACTGTGTTCACTGCAAAACTTGCGACATCGCAGACCCTTACCAAATCATCACCTGGGTTCCACCGGAAGGTGGCGGCGGACCAAATTACCTGAACATGTAAACATCTTTTTCAAAGGCAAAATTTTGGTAGTTTTGCCTTTTTTGTTTTTTCAAATTTTTCCTTTACGTTTTCAGATTTTTGATTTTATTTTTGGTAATCAATCTTAATAGCTTTGAAAAAATAATAGCTTATCTGTTGGCATTTTATTTGGTTGTCAAATGCGTTTTTAAAATTACAAGTAAAAAAACATACTTTAACCAAAACTTAAAAAAGGAAGGGGAAAAAATGAGGTTAAAAAGTCTTGCACTAATTGCAGCGTTATTTTTGATTTCTTCAAAAATCAATGCTCAAACTATTTTCACTGACACCTTTGAATCCAGCACTGGCTGGACACTCACAGGTGATTGGCAGATTGATTCTACCTGGGCTGGCGGCGGTTCACCAGGCGGAACAACAAATTTTCCGGA
>JADZEA010000119.1 GCA_020850775.1 bacterium
AATTATGAACAACGGCAAGATTTCCGTTCAAACCTGCAAGGCTTGAAGCTGGCAAGAAAAAAGTAACGTTGTAAGGCGGATTTTGGCAGTTTCCGAGTTCAAAAACGGCAGCAACTTTGGTTGTTCCAACGAAACCACCGAGTTGGGTCAGCGACATCGTTTCGGTGCCGGAAGTTGCAGGCGAAAGCGAGCCGAGATTTCCACCACCGACAGCGGAAAAATCAACTCCTGAGCCGTTTTGAGCAGGAATTCCGTTTTGTCCAACGGCTAAAGTTCCTGGTGGACTGACAAGCAGACAACTTCCACTTGTGGAAAACGTGCCGAGATTTTGAGGGAAAGCTCCTCCTTGTGGTGGAGAAAAAATTTGAACTCCAGTGTCAGTAGTTCCACAAGTAGTATTAAAGATACATTGAATAGTTGTGATGCCATTTACAGGGTAATAATTTACTCCGAAAGCTGTCAAATTCCATGCAAATTGCCCTGTAGAGTTACTAAAACCTAAACCAGAAGTTCCATTGGCACCGGTGTTAGTATGAGTAAAAAATTGGTTAAAAGGATAACCTGGCCATGTGTTGGAATTTACAGTATAAGAAATAATATTGTAATCATGCAAATTATTTCCGTTAATATCTACAAGTGTTCCAGATATTGTCCAAAATGGTGTAGCAAAAAGTAGTTTATCCTGTAAGAAAATAAACAATAAAACAAAAATTAATTTTTTCATTTTAAAATTCCTTTCTACACGAACAAGCCGTGTGCAAAATAAAAACTGATAAAACTATAGTCATTCTCAGAATAAATATTTTGAGTGGATGCAGCAAAACAACCATCATCATCAGTATCCAAATTAAGGATTTGATTTTTGATTGAATTGTAAGTAGATAAAGCATTGGAAATGTTTTTGTTAGCTAAAGATTTCCAAGCCCAAAGTAACCACATTGAAGCTGAAACAGAACCCCAAGGGTTTTGTAAAGTTCCAGCATAAATAATGTCAGGCATAAACAAATTTACATTGTTATTTTCTGAAATTGAAAGAGAAGTAACTTGATTTATTAAACCTTCTAAACCATTAGGTTCAGGAATTAAATCCTGATAGCTTTCAGCAATTGCATAAACAGCTGTAGAAGGTGACATAAACGAATAACCATTATCTACCCACATACGGTTACTTGTTTTAGAAGTATCTTTTAAATCTTCTTTAATCTGATTTAATGCTGTAACTACTTCATTAAAAAGTAAAATAACAGTATTTTGTGGCAATAAAACAGAGTTTTTTAAATAATCAGCTACTTTATAAAGTCCAACAAGATAAAAAGCTGATACCCAATAATAATGGAATTGTGACCAACCCTGAGAAACAGGTAAATTTGTTACACGCCAATTTATGTAAACTGTTATCCAACTATCAATTATTGAGTTGTAGTAAGGGGTTCCCTGTAAATTTTGCATTGCCAAGAATGAATAACAAAGCCAACCCGCATCGTACCAAGCAGGGCTTCCTGGTGACTCACCTAAAATATCTACTCCGAAATAAATATTCATCAAACTATTTGTAAACATTAAGTTTAATGCTGGTGCTAAGTAATTTACAAAAATATTTGTTGCTCCAAACTCTTTGTAATAAAAAGCAATAACTCCAATTGCTTCAATCGTGTTGTCATAGTTTACAAAAGCAAAATAATTACCAATTTCACTTTCTTTTATCAGACCTTTTATTTCTTTATAATTTCCTAAAATATCTCCCCTAAAAAGTCTGCTCATTTTTTGGCTAAAAAAAGTAGGATTGTTGCTATCAAAAATTGAAACCTGATTGAAGTAACTCAATGCCTGGACTTGTGCTAAGTCAAACCTCGCTTGAAAGACGTAAACCGCAACAGCAATTTTTTCTAACTGAGTTACTTGTGTCGGGTCTAATCTTTCAACTACGTAACTCACTGATTCCTCAACTCCATTTTCACTGAAAGTAAGGATAATTTCGTTTACCCCAATTTCTAAAGGTAAACTCATAAAAAACACAAACGGGCTTGAATCACCACCTTCGGGTGATGGCAAAAACGGTCTTTGCGGTGGATTCTCAATTCCGTTCAAGTTTACAGAAACAACTGCTTTTCGTGGTTTAAAACCTGAAATTGAAACCGCGTCAAAGTAAGTAACTTCAGGCAGTTGCTCGACTAAAAATTCTACCATATTTTTACCTCCTTTTTTAGTTTGAACCTGAAAATTGTCCGCCCCTTAAACTAAAAAATTTTAAAAATGTTCACAATAATTTTATTTTGGCAGTTAAACCTAAAATTATCAGTTACTTGAAAATTTTGGTTTCGGCTTGTTTAAACAATTTTCCGTTACACTACTTCAGTAAAATCATTTTTTTTGTTTTACTAAAATTTTCTGTTCTCAACTCGTAAAAATAAATTCCTGACGCAACTTGTTTCCCACTAAAATTTGTTCCGTTCCACTCAACAAAACCGCTTTGTTTTTCAAGCAAAAATTCTTTCACAACTTCACCCAGAACATTGAAAACAGTAAGTTTGGCTTTTTGGTTAGCTTGCAGTTCGTAAGCAATTTTTGTCGTCGGATTGAACGGGTTCGGGTAATTTTGCGAAAGTTTAAAATTTTGCAGCAAGTTTTTCTCTTCGTTAACAGCTGACCAGCTTGAATTCGCAACTAAGTTAACCTGAACAAGATTTCCCGCGTCGTGCTGAATTTCAAGAACTGCCGTAAAAATCCCTTCCGCACTTGCGTTAAAATTGACGTGAATTTTTTGCGAAATTCCTGCTCCAAGTGGAAAACTTGTGTTTGAAACTATTGAAAAATTCGCCGCATTCTGGCCGCTGATTGCCATTCCCGTAACGTTCATCGGAGCAAGACCAACGTTTGAAACCAAAAGCGAATCGTTTCCTGCCGTGTTTGGAAAAACCGTTAGCTTTGTGTTCGCAAAACCTAAACTGTTTGAGTTTACAAAAAATATCGGAAGCGGAGTTCCACCAAGCAGAAGTGCGTTTGTTACGTTTCCACCTGCTGATTCGTAGGTTTGTCCGTTAATCGTGTAAAGCGAAGTTACTGCGTAAGAATAAATTATTCCCTGGTTTACGTTTGTATCCGTGAAAAAATTGTTCGCTCCGCTGTAAACTACTGTTCCGTTTTGGATGACCAAACTGCTCTCAGTAAAAGCACCTTCACTCCTGTAAAGTTTGTAATCACCTGCGGGAAAAGAAGACGTAACAACCAAACTGTCTTTCACAAAACAACGAACCATCGGAATTACTTGCCCGTAAAGCGGAGCTAAGTTTTCTAAAGCTGCCCAGTTTGAAGCCGTTGCAGTTTTTTGAAAAAAAGTGTTTTGCTTGAAACTGTAAGGCGGAATTAAACTTGTATCGCCTCCAAGTGAGATTTTGGTTGTGCTGACTTGTTCAACCACAACAAAAAAATCTTCCTTTCCAACTGAAACTGAGCTTCCAAAAGTGATTTTTTGGAAAGAACCAAACGGCGAATTTTGTGTTAAAATTCCTGTTTCAGAAATCAAAGTTCCTGGTGTTCCGTTTGTTCCGTCTGCCTTGCGGAGCGAAACTTTAAACTGTGCATTTGAAAGTGCATTGTTTGCGATAAAAATTTTAACGGAATCAAGAATTCCTGTTGTTTGGATTTTTGCCTGCTGGTTAAGGCTGAATTTTGTTGCAAAAAATGAAATTGCAGGATTGTTCAGTCCCGGCGGAGAACCTGGAAGAATTGATTGAAACTCACTTGTTCCGTCGTCAAACTTCAGTTCAATTGAATTGTTTCCCGGGTTTAGCCAGGAGACTGGAATTTCATTTTGCAAAAGGCTCGTTGAGGAAATCGTTCCCGGGTAAAGCAACTCAGTTCTGAACTTGTAAGGTGTGGTTTGGTAGTTTTGCGGAAAGTAGCTTGTGTTTTGAGCAGGCGCCAGGTCTCTTGCTGAAAAAAAGTAGTAAACGTTTGTTGGTTGAACTACCTGAAGCTGTGGAATTGCTCCTGCGTAGTTGTTTCCGGAGACAAGATTTAGCGGAACTGTTGTAAAATTTCCGCTGTCGCCAATCCTGTAACTTAGCCAAACAGAATCAACTCCTGAGCCATCAAAAACATTTGCAGAAACCGGAAAATCAGCCAAAAAATTGTCGTTGTTGCTGATGTTTGCAGCGTTTGAAAAGTTCGGACCGACTACGTCAACAGTTGCAAAAAGGTGAAAATCATCAACGAACCAAACATCATTAAAATTTATAGTACTTGGCGTTCCGTAGTTTCTAAATCTTAATTTGAAAGCTGAGTGAAGAGCGTTTTGCGGAAGAATGATTGAGTGCGGAGTAAAAGTTGTTTGCGCTGCTCCGCCGGAAAGTGCTAAGATTTTTTGCCAGGTGAGGTTTGAGTTCAAAAATTCACAAATCAGCGAATCCTGAACTTCAGGAGCGTTTCCTGTTCCGCCTCGCTCAGTTTGAAACTCAACTTTAATCTCAAATTGTTGGCTCAAATCAAGTTCGCAAGTCGTTACAAAGTCTGAAGTGGTTGGATTTCCGTTCAACTCCAAGGCTTTGATTCCTGAAGGTGGAGCGACAACTTCGGTGCTGTTGACCCAGTTGTGGGCGTCAGAAGTTGATGATTCCCAAACGTTTACGTTCAGTTGGTTTGCTTCAAAGTTATCAAAAATTGGCAAAACACAAGGTGGGGGCGGAAGGTCAATTGAAAAATTATCAATAAACCAGGAGTCGTTGTGAGAATTTGGATTTGTAACCTGAGTTGCGTAGTTTCTGAACCTTAGCCTGAAATCAAAGTGGTAAGCGTTTTGTGGTAAGTTTAGCTCGTGAGTGGTAAAAGTTGTCTCGTTTGTTCCACCCGGAAGTGCTAAAAGAGTTTGCCAAACAAGGCTTGAATTCAGGAACTCACAAATCAGTGAGTCTATGTTTTCAGGAGAATTCCCTGCTCCACCCCTTTGAGTGCTGAATCTTAGTACAATGTTGCTTGCCTGAGTGAGGTCAAAAGTGCAGGTTGAGACAGTATCCGAAGTTGCAGGATTTCCGTCAAGTTCTAAAGCGTGAGTTCCTGAAGGAGGATTTACAACGCTTGTGCTAAAAATCCAGTTGTTTGGGTCGGCAGTGCTTGTTTGTGTCCAAAGAGTTGTGTTTAAAGCACTTCCGTCAAAATTATCGTTTGCCGGAAGTGTGCATTGAGCGTTAAGTTTGCTTTGAACAAACAAAGTTACAACGCACAAAAGGATGAGTTTTGAAAGGTTTAACATTTTTGATTTTTACTCCGTTTAAGGTTTTGAAAAAAATTTAACTTAGAATTTAAAGACAAGGCTAAGTTTTTGCAAAGTTTTTTTGAAGTGGATTTGTGTAAAAATCAAGTGCCGGTTTTTTTATTTTTTTAGCTGTTAAAGTTTTATTTTTAAACTGGATGCTTAATTTTTTTGCGAAGGATTTTAAGTGAGAGCTAAACAAACTCTCACCTAAACTTTTTACAACTTGGAAAAAACTTCTCTTCCGTGTTTTTGGTAAAGTTCCACAATTCCGTTTCCGACCAAAATTGAAGCGATTGTTTCAGCGATTGGTTCAAAGCAAAAAACCTCATTTTGACAAGTTACAACGGATTTTTCAAGGTCAACACTAACTTCCGTTCCCTCGCAGACAAGCTCAAAAAATCTCTCGTCAGTAACTTTAACAAAAGGAATCCCCATGTTTGCCAAGTTCCTGTAGTGGATGTAAGCAAAGGATTTTGCAATCACGATTTTTACACCGGAACCGGATAAAGCTCTTGCAGCTTCTTCCCGTGAACTTCCTGAACCCCAACCATTGCCCGCAACAATCACATCAAAACCTTCCTGAACCAATTCGTAAAAGCCTTTTTTAGTGTTCAAAAATGCGTGTTTTCCTAAATCAATGTTAGATTCAAAATGGCAGTAAGAACCCGGAATTATTGCATCTGTATCCACGTTATCACCAAATTTTTGCACTTTTCCACTAATTTTTCCTGTTAAGTTTGCCTTCGTGTGAAGTGTTTTAGTTTCGCTCAAAACTGGATTCGGTTCGGTGATTTTCAGTTCAATTTTTTCTGTTTGTTTACCAAGCATTTTGTTGAAACGGTTTCTGTCAATATTTTTCAGCAAATTTTCCGGACTTTTTAATTCCATTCCAAAACTTGAAGCCGCAACCGTTGCAGCTGAAACAAGGTTTGCAAACGAACCTTTGCCCATTCTGTTTGGAAAATTTCGGTTTTGGCTTGAAAGCCAGGTTTCACCTTCGCCGGCAACATCCGCTGAAATTCCCAAACACATTGAACAGCCAGGCGCTCCAACGTAAAATCCAGCTTTTTCGTAAACTTCAATCAAACCCGATTTTTGCAGGTTTTCGGTAATTTGAACACTACCGGGAGTTACGATTTTTCTTCCGCTGACGGTTGGTTTCAGACCTTGTTTCAAGCCTTCTTCCAAAACCAATCCTGCTAAAATCAGTTCTTCTTCCGTCGTTGTGCAAGCTCCGATAAAAACTCCGTTGTACTTTTGACCTTCCTTTTCACGCACTTTGGAAACATTGTCCGGCGAGGGAAACTGTGCGATTAAGTGTTCGGTTTTTGACAGGTCAACCTTGAAAGTTTTCACGTACTCCGCATCTTTATCCGCTTCAAAGTAAAGTGCTTCGTTTTTGTGTTCGTTTGGTCTGTTTTTAATGTAGTTAGCCGTAATTTCATCTGCAGGAAAAACACCAACAATTCCACCAAGTTCTGCGGTCATGTTTGCAATTGTAAACCTTGCGTCAGCACTTAAATTTTTGATGTTTCCCGTAAACTCAACGGCTCTTTCAAGTGCAAAAGTGTTTCGTTTCAGTTGTGAAAGCACTTCCAAAATCACTTCTTTTCCTGAAATCCCAAAAGACGGCTCGCCAACAAATTCAATTTTAATTGATTCAGGAACTTGAATCCACGATTCTCCCGTAACCATTGCAAGCACAACGTCAGCTGCTCCAAGTCCAATTGAAAAAGCTCCAAGTCCTCCGTGACTTGTTGAATGCGAATCTGCTCCGATAATTAACATCCCGGGTTGAACAAGTTGTCTGTAAAATTCTGTGTGAAGGATTGTTTGGTTAGCTCCGTAAAAATGTGTAAGGTTCGTTTCTTTCGCAAAATCTTCCGAAAGCTGGATTAATCTTTTCGTTCCCTGCTTTTCGTTCACACGCGGGTCAACCGTGTGGTCAATTGCCAGAAAAAATCTGTCAGAACGAGGTAATTCAGGTCTTCCGAGAGTTTGGTAAGTTGTGTTCATCCCTTTCCAGGCGAGTTCGCTTGCAAGTGTCCAATCCACTTTTATTCGGATAACTTCTCCTGGTTTCACGAATTTATCAGAAAGCCCGATTCCGTGATGCGAGAGGATTTTTTCGGCTAAAGTTAAAGGTTTTTTGTTCATAAAATTTTAAATCTTTCAAGTTTTTTTTCTGCTTTTTAGCCAAACCAAATTCCTAAGGTTTAAGGCTTTTATTTTTTGAAAGATAAAAAATTTAGTGCTAAGTTCAAAAAGGCAAATTCAACAGAATTTTTAAAAAGTCCTTTCAGATTTCAATTTTTTATCACAGGACTTTAGCTTAAATTCCTGAAAAACTTTCTTTAAAGGATAGGAATGACAACTCACAAACTAAAAATAGCTTTTCTTTGGCATCAGCACCAACCTTACTACAAAGACACACAACTTGGAAAATTCATAATGCCCTGGACACGTTTGCACGGAATTAAGGATTACGTTGACATTCTCAAAACACTTGAGCAATTCCCAAAAGTCAAGTTTAACGTAAATCTCGTCCCAACAATGCTTGAACAAATCCTTGAGTACTACGAGAAAGGAATTACTGACAATGTTATGGATTTAACGTTAAAAAATCCTGAAAATTTTTTGGCTGAAGATTTTAACGAATTTTATGAATTTTTTTTCTGCTCAAATGAGGACAATCTTGTCTCAAGGCTTCCGCGTTACAAAGAACTTTTTGCCAAAAAGGAGCAAAGAAGCCTTCAAACACAAGAAATTCGCGATGTTCAGGCTCTTTTCAATCTTTCCTGGCTTGGTGAACACTCACGGAAAAATGAACCTTTTGCAAGTTTAATAAAAAAAGGCAAAAACTTTTCTGAAACAGACAAGGAAAAAATCTTGAAAGGTCAGCTTGCAATCCTGAAAGAAGTAATTCCAATCCACAAAAAACTTGAGCAAAACGGACAAATTGAACTTAGTGTAACGCCTTTTTACCATCCGATTTTGCCACTTTTGTGCGACACAAACAAAGGCAAAGAAGCTAACTCAAGCGGAACTTCTCCAAGATTTCGTTTTAATTTTCCCGAAGATGCAAGGAAACAAATTCAACTTTCACAAACATTTTTTGAGAAACATTTTGGCAAAAAAAATCAGGGAATGTGGCCTTCGGAAGGTTCAGTTTCTGAAGAGGTTTTGAAAATTGCCAAAGAAGAGGGAATTTCGTGGTTTGCGACTGACGAAGAAATTTTGTTTAAGTCTCTAAATTCCTGGGAACGAACAAAACTTTTCAAAGTTTACGAATTTAACGGAGTAAAAATGCTTTTCAGGGACCACGGACTTTCAGATTTGATTGGTTTTACCTACTCAAAGTGGAAACCTGAAGAAGCAGCTGAAAACCTTGTTTCACACTTTGAAAACATCAGAAAACAATTGTTGCACTCAGGAAGCAACTTGAAAGAAAACCTTGTTTCGGTGATTTTAGATGGCGAAAATTGTTGGGAATACTACCAAAACAACGGGAAAGATTTTCTTGAACACCTTTGCAAACTTCTTGGGAACTCACATTTTTTGGAAACCGTGAAAATTTCAGATTTTTTAGTTCAGCAAAATCATTTTGAACAATTGCCAAAAATTGCGGCCGGTTCGTGGATTTATGGCAATTTTGACATTTGGATTGGAAGCCACGAAAAAAATAAAGCCTGGGATTTGCTAACGGAAACGAGGAAATTAATTCAGGAAGAAGAGGTAAAAAAAACGAGCAAAAAACTTGTTGAGCAAGCTAAAAATTTTGTTTACATCGCTGAAGGTTCGGATTGGTTTTGGTGGTTTGGCGACCAAAACAAAACAAAATTTAAACCTGAATTTGACAGGCTTTTCAGAAACAATTTGATGGAAGTTTACAAAATCTTTGGTAAGGAGATTCCGCAAAAACTAAAAATTCCCGTTTTTGCCTTAGAAAATTTTGAGGAAAAGTTTATTGATTTTTTGCCTTACAGTGCTTTGCAGTGGCAGAAAATTGAAAAAATTAGTGAGATTAACTGCCTTCAAACTGGTGGAACAATGCACAAAGCAGAAAACAAAAATATTCTCAAAAAAGTTTTTTACGGTTTTAGCGGAAACCAACTAAGTTTGGGCATTCTTTTTGAGAACGGTAAAAGAATTTCTGATTACGATTTAATTTTAGGAAACCAAAAGGAAAGATTTTTGTTAAATTCCAATTGTGAGTGTTACATAATTTTTGTAAAAGGCAAGAATTTTTTGGAAGTTTGCTTTAGCCCAGGTTTCAGGGAACTGAACCTTTTAGTTTGTAAAAATGGTGAAATTTTAGAAGAGTTTGATTTAGGATTAGAAAAATGATAAATTACATCAAGGGAAGTTTGTTTGAAAGCCCTGCAAAAGTTTTGGTAAACACTGTAAACACTGTTGGTGCGATGGGCAAAGGGATTGCTAAAACTTTCAAGCTACTTTACCCGGAAATGTTTGAGGCTTACCAAAAACTTTGCGAAAACAAACAATTTAAAGTTGGGGAACTTTGGCTTTACAAAACTCCTAACAAATGGATTTTAAATTTTCCTACCAAAAAGCATTGGAAAAGCCC
>JADZEA010000120.1 GCA_020850775.1 bacterium
CAATCGTTAAAGATTTTAATTCCGTTGAAGTAAGAATGTGCCTTGCTTTTCCTGATGTGTACGACATTGGAATGAGCCATCTTGGAACAAAAATTCTCTACTCAATTCTCAACAAAAACCCTAAAATCCTTGTTGAAAGGGCTTTTACTCCCTGGATTGACATGGAAAAAGAACTTCGTGAAAGAAAATTACCTGTTTTGTCTTTAGAAACTCATAAAAGATTGGTTGATTTTGACGTGGTTGGTTTTTCACTGCAATTTGAACTGACTTACACAAACGTTCTAACGCTTTTAGACCTTTCAGGCATTCCTTTTCGTAGTAAAAACAGAGATTTAACTTATCCTTTAATCGTTGCCGGCGGACCAAGTTCAACTCATCCGGAACCAATTGCTCCTTTTATTGATATTTTTTTAATCGGCGACGCAGAAGAAAAATTACCTGAAATGCTGTTAAAATTTGCTGAGCTTAAAAAAACAAACCTGAGCAAAACTGAAATCCTCGTTGAGCTTTCAAAACTTGGCGGACTTTACGTTCCTGAACTTTACGAAACTGAAATTGACAAAGATTCTCGTTTTGAAGTGATTAAAAAACCAAAATTTCAAGGTGTTCCCGAAAAGATTAAAAGGGTAATTCTTGAAAATATTAACCGTTTTCCTTTTCCTGACGATTCCCCCGTTCCTGCAGCAGAAGCAATTTTTGACAGGATGAGCGTGGAAATTGCGAGAGGTTGCACGGAAGGTTGCCGTTTTTGCCAGGCAGGAATGATTTACAGACCTGTTCGTGAACGGGACCCGAAAAAAATTGTAGAAACAATTGTTTCTGCCGTAAAAAAAGGTGGTTACGATGAAACAAGCCTCACAACACTTTCAACTGCTGATTATTCTTGCATTTCTTCACTGATTAAAAAAGTTAATGAAAAATTGAGACCTGAAAAAGTTTCACTTTCTGTTTCAAGTTTAAGGGCTTACGGGCTTTCAGAAGATGTTTTAGACGAAATTTCTTCCGTAAAAAATGCAGGTTTAACCTTTGCACCTGAAGCCGGAACCCAAAGAATGCGGGATGTAATTAACAAAAATATTTCTGAGGCAGACGTTTTGAAAACTTGTGAAAATGTTTTTTCACGTGGCTGGCAAAAAGTGAAACTTTATTTTATGATTGGATTACCAACTGAAGAGCTTGAGGACGTTTGTGGAATCGCTGAAATGGGAAAATTAATGCAACAGGTTGGGCACAGGCATCACAAAAAAGGAAAAGTTCACGTTACAGTTTCCGTTTCTTCCTTTGTTCCGAAACCTCACACGCCCTTTCAGTGGTGTGCAATGGATTCAATGGAGACTTTGCGTCAAAAACAAATGTTTCTGAAAGACCTCACTAAAAATTACAAACTCGATTACCGTTACCACGACACAAAAGGTTCGTTTCTTGAGTGTCTGATTGGGCGTGGAGACAGAAGGTTTGCGGAAATTATTGAGCTTGCCTGGAGAAAAGGTGCAAGATTTGATAGTTGGGACAGACAGTTGAAGTTTGATGTTTGGCTTGAAGCGATTGAAGAAGCTGGGATTGACGTAAGACCTTTTCTTGGAACAATTCCAATTGACGCAAGACTTCCGTGGGACCATTTGGACATGCAATTGGAAGAGAAATTTTTGAAAAAAGATTACCAAAGAGCTATGAAAAACAGGCTTTCTCCTCCTTGTGGCAAACCTGTTGGAGTGCAAGTCCATCACACAAACTTAAAAGACGCAAAAGAAGACGAAAGAATTTTGGTTTGTTACAGTTGCGGAATTGCTTGCGACATGAAAAAAATGCGTGAAAAACGTTTTGAATTTCTTGAAAAAATCGACTCACCTGCACAAGAAGACGCAAAGCTCGTTTCGGAAAAAAATGCTCATCAAACTGCGATGGAAAGGTTTAATTCAGGGCTTTCACCACACGACTTCCAACAAGGAAAAGCTTGCAGTTACAGGCTTGAGTTTGCTAAAACAGGAGTTTTTGCAATGCAAGGTCATCTTGATTTGGTTAGAACTTTGCCACGAATTTTTAAACGTGCAAACTTGGAACTTTACTACTCACAAGGTTTTCACCCAAGACCTTTGATGAGTTTTGGAAGTGCTTTAGCACTTGGAGTTGAGAGTTTACAAGAGTTTATGGAAATTTCATTAATCAGGGAAGTTTCAGTTTCAGACCTTTTTGAAAGGATTACTCAGGCAAGTCCTGAAGGTTTTGAGCTTACAAAAGTTGAGCGGATTTTAGAAAACGACAAAGGAATTAATGAACTGACAAAGGTTTTTAATTACTTAGTTTGTGTTCAAAGCAATCTCGAAAATTATTTTTCTAAAAAAATCCAAAGTTTTAATGAAGCAAAAAAATTTGAAATTGAAGTTGCACGAAAGGAAAAAACACGAAAAGTTGAATTAAAAAATATTGTACGCGAAATTCGTCTTGCCAACAAAAACGAAGTTTCAGACAAACTTTTAATTTCTTCAATGGATGGAATTTTTGTGTTTTTGAGCGTGAACAACGTGATTTCAACGGCGAAACCGTACGAAATTTTAGAAGGGATTTTTGAACGGGAATTGAAGATTGAACCAACCCAAATCGCAAAAATCAGTAGCTTTTAAGTTTTTTTGTTTTGAGCCTTTGAAAGATGAAAAGTTTGATTTAATCTTGTTTAATCCTCCTTTTTACAAAGGAAAGCCAAAAAATTTGCATAATTTTTCTTGGCGGACAGGCGAAAATTTTGAAACTTTCACAAGTTTTTCAGAGAATTTTGAGTATTTTCCTGAGGAAGACGTAAAAGCTTTGATTGTTCTTCCTAAAACTCTGTTTTGCCTGAAAAATCATTGAGTTTTAAAGGTTTTTTTACTGAAATTATTTTTGAACTAAGGAAAGTTTCTGCAAAATGACAAAGTACACAAAAGTTTCAGCACTGATAAATTTGCTTGGTGATGAAGATGCAAAAATTTCAAAAATTGCTCAGCAAGAACTGATTTTAATGGGAAAACAAGTTGTTCCTGAGCTTGAATTTTATTTGTTTAACTCAAAAAATACGAGGGAGCAAAAAAAAATAATCTCACTTATTTTTGATTTGAAGTACACAGAACTTGACGAGAAGTTTGCTTTTTTGTGTTTGGAAAAAGACGATAATTTTTTGGAAGAATCGTTCCTTTTAATCGCAAAATTAGAGTTTCCGGAGATTGACACGAATTTTTATAAAAATTACCTTGAGGAATCTGCAAACAAAATCAGACCAAAAATTATTGGTGTAACTGACCCGTTTGCAATCATTGAAGAGTTAAACCTTTATTTTTTTGAAGAGGAGGGCTACAAAGGAAACAGTAAAAATTATTACGAGCCTGAAAACAGCTTTTTAAATTGTGTGATTGACAGAAAAATTGGGATTCAAATTTCACTTTGCACGCTGTACATTTTTATTGCCAAACGATTAGATTTAAACCTGAAAGGCGTTGGAATGCCGGGACATTTTTTGCTGAAATACGAAGAAAATTCAAATGAATTTTTCCTTGATATTTTTAATGGTGGAACACGGCTGCAGGAAAGAGATTGCATAAATTACCTTGTTAAAACAAATTTTGGCTACAAAAGAGAATATTTGGAAGCAATTTCAGACCGGCAAATTTTGGTTAGAATGTTTAGAAACCTGATTGGAATTTACCAAAAAAATCAAAACTACGAGAAACTTAGACTTTATCAAAAATTTTCAGGGATTTTGGAGAACTCGTAAAATGCTTTTTCCAACGATAACTTTGTTAGTTTTATTTTGCCTTCATTCAATTACGGCTGCGAATTTTTGCAAGAATTTTTTTAGTCTTCACTTTGGTTTGGGTGGTAAAAATTACAGATTGTTTTACAACTTTTTTAGCCTTGTAACTTTTGGATTTTGGTACCATATTTTTATTGTAAACTCAAATCAGGAACCTGTTTACGAATTCCCAACAAGCTATGCTTTTGCTTTCAGGGCTTTACAAATTGCTTGTGTTTTTGGAATTTTTCTAACTCTAAAAGACTTTTCGGGGCGTCAGTTTCTTGGTTTGGAAGAAGAAAAAAACGAATTTACTGCGAAAGGAATGTTCAAACTTTGTCGCCATCCGCTTTATTTTTTCTTTACAATTTTTTTGCTTTGTTCTGTTTCGCAAACTCTTAACAAACTGATTTTTAGTTACGGAAGCATTTTTTACTTTTACTTTGGCAGTTTGTTAGAAGAAGAAAGGCTTGTTTCAGTGATTGGAGAAAAGTATAAAAACTACCAAAAAACAGTTCCACACTTTTTTCCGTTCACAAAAATTGGGCTAAGACAATGAGCAAATTAATTGTTTATTTTGCCATTACTTTAAAAAATTCTTCGTTAGATTTTGTTCCCTTGATTTTTTCAAGAAGTTCTTCCATTGCTTCACCTGGAGTCATATCGCTAAGATATTTTCTTAAAATCCAAGCTCTGCCAAGCTCAAGTTGGTTTAGCAGTAATTCTTCTTTTCGTGTTGAAGATTTGATAATGTCAATTGCAGGATAAACTCTTCTGTCGCTAAGCCTTCTGTCAAGTTGGAGTTCCATGTTTCCTGTACCTTTAAATTCTTCGAAAATGACTTCATCCATTCTGCTTCCCGTTTCTACTAAGGCAGTTGCAATAATTGTCAGGCTTCCACCTTCTTCAACGTTACGTGCAGCTCCGAAAAATCTTTTTGGTTTGTGCAAAGCATTTGAGTCAACTCCACCGGAAAGGATTTTCCCACTATGAGGAACAACAACGTTGTAAGCTCTTGCAAGCCTTGTGATTGAATCAAGCAAAATCACAACATCTTTTTTACACTCAACAAGTCTTTTAGCTTTTTCAAGAACCATGTCAGCAACTTGAACGTGTCTTTCTGCAGGTTCATCAAAAGTTGAGCTGATAACTTCAGCAGAAACAGAGCGTTTCATATCGGTAACTTCTTCAGGTCTTTCGTCAATCAGCAGAACAATCATGTAAGTTTCAGGATGATTTTTGCTAACACTGTTTGCAATGTGTTGGAGCAGAGTGGTTTTTCCTGTTTTAGGTTGAGCAACAATTAAACCTCTTTGACCTTTTCCAATTGGAGTAAACATATCCATAATTCTCATCGCGTAATCTTTTGGATTGTACTCTAAACGTATCCTTTCAGTCGGATAAAGTGGAGTTAAGTTATCAAAATCAATTTTATTTTTATGGTTTTCAGGTTTCTCAAAATTTATTGCCTCAACTTTCAAAAGTGCAAAAAACCTTTCAGAATCTTTTGGAGGTCTGATTTGACCAGAGATTGTATCGCCTTTTTTAAGGTTAAATCTTTTTATTTGTGAAGGTGAAACGTAAATATCGTCAGGACCAGGTAAGTAATTAAAATCCGGAGAACGTAAAAAGCCGTAACCGTCAGGTAAAATTTCCAAAACACCTTTTGAAAAAATCAAACCTTCCTTGTTTGCTTGTGCTTCAAGAATTTTGAAAATAAGCTCTTGTTTTTTAAGGCTTGAAGCATTGTCTATTTTAAAATTACGAGCCATTTCAGTTAGCTCACCAACTTTAAGATTTTGAAGTTCAGAAATATCCATTTTTTACAATCCTAAATTTTGTAAGTGAATTTTTTATTTAAATTTTTATTTTTCAAATTATTAAGTCTTTGCCCTTGTAAATTTCCTCAAAAGCTTCTCCAACTGTGTAGTGAGAACCAATTACACAAATTAAATCTTCATCTTTTGCAAGCGTTTTGGCAAGTTTCATCCCTTCCAAAACTGCTCCGCAAACAATTGATTTGTCGGGAAAAAACTTAGCCATTTCTTCAGAGGCTAAAACACGTTCCACTTTCGGAGTTACGCAAACGAACTTTTCAACCCGCTTTTCTAAGATTTCAAGACAAGTTTTTACCTCTTTATCCTTAGACATTCCAACGACTGCAAAACATTTTTTATCGGGAAAATTAGAGTTTAGAGTTTCAAAAAATGCCCTAAAACCATCTGCGTTGTGTGCAACGTCTAAAATTGTTGTCGGTTTTTCTTCTAAAATCGTAAATCTTCCATGCCATTTTGTGAGCTTAAGTCCATTTTTTATTGTTTCTTCGTTAATTGAAGTAAATTTTTCTTGTGAAAGAAGTAAACTTGCAGCAATCGCGAGTTTTGAATTTTTGATTTGATGGTTTCCCAAAAAAGGAACGTTTAAGTTTTTGATTTTCCAGTCTTTAAACTCAAACTCAAAATTTTGGTTTCGCAAATTTAAAACTTTTGAACACTTTTCTAAAGCAATAAATTCCGCATTTTGCTCTTTTGCTTTATTTTCAATGACTTTTAAAACGGAACTTTCAGTGTTTGAAGTTAAAATCGGAGTGTTTGGCTTGATAATTCCTGCTTTTTCACCTGCAATTTTTTCCAAAGTATCGCCGAGAACTTCCGTGTGGTCAAAACCAATGTCTGTAATTACTGAAATCTCAGGGAAAATCACGTTTGTTGAATCGTAATTCCCGCCAAGACCAACTTCAATCACTGCAACGTCAACTTTTTCTTCGGCAAAATAATCAAAAGCTAAAGCTGTTGTCGCTTCAAAAAAGGTCGCCTTGCTTGTTTGGATTGGAGTTTTCATCTTTTTTACAAAATCGTTTACTGTTTTTTCGGGGATTGGCTTGCCGTCAATCCGTATTCTTTCGCGAAAATCTACTAAGTGTGGTGAAGTGTAAAAAGCCGTTCTGTAACCACTTTGACGCAAAATGCTTTGTAACATCGCACCAGTTGAGCCTTTTCCGTTAGTTCCTGCAACGTGAACCGTTTTTATTTTTTTTTCAGGATTTCCCAACTCTTTCAGCAAAAATTGAATGTTTTGCAACCCAAGTTTTATTCCAAACTTGAAAAGTGAAAAAAGAAAATTTATTGAGTTTAAGTAATCCTCATTTTGAGGTAAAATCATCTAAGAAGAAATCAAAATTAGTTAGCAAAAAGTGTATTTTAAGAAGTGAACGAACTAAGGTAAAAAATAAAAATCAATCTGTCAAGCCCGATTTTTGCGAGTCTTTTTTTCCTGTTCCAAAGTGCCTTGACGGTACTTTCTTTTCTTGACTAAATTCTTAATTTTTCTCTTGTTTTCGTTTTCTCTAAACTTTAGCTTTGCTTCCTAAATCAAAAAAAAGGTAAAATCAATTTGTTAAAGACTTTTTTAATTATTTTATTTTTAATTTTTGTTTCGTGTTCCGAAAACATCGAAACACCTCAAAAAAATTCTGACGTTGCTCCAGAAATCCTGACTTTACAAGGACAACTTGACACACAAACAGGAAAATTTTTCCTGCAAATCAAAGTTAGCGACTACGACAGCCTCACAGACGTGAAAACTGTTTCCTGCAAATTTTTTCAGCCCGAAAGCTCAACAGTTTTCGGCGAAACAAACCTGAACAACGACGGAACTGAAGCAGACATTTTACCAAAAGACTCACTTTGGGCAGTTGTTTTGCCAATTGAATTTTCAATTAAAGATTCAGTTTTCAGCCCTTCAGACACAACAAAAATTTTCTACGAAGGCTTCTACCGTTTTGAGTTCTTAGCCGAAGATTTTTCAGGTAAAAAAACAACTTTTCTTGATTCAATTTCTTACACAGCAGGAAATCCGCCAGTTTTTACAGGTAATTTTTTACCTGACACAATCCAGTTCACTCCACAAAACGGCGTAACGGTTACAGCTTTTTACCCAAACGACTCGCTTTTTGTCCTGAACGACGACTCGCTACTTTTTCAAATTAAGGCAACTCTTAGCGACCAGCAAGGTTTGCAAAACATAAAATCGGTTTGGTTAACCGTGCAAACTTCAAGTGGAAACCTCGTAACTCTGACGCTTGATGACAAAGGCGACGTTTTTAAAGGCGATGAAATTGCTGACGACGGAACTTTTACAGTCAAACTTCTAATCACAAAATCAAGTCCAACCTTCAATTTTCCGTTAGTTTTTTATGCACTTGATAAAAATGGACTTGCGGCAGAACCGCTTTTGGATACTTTGAGCGTGATTAATTTTTTCAATCCGACACCTTCTTCATCACCAAAAACAAATTTTGGAGGAATTTTTGAGTAAGTTTTTCTTGATTTTTTGTGTTTTAGTTTTTCAAAATGCTTTTTCGCAAGTTGTTCCCAAAAAAGTTTCTTTGACAGCTTCAATACTTTCAGATTCATTGGAATTTACAAAACCCAAAAAAGGTTTAATTTCAAACTTTGTCTTAGACATCAGTTTTTCAAAATCTAAAGAAAATTCACAAAACAAAAAAATTTGGATTGCAAACGGTTCGGGAATTTCTGTTGCTGAAATCAATCCTGATTCTTTGGAAAAAGATTTTGTTTGGGAAACTTTTACGAGTGCCTACAAAAATTCAATTCCAATTGCTTACCTTGATTCTTTGAGCGATTCTTTACGAAAAGTGCTTGAAGATTCAATTGGTTTTGGCGAGGGTTCAATTGCAGCACTTGTCGCAAACGACAAACTTGTTTGTGTTACGACTGCTTTTAATTTTACTGACGAACTCGTGAAAGGCGATGGAATTAGCATTACGGAAGACGAAGGTAAAAACTGGTTACACTTTCCGCAACCGTTGGATTCGCTTTCAAAACCAAACCAACCAACATTTTTACAAGGAGTTGAGTTGGCAAAGTACAGACTGACTTACGAAGTTTTTGACGGCGATACTTTGGTCTCAAACCCAATCACTACAGCAATTCAAAACATTACTTACGACGCAGCGATTGACGACACGGTGATTTGGATTGCAAGTTTTGCGGGAGGTTTGCGAAAATCTGAAGACAAAGGCAAAACTTTCCAAAAAATCATTGTTCCGGGCGATGAACTTGATACTTTGAAAATTGACGGAGAAAAAGGCGACTACAATTTTTACGTTTCACCTGTTGATTTAACAGACAACAAACAAACGGTTTTCAAAGGAAGTTTGAACTACAGAGGTTTTTCAGTTGCAGTTGGAAAAGATGCAGTTTGGTACGGTTCAGCTTTTGGAATTAACAAGTCGCTTGACGGAAAAATCGGAAAAGAATGGGCACACTTTAACTTTCTGAACAGCGGACTTTCAGGAAACTGGATAATTTCGCTTGCGAGCCAAATCATTGAAAATCAAGAAATTATCTGGGTAGGAGTAATGCCAACTGATTTGAGCGGCGAGACTTCAGGAATTGCAAAAAGTGAAGACGGCGGAAAGACCTGGGAAACTGTTTACACAAACACGGGAAGGATTTTTAACATTGCTTTTAATGAAAATTATGTTTACGCAACAGGTGAGTTTGGAGTTTACGTAACAAAAAACGGCGGAAAAACTTGGGCTGTTTTACCAAAAATTCAAGGTGAAGGCTCAGATTTAATTTTGACAAACGAATTTTATTCAGTTGGTTACGAAGAATTTACAGGACTTTGGGTTGGAAGTGGTGACGGACTTGCAAACACAAAAGACAATGGATTGAACTGGAAAATTTTAAGAGTTTTTCCGCCTTCAAACCCAAAAAATGAAAACTACAACACAAAAATTCCTGATGTTTACGCTTACCCAAATCCTTTTTCAAGTGTGAGAGACAACCTTTTGGAAGGCGACGGACACTTGAGAATTCATTATTTTTTAGAGGAAAGTTCAGTAGTAAGCCTGAAAATTTATAGCTTTGCAATGGAGCACGTTGTAACACTTCTTGACAAAAAAAGCCGTTCACAAGGTGAAAGAGATGAAGTTTGGAGTGGAAAAGACAGGTTTGGAAGGCTTGTTGCAAACGGAGTTTATTTTTACAAACTTCAACGTGAAGGCAAGAAAGATTTTTGGGGCAAAATCGTGATTGTGAATTAAAACTTAAAAGGTTGGAGAAGATTTTGAAAAAATTAGTTTGGTTAGTTTTGATTTTGAGTGTCAGCGTCAGTTTTGCAGAAAATGGAAACGGAAGTAAAGCGGGTGCTTTTCAACGAATTGGAATTGGTGCAAGGGCAAAGGCTTTAGGCGGAACTTTTACAGGAATTGCAGACGACAACACAGCAATTTTTTACAATCCGGGCGGACTTGCTTTTTTAGAGCAAAGGCAACTTACTGTTTACCACAATTTTATGGATGCAGACAGGTTTCAGAATTTTTTAGCTTACTCACAAAAATTGCCACCAACGGCTTCGGTTGGCTTTGCGTGGCTTTACTCCGGAACGAACAAAATTGATAAACGAAGCTCAACAGGTGAACACTTAGGTTTTGCAAGTGCGACTAACCACGAGTTTATTTTTTCGTTTGCGAACAGGTTCAGCGAAAAATTCGCAGCAGGAATTAACGTAAAGTACATTCTTGAAAACCTGCCTTTGAGGAGTTCTAACGAGGATTACGCAAAAGACGGAACGATTGCTTTGGATGCTTCTGTAACAATTAAACCGATTAAAAACTTAACTTTAGGTTTTCTTGCGAGGGATTTGAAAGCTGATTTTTCGTGGAAAGTTGAGGATTACGAAAGACCAACTTCAGCTGACGGGAACATTCCTGTTTCTGTTCGTGCAGGTGCTTCCTACAAATTTGATTGGTTAGTTTTAGCTGTTGACCTTGAAGATTACACTTCAAGCGACCCTTTCTGGCATTACGGAACGGAAATTACCTGGTTTGATTTAGTTCCTTTCAGACTTGGAATGAAAGACGGGACGTTTACTTTTGGTTTTGGAATTAATTACGAAATTACAGAAAAATATAAACTTCAGTTTGATTACGCTTACGACGACGAGAACGCAGGTTTGCGTGCTAACCAACTTTTTAGCGTGAAAATTTTGTTTTGAGTGTGTTTTTGATGAAAAGTTTTCACACTAAAGGTGAGAGTTTCGTAAAAAAACGGAACTCTCACGCAAGGGTTTAAATTTTTTCAAAAGCACTTGCCAGGTCGCTGAGCAAATCGCTTGATTTTTCAAGCCCGATTGAAAGCCTGATCCCTCCGGGGTCAATTCCGTCAGCAATTTGTTTTTCAGGTGGAATTGAAGAATGAGTCATTGAACTTGGATGTTCAATCAAGGTTCGGATGTTTCCAAGGCTTACTGCCAAAGTGATTGCGTAAGAATTTTGGGCGACTTCGTTTATGAATTTTATGCCGAGTTCCTGCCTTTTTGTGGCGTCTTTTTCTTTTAGTGTAAAATAAATCATTGTTCCCGGAACGAAGTTTCCATCGTGGTCAACCATTTGTTTTTTAGCAAGTTTGAAGTAAGGGAAACTTGCAAGTCCCGGATAAAAAACTTGTTCAACTTTGCTGTGGTTTTCCAAAAATTCTGCAACGATTTTCGCTGTAAACTGTTGTTGTTGAAGTCTTGAAGCTAAAGTTGGAAGCCCGTGAACGAGAATTGTCCAGGCACTTTTAGTGTGAAGCGGAGCGCCAAAATCTTTTCTGTACATCAAAAGTGGTTCGTGAAATTCCTTTTTTCCAATCACGACTCCGCCCATGTCTGTTCCGAAACCACCAATATTTTTTGTCAAACTATGAATTACGAAATCCGCTCCGAAGTTCAAAGGTCGTTGTCCAATCGGAGTTGCAAAAGTGTTATCGATTACAACGTAAATTTTGTTTTCAGGTGAACGTTTTGCGTTAAAATCAGCAACGATTTTACAAACTTTTTCGATGTCAATAATTTCAAGGTTCGGGTTTACCGGAGTTTCAAAATAAATTACTTTTGTTGTTTCAACGATTTTTTCAAGTAAAATTTCAGCTTTTGTCAGGTCTGAAAATTCGCAGGCGATGTTGTAACGCGGGTACCAACGGTTCAAAAGTGAGAAAGTGCAACCGTAAACTGTTCTGTGGCAAATCATTGAATCACCTGATTTTAGCAAAATTCCCAAAATTGCTGAAATTGCTCCCATTCCCGTTGAAAAAGTTACTGCAATTTCGCCGTGTTCAGCAAAAGCGAGGTTTTCTTCAAGAATGTCTTTGTTTGGTTCGCCAAGTCTGTCGTAAATGTAAATCGGTGGAATTGTTTTGTCTTCTACGTGTGCAAAATCAATAAAACCTTTAGCTCCTCTTTGCGAGCTGTCAAGCCGAAAAGTTGCCGAAGAAGAAATCGGTGGAACAACGTGGTGAGAGTAATCCCATTTTAAAGTTTTAAACTCTCCGTGAATTAGTTTCGTTTCCATTGAGTAGTTTTCTTTTTTGTTTTTCATAAAAATCCTTTTAAATTTTGTTTCTCATAAAATTAATTCTTTGTATCGTACTTCAAACTTGTTAAATTTTTTTTCTAAAAATGCTTTTGTCAACGTAAAGCAATCCTCTGCAAAGTGAACCGTTCTTTTGAACTCTGCACTAAAAACCTTGCTGCTTTTCAGTTTAATCAGGTAGCTGCAAACTGTTTCAATTTTCTTGTCAAACCGTGTAAAAGTTACTTCACTAATTTTGTCAAAACCAATCAGTTTTTCGTTGATAAAAATATCGTGTTTTGTATCCCTGAAACGCCAAAAGCTGCGAAAAATCACGTAAAATTCGCCACAAAAAATAATCCCAAAAACTATCCGGGCATACCACTCAAACTCAATTTTCTCAAAACTGCCGCTTTCCTGCCTTAAAATGAACAAAAGCAAAAGTGTAAAAACCCAAATCAAAATCGTTCCCAAAATCTTTGCAAGCTGGTTGAAACTCTGGTTTTTATTTTTGTAAACGTACTCGTTAAGCATTAATTTTTTACCTTAAAACAGTAAATTTTTTTGTCTTTCTAAAAGTTTTTCCTTCGTTTTTTCCTGACACCCGCAAAAAATAAGTTCCAGACGCAAGACGTTTGTTTTCGCTGTCAACCAACCTGAAACTTACTGTTTCCGGCGTCTGAAAAATCTCTTTTTTGCTCCAAACTTTTTGTCCGAGAACGTTAAAAAGCTCAAACTCAAAATCACTCGTGTTTTGGTTTGGCAAGTTTAGTTTCAGACAAGTTTCGCAACCAACCGGGTTCGGAAAAAGCAAACCAACTTTCAACTCGTTCAAGTTCCCGTTAAAAAGCAACTTCAGTTCCAACTCAGAATTTTCATTGGTTAAAATCCCGTTTGCTTCCAAGTCTTCAAGCGAAAAAATTACGTTTCCCGTGTCGTTTGAAGTGAAAAAAATTTCAAGAAAAGTTGTATCAGTTTTCAAAAGACTATCAAAATTTACAAAACAAAATCCGATTTCATCACTTGAAATTTTTGCAAGTTTGAAATTCGAAACATTTTCTAAAGGTAAGTTCAGAAAATCTAACTTTTCAGAGTTAAACTCAATTTTTCCTCTTAAACTCAAAATGTTTTTCGAATTTTGGCTTGAAATTTTGAGAATAATTTTTTCACCTTCAAGCAAGTTTTGTTGGTTTTCTAAAAATATTTTACCTTCAAAAATCTGGTCAAAATTTAAAGGTTTGTTTCCTAAAAAATTCTGTAAAAGGAAAGCGTCAAAAGAAGTCAGGTTTTTTGATTTGTCAAAATCAACCGCATTTTTTTCAAAATCAGTAAAATCCGAAAAACCAGCCAAAGAAACAAGTAAACCATTGAAATCGTTTTGGTTTACGAGGTTGTTTTTATCAAAATCGCCTGCTAAAAAGGGTAAAAGCAGTGAAGTTTTTTCTTTCAAAATCACTGTGTTTGGTAAGTTTGCAGTGATTTTTACAAGCGAAATTTTTAGCGAATCGCCTGAAAAACTTGCGTTTTCGTCAACAAAAAAGCTGAACTGAAAAATGTTTCCGCTAAAGTTTGTTGGGAATTCCGTTACCGCAGTAATTTTTGCTCCGTACTGGTTTTCAGTTTTGTAAACTTGTTCAAAGTAAGGGCTTCTGATGTTTGTAAGCTGTGTTTTTTCCGTTTCAAACTCAAGCTCCAAAGTCAAAGTGTCAAGGTTGTTTGTTTGGTTTAGAAAAAGGTTTACAGAAGGGTTTGAATTGTTTTTCAGTTCGTAGAAGTTTTTGCCTGAAAAGTAGAATTCAAGCGAATCATTTGAAGGAACAAGGTTTACGCTAAAAAGTGCGTTTTGAGTGTTTGTTTCTGTGTTTGTGGTGAAATTTTCAAGCGAAAAAGTGCTTTGTTTGTTTGCTTTTTCAGTCGTCAGAAAGAAGTCTGAAAGTTTTAAGTTTCCGCTTAAAAAGGAATTTCCACTCGCAAAAGCGAAAAAAATTTCGGTTGAATCCTGAGTTTCCAAGTTTCTTTGTTCAAAAAGAAAGTTGTTAAAATTGCCAATTTTTAAGCTGTCAAGACTAAAATCAGTTTTACTGAACTTGATTTTTCCTGAAAGTGAAGCAACTGAAACGGCATTTTGCAGGTTCAGTGAAAGATTGAATGGAAAAGTGTTTGTCGCAAAAAAATTTCCCGTAAAAGTTGGAGTTGCAAACGAAGGAATTTCAGTTTCGTAAAAACCAAACTCAACAAACTCAAGAATTTTTGCTGCGTCAAAGGGTTGGATTTTTCCGTTTGCGTCAAAATCTGCAACAAATTTTTGGTAACCATTCAAAGTAGATTTTTGGACAATTTTTTTGAGTAAAATTTTTGCGTCGAGCGAATCGGTAACGTTGTTTTGGTCAAAATCGCCTTGTTTTGCAATCGTTAAGTTTCCACCGGAAAGCTGAATTTGTGGAAGGTTTGGAGTGATTGAGAAGTCTGCCCAAGTGATGTTTTTTGAAGTTCCTGAGTTTGTGTTTGGCGGAATTTCGAAAGTAACGTTTAAAAGTGTGGAATTTCCGACGAGTTGTGAGTTCAGAATGCAGGCGCCGCTGACGATTTCATTTTCAAGTTCGCCGTCGGGTTTGACAGAGAACTCAAAATTTCCGCTTTGAAGAAGTGTAACGTTAGTAACTTTTATCCCGTCGTAGTGGTAGAAAAAGTGGAACTGGAAGGAGAAGAGTTCGTGAGCGGAGTCAACGTCAGCGATTTTGACGGGCAGAGTTACGTAGTTTGTGGTTGTTTTTGAGTAAGCGAAGGTTGAGTCCGGGAAGGAGACAGAAATTTCTGCTTTCAGTGTGGAAAAGCAGAGCAAGAGTAGAATTAGTGTTTTCATTTTGTGAACAAGTTTTTTAGCCATTCCAAAAAAGGGAGGCATTTATTATTTTTTTCATCAAGGTATTTTTTTGTGATTGCTAACCCTAAAGGAGTTCCGGGAGTTTTTTGCCAGGCAAGCCAAGTGTGGATTTTCGCTTTAGAGCAGTGGATTTCTTTGAAGTTTTGCAGTTTTTTGTCTTTGAGATTTTGCAGTGTTTCTTCAACAAAGGGCATAAGTTTGTCGTCAGCAGGAACAAGCGAACAGATAAAATCTTCAAGCATTCCGTCAAGGTTGTTGTCTGGCATTAACCAAATTCCAACCTTGATTTCACCTTGAGTAAAAATTGTTCCTGAAGGATTTGGTTTTTCAGGTAAGTTCGGAAGTTTTGTTTTAAGTTGTTTCCAGCGTTTTTTAAGGTTTGTGTCTGCGCCAATCAGGATTCCGAGTGTTTGGATTTCGCTTTGCAGAAGCCTTGTTGGAATTTGTTCAAAAAGTTTTTCAACTCCTTCAGTGTTTTCTACAGAAAAAGTTTCAGGGATTTGATATTTTTTTAAGATTGCACAAACGACGTGAAAGTCGTCAACGCCTTCTACGAGCAGGATTTTGTTTGGATTTTTACCTGATTTCAATGTCATTTTCCATTGCCAGTTTTAAGTTTTCGTCAGAGATTTCAACGTGTTTGATTAGTCCGTTTTTATTTTCGAGACGAATAATTTTACCTTGGTTTTGATATTTTTTATTGTTTATCACTTCGCTGAAGGCTTTTAAAGTGTCGTTGCTGTGAGTTGTGGCGAAGACTTGTGCGTTGAGTTTTTCGGCAAGTGAAAAGATGACTTCAAAAAGTTTTGTTTGAACAGAGTAGTGTAGCCCGTTTTCAAATTCATCAATTAAAAAGCAACCATTTTCACAGTTTACAAGATTTAAGGCAATTGACAAGATGTGATTTATCCCGTCTCCCATACTTTTCAGAGGGATACGCTGGTTGTTTTTTGTTTTTACGAGTGGAATTTTTGGCCTTTCTGTTGTTTCAATGAATGAAAGTCCTTCAATAGGTTCAATTAAACTTAACGCTTCAATTACATATTTTTCTTTGTTTGTGAGTGTGATTTCATCCCAAAGTTTGCTTAACTCGGGAGAGTTGGTTTTTGTTGTTAGGAATTTACAGTTAGCTAATAAACTCAAATCATTAGTGGGGGTAAAATAATTCAGCTCATAATTTCCGGAGTTTAGAGTGTAAGCTATTCCGGATCCGTTTATTCTAATTTCACTTTCAATTTTCATTCCTTGTTTAGCAAGATTTAAAAACTCTTCGTTGTTTTTAATCCTTTCCCGTTTCTTGAAATTGTCGTCTTCTCCTGTAACGTTGTAAAATTTACTTGGACTGATAACTATGCCGCCTTTTTCCGATTCTCCAATAAAAATAAATTTATTTTCATCAAAGTAAACGATTTTCCTGTTTGTAAAGATAGGCGAGAAAGTTTCTATGTTTTTAAAATCTTTTTGTTCAAAAAAAAGTTCATCTCTGTCCAGCAGGATTTTCCTGATTACCTCTAGGCTCGTCCCAAAATTCTCATTAGTAGTAAAATACAAGTACAAAGCCTCTAAAAGTGAGGATTTGCCGACATTATTTTTTCCGACGATTAAATTTACACGGGCTAAGGAAGGGATTTCAAGATTTTCAAGGTTGCGATAATTTTTTACAAGCAAAGAGTTTAACATCATTTTTTCCTTCTAAAAAAGTTTAAACTTAATTTAATCAAATTTTCCCTGAAAATTTCCGCAAAAAAAATCTTATTTTCAGTAACTTTTGTTTAGACACAAAAATTGCTACTCAAAAGTCGTTTAATCGTAAACCTTTTTGTTTTAAGAGGTTTACTTAAGTTTCTAAAAATCAAAGTTAACTTGGAGATAGAAAAATGTCAGAAAAAAACGTTTACTATTTTGGTGGTTCACAAGGTGAAGGTAATTCTTCAATGAAAAACCTTCTCGGTGGAAAAGGTGCAAACCTCTCTGAAATGGTTAACCTCGGAATCCCTGTTCCCGCAGGTTTTACGATTTCAACAGAAGTTTGCACTTACTTCTACCAAAACAACAAAACTTACCCGAAAACCCTGGAAAAAGAAGTTAAAGAAGCGCTTTCAAAAACTGAAAAAGAAATGAAAGCAAAATTTGGCGATAGCGAAAACCCACTTTTGGTTTCTGTCCGTTCAGGAGCAAGAGTCTCAATGCCGGGAATGATGGATACGGTTCTTAACCTTGGTTTGAATGACGTAACTGTCCAAGGTTTGATTAAGCAAACAAACGATGAAAAATTCGCTTACGACAGCTACAGAAGGTTCATCCAAATGTTTGGCGATGTCGTGCTTGGAATTGATTCAAGCAAATTTGAAAGAATGCTTGACGACGTGAAAGAAAATGCAAAAGTTGAACAGGATTCCGAACTGACAAGCGAAAATCTAAAAACTTTAGTCGCAGGTTTTAAAGAAATTGTTTGGCGGGAAACAGGCAAAAAATTCCCCGAAAATCCCGAAGAACAACTTTGGGCAGCTATCGGAGCCGTCTTCAACTCCTGGAACACGCAAAGAGCAATCACTTACCGAAAACTTAACAGCATTCCTAACGAGTGGGGAACTGCCGTCAGTGTCTGTTCAATGGTTTACGGAAACATGGGAAAAACAAGTGCAACAGGCGTCTGCTTTTCAAGAAATCCGTCAACAGGCACAAAAGAATTTTTTGGCGAATACTTGATTGATGCTCAAGGTGAAGACGTCGTTGCAGGAATCCGAACTCCATTAAAAATTAATAAGGCAGATTCTTTGGCTTGGGCAAAAAATCATAAAATTTCAGACAAAGAACGTGAAGAAAAATTTTTATCTCTTGAAGAAACGATGCCTGAAACCTACAAAGAACTTCTGGAAGTTCAGGCAAAACTTGAAAAACACTACAAAGACATGCAGGACATGGAATTTACAATCCAAAAAGGTAAACTTTGGATGCTTCAGACACGAAACGGAAAACGAACGATTGCAGCAGCAGTAAAAATTGCCGTTGACCTTGTGGAAGAAGGTTTAATCACAAAGGAAGAAGCAATTTTACGAATTAATCCAAACCAGCTTGACAATCTTTTGCACCCAACTTTAGACCCGAAAGCAAACATTTTAGTCCTCGCAAAAGGACTTCCTGCTTCTCCCGGTGCAGCTTACGGAAAAGTCGTTTTTACTGCCGAAGAAGCCGTCCTGCTCAAAGAAAAAAATGAACCAACTATTCTTGTCAGGATTGAAACTTCACCTGAAGACATTGCAGGAATGGACGCTGCAAAAGGAATTTTAACTTCACGGGGCGGAATGACTTCTCACGCGGCAGTTGTTGCACGCGGAATGGGAAAATCTTGCGTCGCCGGTTGTGGAGAAATCAACATTGATTATGCTTCCGAAACTTTTAAAGTGAAAGACAAAGTTGTTAAAAAAGGTGATTTTATCACGCTTGAAGGTGGAAAGGGGCTTGTAATTTTAGGTAAAGTAGAAACTGTTGACCCGGAATTTTCAGAGGAATTTCAAGTCTTGATGAGTTGGGTTGACGAAATCAGAACGATGAAAGTTCGCACAAACGCAGAAACTGAAAAAGACTCTAAAATGGGAAGAAAATTTGGTGCAGAAGGAATTGGGCTTTGCAGAACTGAACACATGTTTTTTAATTCCGGAAGAATTATGGCAGTTCGTGAAATGATTTTGTCTTCTACAAGAAGTGAAAGAGAAAAAGCACTTTCTAAAATTTTGCCAATGCAAAAGGAAGATTTTAAGGAAATTTTCAGAGTGATGAACGGATTTCCTGTAACAATTAGAACACTTGACCCTCCTTTGCACGAATTTTTACCACAAGAAGAAAATGAAATTTATGAAGTCTCAAAAGAAATGAACGTTTCCAAGGAGTTTTTAAAGGAAAAAATTGATAGCCTTAAAGAAGTTAATCCAATGCTTGGACACAGAGGTTGCAGGCTTGGAATCATTTTTCCGGAAATTACAGAGATGCAGGCAAGAGCAATTTTTGAAGCTGCCTGTGAATGCCAAAATGAAGGAACTACTGTAATTCCTGAAATTATGATTCCACTTGTCGGACACGTGAACGAGCTAAAATTACAAAAAGAAATCGTTGTTGACGTAGCAAACAAGGTTTTTGCTGAAAAAGGAATTGCTGTAAAATACCTCGTCGGAACGATGATTGAAATCCCGAGAGCAGCACTGACTGCTGATGAAATTGCTAAGGAAGCAGAGTTTTTCAGCTTTGGAACAAACGACTTAACCCAAACAACTTTTGGAGTTAGCAGAGACGACATCGCAAAGTTTGGAATCGCTTACGTTGAGAAAAAAGTTTGGGAAAACGACCCTTTTCAGGTTCTTGACCAGGTTGGAGTTGGGCAACTTATCAAAATTGCAGTTGAAAGAGGACGTTTTTCACGCAACGGACTAAAAATCGGGATTTGTGGTGAACACGGCGGAGAACCTTCAAGTGTTGAGTTTTGCCACAGAGTTGGAATGAATTACGTTAGTTGTTCGCCGTACAGAGTTCCGATTGCAAGGCTTGCCGCTGCTCAGGCAGTTCTTAGAAAACAGAAAAATTAAAGGGAAGGTTTTGTTTCAAAACTTTTCCGTAAACTTAGGAGAAAAAATGGAAACAAAAATTTTAAAAATTGATGGAATGTCTTGCGGGCATTGTGTAGCAAGTGTGAAAAATGCACTTTCCACTTTAAAACTTGAAGTGGTTGAGGTGAAGATTGGCTCTGCAAAAGTGAATTTTGACAAACAAAAAATTAGTGAAGCAGAGATTAAAAACGCAGTTGAAGATGCTGGTTTTGAAGTTTTAAATTAATAAAAAGCTAACTGAAAGGTAAATTTTATGCTAACTGAAAGGCGAGAAAAAATCCGTAAAATCAAGGATTTACCAAAAATTGCCGAACAATCAATCAAAGGTTTAAGTGAAGAGCAGCTAAACACTGTTTACAGAAAAGGTGGTTGGACAGTTAAGCAGGTAATTCATCACCTTGCCGATTCGCACCTGAACGCTTTTGTGAGGATGAAACTGATTTTGACAGAAGAAAATCCAACTTTAAAACCTTACGACCAGGACGAATGGGCAAAACTTTCGGATTCAGAATGTTCGGTTCGCGATTCGGTTTTGATTTTGAAGGGTTTGCACAAACGTTGGACAGCTTTGCTAAAAAAGGTTTCTGAAAATGCCTGGAAACGAACGGCTTTTCATCCTGAAAACGGTAACGTAACTCTTGAAAGTTTGTTAAACACGTACTCAAACCACGGCGAACACCACGTTAAACAGATTTTAGAACTTAGAAAAGCTAAAAACTGGTAATTTATTTTAATGTTTTACCTGAAAAATAAAAATGGAATTTTGATTGCAGTGATGATTTTGGTCATTACTGTAATTCACTATTCGATAAATCTTGATTTAGTTTACGTACACAATATTTTGAGAAGGCTTTACTACCTTCCCGTGATTCTTGCTTCACTGACTTTTGGGCTTCGTGGCGGAATTTTTTTTGCCTTTTGTGTGAGTTTACTTTACATTCCACACGTTTTCCAACACGTTCACCATTTTAAAAATTTTACTTCTCAAATTGATAGTTTTATTGAAGTTGGGTTGTTTTTTGGTTTTTCAGTTTTAATTGGAAAATTTACAGACGCACAGCGTGAAGCTAAAAATCTTACTGAACAAAAATCTAAGGAGCTTGAAAAGGCTTACAAAGAACTAAAAGAGCAGTCTGAACAAATTCTTTTGTTAGAACAAAAACTTCATTTTGCAGACAAACTTTCGATTCTTGGAGAGCTTTTTGCGACTTTGGCTCACGAAGTCAGAAACCCTCTTGGTTCAATCAAAGGAGTTGCAGAAATTCTTGAAAGGCGGGACACAAAAGACACGGAGCTAACGAAAATTTTAAACGAAGAAGTGAACAGGCTCAACGAAGTTGTTTCAAACTATTTAAGTTTCGTAAAAAAAACTACTTACGAAAAGACTGAAGTTGTAATTCACGATTTTCTTGAAAGCATTGTCAAACTTGTCAAACCAAAAGCTGCAAAAAACCGAGTTGAAATTTTTGTGTTTTACACTTCAGAAAAGGTAAAAACAAAGACAGTTTTTGGTGATAAAACTCAGTTACAACAATTATTTTTAAACTTGATTTTAAATTCCTTGAATGCTTTGGGTGAAGGCGGTAAAATTGAAATTTTTGTTAGTGAAAACTTAGAAGGAAAGCTAATTTTTAAGGTTGTTGACGATGGAATTGGAATTGAGGAGAACGATAAAAGTAAAATTTTTGAATCTTTTTTCACGACAAGAAAAGACGGAACGGGACTTGGGCTTGCGATTTGCAAAAAGATTGTTGAAAGCCACAATGGAAAAATTTTTGTGGAGAGTAAAAAAGGTCAGGGCACAACGTTTGTAATTGAGTTTTAAAGAATTAAGATTAAAGGCTTAGAATTAGTGTTTAGTTTTAAGAGTGTAGAATAATCTACAAGTCAGTGTATAAAAATATTGAAAAGGCGTAAAAAATTTTGTTACTTAAATAAATTAATCTTTAACTAAAAAAAAGGAAAAACAAATGTTTAAAAAAATTCTTGTGTTAATCTCTTTAGCTTTGGCTTTGTCAGCTAATTCTTGCGGGCAAAAAGAAGCAGTAGCTGAAACAACAATCAAACTTTCAACGATGCAGTGTGAATCTTGTGAAGCGACAATCACAAAGGCACTTCAATCTGTAGAAGGAGTTAGTTTTGTGAGCGTTGATGCAGGCAAAAAAGAGGTTAAGGTTAAGTTTGACGGAAGTAAAACAGACCTTGCAAAATTAGAAACTGCTATCACAAAAGCTGGCTACGACGCAAACGACAAAGCAAAAGACGAAGCAGCTTACACAAATTTGCCTGATTGTTGCAAAATTCCTTAACGAAACTCCAAACCTCCAAGGCGTTAAACTTTGGAGGTTTTTATTTTTAAAGAAAATGAAAATCCTAATAATTGACGATGATAAAAACCTCTTAAAAGTAAACAGAATCCAGCTTGAAGATTTTGGTTACTCTGTAACAACAACGGAAGACGGGAAAAGTGGTGTTGAACTTTTTAGAAATGATGATTTTGATTTAGTTCTTTGCGACGTTCAGATGCCAAAAATGAACGGAAAAGAAGTTCTGAAAGAAATTCGTAAACTCAACAAAGAAACTCCATTTGTAATTATTACTGCATTTGGAAGCACAAGCGATGCGATGGAACTCGTAAAACTTGGTGCGAATGACTACATTTTGAAGCCTTTTGGAGTTGAAAGCCTCATTTTTGCAATTGAAAAAAACATTAGTTTTTCAAGGCTCAAAAACGAAAATACTTTTCTAAAAAAAGAACTCAAAAACAAAGATTTTATTGAATTTGTGAGTGTTTCACAGAAATGCCAAAAAATCAAAGAAACAATCCAAAAAATCAAAGATTCTTCAGCTACCGTTTTAATTACCGGTGAAACAGGAGTTGGGAAAGAAGTTGTTGCCAAAAATATCCACTTTTTTGGGAACAGGCAAAATTTTCCATTTGTTGCTGTAAACTGTGCTTCAATTCCTGAAACATTGATTGAAAGCGAACTTTTTGGACACAAAAAAGGTGCTTTTACAGGTGCAAACGAGGATAGAATTGGGAAATTTGAGCTTGCAAACGGCGGAACAATTTTTTTAGATGAAATCGGAGATTTAAAACACGATTTACAAGCTAAACTTTTAAGGGTTTTGCAAGACAAACAAATTGAAAAAATAGGTAGCAACAAGTCTGTAAAAATTGATGTCAGAGTGATTGCAGCGACACACAACAACCTTGAAGAAAAAATAAGACAAAATCTTTTTCGTGAGGATCTTTATTTTCGTTTAAACGTAATTCCAATCAATATTCCTTCGTTGCGTGAACGGAAAGAAGATATTTTACCTTTAGCCAATTTTTTTTTACAAAAGTTTAGCAATGGCTTTTTCTTTGGTGAAAAAATTAAAACTGAACTACAAAAAAGAGAGTGGAAAGGGAATGTCAGAGAACTTGAAAATATTGTTGAACGAGCAGTTTTACTTTCTAACGAGAAAGAAATTTCATCACTTTTTGTAGAAGCAGAAACTTTGGCAAACGAAAATTTTCCCGTAGAATTAGGTTTGGAAGCACTTGAAAAAATGGCTGTTTCACAAGCCTTGGAAAAGTGTAACGGGAACCAAACTCAGGCTGCAAAGCTCCTGAAAATTGAGAGACACGTCCTTCTTTACAAGATTAAAAAATTTAAGATTTAAAATTTTAATTTTGATTAACAAAGTGTTAAAGCTATATTAAAACTTTATTACCTAAGATAAAATATAGGTTAACAGTACTAGTAAAAACGATCTAACAATTTTAGGAAGCTAATTGATTAGTAATCTCAAACCTACATTTTTAGTCCTTGTCGGAATTTTAGGAGTAATTTTAATGCTAAATTTTATTCCTTTTAACGAAACTATCAGTGCAAAATGTTTAATTCAACCTAAAAATTATTGGGTTTTACTGGATAACGAAAATGGGCAAATTCTATCAAAAAACTTTGGCAATCTAAAAAGTCTTGAACCTTTTTCCAAACTGATTGGTTTTAGCACTTCTGACGTTGTAAATTTTAGTCTTTCCGAAAAAGTTATCCCACAAAATAAAATTGAAAAAGGCGATTTGATTTTGCTTGTTGATTCAGAAGCAGCAAAAACAGATTTAGCAAAATTAAGCTATTCTTACCAAATTGCAGCGGAAAAACTAAAATTAGCAAAAAGCCCAAAAGAACAGGAACCAACGATAGAAAGTGCTGAAACAAATTTACAAATTGCCAAAGCAGAAAAGGATTTTGCGGAAAAAACATTTGAAAGAGAAAAACAACTTTTCCAAAAGAACCTTGCAAGTATTGAAAATTATGATGCTTTAGCTTTTTCTTTGCAAGCAAAAGAACTTAATCTAAAGCAAGCAAAGGCGGATTTAGAAGAGAAAAGGCTTGCTAAAAAACCTGAAGAAATCAAAATTGCAAGTTTGGAAGTAGATAAAATTAACAAGGAAATTGAAATACTTAAAACTTACCAAACAATTGGAAATATTTACTCACCAATTTCGGGAATTGTAACAGACGTTAAAAATGGTACAACACTGTGCAAGATTGTAAATGTTGACACACTTTTAGCGGAAGTTTTTATTCCTCAAAAAATGCTTGGAAAAGTCCAAAATCAAAATAAGGTAATATTAAAATTTGAGCCTTTTCCGAATAAAATTTTTGAGTGTAAAGTTAAAGAAATTAATTACAAAATTGTGGAGACAGATTTTGGACCTTACTTTATTGCAAAAGCAGAAGTTCCAAACCCTGAAAATATACTCAAATTAGAAATGCTTGGTTTTGCTGAAGTTGAAATTGGAAGAACAACAGTTTTGCAGGCATTTTTAGGTGGTTCTTATTCAAAAATTAGCTTAACTACCTGGTGGTAAAATGATTAAAGGTGTAACACCTCGCTATGAACTAAAATATTTTATTACTGAAGATGTAGCTTCTGAAATCCAAAGGGAAATGCAAGGTTACCTTGAATTTGACCCAAACATGGAGTTTGCAACAAGTAAAGATGGTTGCACAATTAGTAGTGCTTATTTTGATAATTCAAGTCTTTACTGCTATCACGAAAAACTTGCAGGAACAAAAGTTCGCAAAAAATTACGTATCCGTGGCTACTGCAACGAAGAGTCTAAAAAGTATGTTTTTTTTGAAATTAAACGAAAAGTAAACAACTACGTGATTAAGGAAAGAGGCAAAGTCCAACTGTGTGAATTAGAACTCGCACTTCATCCAAAAGACAGAAATTACTCAACTAACGGAATTACTCCGCGAGATATTTTAGTAATTGATAAATTTCGTTACTTCATTGAAACAATGCGTTTAGAACCAATTGTTTTAGTCGCTTACGAAAGGCAGGCTTATCAATCAATTGCAAACGACAGATTAAGAATTACGTTTGACAGAAACATCAGAACAAAACAAATTTCAACTGTTGATGTTCACGATATTTCTGGAATGAAATCCTGCATTGACCCAAAACTTATAGTTTTTGAAGTGAAGTTTAATGATAAAATAGAACCTTGGGTAAAGAAAATTTTGCTAAAATACAATCTGTTTTCAGAAGCAATTTCAAAATATTGTTACAGCATAGATGAATTAGATTTAGATTCAAAATTTAATAAACTTGTTTAATTTTTAGGAACAAAAATGTTCGATACTTCCAATGTCTTTACGCCTTTACTTTCAGGTTACGACATTCTTTTTCAAATTGGATTAGCTTTTTTACTTAGTATTTTTATTTCGTTTGTTTATAAAATGACTCACAAAGGTGTTGCGTACTCAAGGTCTTACATTATGACTTTGATTTTGTTGGCACTTGTTACTGCGATGGTGATGATTGCCATTGGAAATAACATTGCAAGAGCTTTTAGTCTTGTTGGTGCTTTGTCAATCATTCGTTTCAGAACCGTCGTAAAAGATAACAAAGACACTGCTTTTGTGTTTTATTCTTTAGCTGCAGGAATTGCTTGCGGGTCAGGAGCGTTAAAAGTTGCAATCATCGGAACTGTTTTTATTGGAGTTATCCTGCTTTTGCTCAATCTTATTAATTATGGATACAAAAACCAGGAACGTTTTTTATTAAAATTTATGATGTTGCCTGATGGCGATAAAACACCCGTTTACCAAAAACTTTTTGAAAAATTTCTCGAAAGAAACGATTTGGTTCAGGTTAAATCTTTAAAAACAGGTTTCATTGAGTTATCTTTTAACGTCCAGTTCAAAAACACTAATGAAAGCACTAAGTTTGTTGCTGAACTCGGCTTGCTTGAAGGTGTTGACAAAGTTTTCCTTTTTACAGGTGAAGATCTTGAAGAACCTTAGTCTAATTTTTGTTTTATTATTTTTTTGGGCTTGTAGTAGCGACGAAACTAAAAAAGAACTTTTTACTTACAAATCTTATTTTCAAACAAATATTTCCAATCCTTCAGGTTTAGCTTACGATTCCTTTAATAATTATTTTTTGGTTGTCAGCGATAAAAACGACAGCGTTGTTTACCGGTTGGATACAAAAGGAAATTTGGTTGATTCAATTTTACTGTCATTTGACGGACAAGATTTTGAAGGGATTTCTTTTAACCAAAAAACAAAAGGATTTTTCATTGCTGACGAAGGCGATTCTGTAGTTTACGTCGTAGATTCACTTGGCAAAAAGCAAACTAAAATTTCTGTCCCAATCAGTGTCGCATACGATTTGCAAAGTGGTTTTGAAGGAATTGCCTTTGACAGTCAAAACGATGTTCTTTACCTTGCAAAAGAAAAAAATCCAACTTTACTTTTAAAACTTAAAACTAACGGCGAAATTATTTGGGAATCTCAGGCAAGTTACGGACTTGAAGATTTTAGTGATTTATTTTTTTCAGAAAACAAACTCTACATTCTTAGCGATAAATCTTCAAAACTTGTCATTTTAGACCTCAAAACAAATAAAACCCAAAACTTCTCTTTTCCAGTTAAAAATGCTGAAGGAGTTTGTTTGGATTCCGAAGGTAACCTTTGGATTAGTAACGAAACAGAAAACAGGCTTTACAAATTCACTAAAAATTAGAAAAAAAATGCACCACCAGGCAGGAGCAATTCCTTTCAGGAAAAACGAAAAAGGCGAAATTGAAGTACTTTTAGTTACTTCAGCTTACTTAGGCTTGTGGATTTTTCCTAAAGGAAACATTGCAAAAGGAATGACTGAACAGGAATCAGCCTTGCAGGAAGCACTTGAAGAAGCAGGAGTTACGGGAAAAATCAGTAACGAAAGCATCGGTTTTTACACTTACACAAAGTTTGACAAACTTTACACTGTTTCGCTTTTTCCCTTAAAAGTAAAAAAAATCCTGAAAAACTGGCAGGAAAGCAGCTTCCGTGAACGAAAATGGGCACAAATTCCAGAAGCTCTGAACCTTGTAGAAAACGAAGAACTAAAAGCTTTGCTTAGTTCTTTTGCTGATTTTTTGAAGTGTTACCCGCTGTAAAAAAAAAAATACCTGCTGCCACTAAATTTTTCTTAACTTAAGTTATGGCTATTTTAATAATTCTTTTTCAAATTTTACTTTTGGTTTCGTGTTCTTCGGGAAACGAACCAAAAACTCAGGACCAACAAATGATTTTCAGGCTTCACCCGGAACTGCAAGGAGTGAAGGTTTCTGACGAAAAATTAGGTCTTGAGTTTGTCGTTCCAAAAAATTGGACAGAAGTTTCGGACACCATTTTGCAAAAAATCAGGGAAATGCCTTCCGAAATTAAACTCGTGTGTGCTTACACCGACAAGGTAAACGGCGACGCTTTGATGGTTTC
>JADZEA010000121.1 GCA_020850775.1 bacterium
AGCAACATAAATTATTTAAATATTTCTCATTGATTAAATAATTATTTTTTAGCCTCCAAAAGTTTTTCTTAGTTTAACCATTGACTAATAAAAAAAAATTAGTTACTTTTAAAACAAGTGGCGTTATCTTTAAACAAACGCTCTGAAAAAGTAAGCTATTGTGATTTTAGTCATTGAAATTGATAGGCGTTTATTTATATTTCAACTTACTAACAAGAACAAATACAAGTGTTTTTATTTTTATAACCTTTAACGAAAAATAAAAGAGGTTTTTATGCGAAAAAAAATATTATTTCTCTCACTGCTAATTACCGCAGCAATTTCAAGTGCTGTTTATGCATCTGTAACAATTGATGCTATGGGAATCAGGAAAAAAACCGGCGGTGGAAGCAGCGCTTCACCAGGTGATGTTATTGAAGTACGTGTTGAATACACTTTTGACGGTGGTGACGACACTGACATTGATCAAATTAGAAGGAATAATACAACTACTTCTTTCGATGAAGTAAGAGTTATTGGAGATGAAACCGCAGGCGACGATACGGGAACCAACGCTGCTCAAAGAATTACTGCAAGCATTTCCAATAAAAGTTTTACTTCTACAGTCGCAACTTTTGAATTTACTTTGCCTGCAAGTTTAGTTCCCGGTACCTCACCTTATGCTCAAATCGGTTTAATTGTTCTTGGTGACGGTGGTGGTAGCAGCGGAAACACAACAAGTTCCTGGGATGCTAAAGACGGAACCCAAACTTACTCCGACGTTAGCTCTGCCGGAAATGCTCCAAGTGGTTACTACGTTCATTTAAGTGTGGTTGCAGACGTAACTCAGGCACCAACTTTTGTAACTCCTGCCGCTTCAAGCAGTGATAACACAACCCTGGCTTACAATTTAACCATTCCAGAAACAGCTACTACCAATACCATAAAACTTATTTTTACTCGTACCGGCGGAACTGCTGATTCAAATTCACCTCACACAGTAATCTATTCAAACACTACAGCACAAAGCTACTCCGGCGCTCTTGACGCTACTCAGTCAAGCCCATTCTTTTCTGTCCAAAGCGGTTCTCTAAACCAAAGTTCTTCTCACACTGCCGGTTTAGTTAATGGCTCAATTTACACAGTTCAACTTTCTTACCAGGATGCTGCCGGAAACCCTGCTGCAACCGTTGACCACACAAGTTTCACTTACGACATCACAACTTCCGCTCCAACAGGTGTAACACCTGCTTCCGGTGCCGGAGTTTCCAACAACTTTTCAGTTGGCTTCAGTTTGCCTGAAAATGCAACAGGCGGAACAATCAAAGTTACACTGACAAGAACAAGCGGAACTACAGACGCAGGTTCACCTCACGCTTTAACGATTAGCGGAATCACTTCAAGCGGCGCAAAAACACTTTCTCTCAGCACAAGTGCGCTTGGAAGTTCAACAATCACCGGTGGAAGTGTAACTCTTTCAGGTGGTTCTTCGTTAGCTTCGGGATCGATTTACTCAATTGCTGTTGAATACCAGGACGCACTTGGAAACAGTGCTGCTACCACAACCAACACAAACGTAACTTTTTCAGGTTCTAACGCTACTGTAAATATTACAGGAACTTCCAACAACAACACCATCGTAGATGTAAACACAATGGTTTACACACTAACTCTTGCAACTACTTCAGGAAGTGCAACCTTGAACTCTGTTACTTTTAACACTTCCGGAACCGCTTCAGCAAGTGATTTTGCAAGCATCAGACTTGTTAACGATTCAAACAGCAACTCTTCTTACGATGACCTGACAGACACACAACTTTCTACTGCAAGTTACGGAAGCACAATTGTTTTTTCAGGATTGAGTCTCTCAATCACGACTTCAACAACAACGCTTTTCCTGACTGCTCGTCGCTCCGGCACTTATTCACCTTCAGACATCGCACACTTTTCAGTTGACGACCAATCAAACTTTAGCTTTACCGGCGGAAACGCTGCAGGTTCTTTCCCGCTTACTTCCGGAGACAACAACTTACCGGTTGAACTAACTTTTTTTGAAGCTAAACCAGTTTTCAATGTAAAAGCGGGGACTTTTGGAATTAAACTTGACTGGACTACCGAATCAGAAATTAATAACGACCACTTTGTAATTGAAAGAAGTGAGTTCGGTAAAAATAACTGGACAAAACTTCCTCAAATCATTTTTAGCCAAAATGGTGGTAATTCTGCTTCTGCTCAAAATTATACTTTTGAAGACAACTACAATCTTGCTTTTAACACAAGCTATCAGTACAAAATTTTTGACGTTGATTTTGATGGAAACACTAACGAGAATAATCTAATTGCTACTGCAGTAACGATTTCAGCTTCACAACTTAGACCTGATTCTTTTGTTTTGGAAGAAGCATTCCCAAATCCTTTCAACCCTTCTACAAACATCAATTTTTCGCTACCGGTTGAAAGCAAAGTTTCTCTAAAAATCTTCAATACTTTAGGGCAAGAAGTAAAAACACTCGTTGCAAATGAAGTTCTGCCTGCAAAATATTACTCTTTTAAGTGGAACGGAACAGACAACAACGCAAATCTTGTTAGTTCAGGAACTTACTTTGTTCGCTTTGAAGCTGGTTCTGCTAAGGAAATCAAAAAACTTACTTTCCTCAAGTAAAAAAACAATTTAGATTTTGAAAAAAGGCTCGTTAAATTTTAGCGAGCCTTTTTTGTTTTAGGAAAAATGATAAATTCTTACTTTAAATTGATTCGCCCTTTAAATGTTACAATTGCCTGGCTGACCGTTTTTGTAATTGTTTGGGCACTGAAAAAAATCAATCCATTTTCATTTTTATTCGAAACTTTGCCTGTAATTTTTGTTTGTGCTGCCGGAAATGTTCTAAACGATTTTTTTGATGTTGAAATCGATAAAATTAACAAGCCAAACAGACCTTTGGTGTTGAAAGAAATTTCCCAAAAAACGGCTCTTTACTTTGCAGTTTTACTTTTTTTCGTTGCAATTTTAATCGCTTCACGGCTTAAAACTGAACTTTTTGTAATTACAATTTTCACAACTGCTCTGATTGTTTGCTACGACTGGAAACTGAAAAAAACTGCTTTGTTTGGAAATTTTGCTGTTAGCCTTGCAAGTGGAATGGTTTTTCTTTACGCAGGTTTAATTGTTCTTAGTTTGCGTGAAGCCTTTGTTCCTGCTTTGATGGGCTTTCTTTTCCATTTTGCACGGGAAATTCTTAAAGATGTTGAAGACGTTAAAGGCGACAGAAAAGAAAATGCTCAAACTTTTCCAATAAAATTTGGAGTGAAAAATGCAAAAATTCTTGTAACTACAACAGTTTTTGCCCTTGTTTTGGTTACACTTTTAGCCTACAAAACTGAAGGTTATTCTTTAGCTTACCTCTTGACTGTAATTTTTACAGTTGATTTACAACTTTTTTTTGTAGTAATTTCACTTTGGAAAAATCACAGTCCGCAAAACCTTAATTGGTTAAACAAACTTCTAAAAATTGGAATGTTGTCAGGACTTTTAGCTTTGAGCGTTTCTTAAAATGTTAAATTTAAATCTTCCAATTTTAGTTTTAGCTTCTGCCTCACCAAGAAGGCAAGAACTTTTTAGCCTTGTAAACATTCCTTTTACAGTTGTAAAAAGTGAAGTTGAGGAAATCCATCTTGAAAATCCTTCTGAAACAGTTACGATTTTGGCTTTGAAAAAAGCAGAAGACGTTGCAAAAAAAGTAAGCGAAAATTCAATTGTTGTTGGAGCTGACACAATCGTTTTTCTTGAAAATGAAATTTTGGGAAAGCCCGAAAATGAGGAAGAAGCTAAAAAAATGCTAAAAAAACTAAGCGGAAAAACCCACACAGTTTTCACAGGTTTTGCAATTTTACACAAAGCTAAAAAAGTTGTGTTTTGCGAAAAAGCCGAAACAGAAGTAAAATTTAAAGAACTTTCGGAAGCAGAAATTAATTTTTACGTTCAAACGGGAGAACCTTTAGACAAAGCAGGAGCTTACGGTATCCAAGGAATTGGAAGCATTTTTATTGAAAAAATCAATGGTTGTTACTTCAACGTAATGGGTTTTCCACTGAACAGATTTTACGAGGCGATGAAAAATATTTATGGATAATTTAGGTAGCAAACTCAAAGAATTACGAGAAGCAAAGCAAATTTCTTTGGAAGAAATCCACAGAAAGACAAGCATTAACTACAAAATGCTCCGTGCAATTGAATCAAATAATTTTCCCGAAATCCCTGCTGTTTACCTTCGTTCCTACATTCAAAAATATGCAAAAGAAGTTGGTTTGGACAGTAGCGAATTCCTGAAGGATTTTGTTTCACCGAAAATTGAAACTAAAAAAACACCCTCTTTACTTGAACAAAAAGAACTTTTTTCCTCAAACTCAATGCTAACAATTTTACTTTTAATTGTTGGAATTTTTGTTCTTGGCTTTTTACTCAAATTTATTTTTGACTACAAAGAACCACCAAAAACCAAACAAGCTGAGGAGGTTGAAACAATAAATCAGACCGATGAAAACATTGAAACAATGCTTTCTGAAAAGGTTAAGGGAGATTCTTTGGTTCTAAAATTGGTAATTTCAGACACCTCACGGGTAAAAATTATTTCAGACTGTACGGATGTTTTTGAGAAAGACCTTTTGCCAAACACAAGCAAAAAATTTTTTGCTAAAAATAATTTTGATTTAGAAATTGAAAATGCAAGCTCAATGAAAATAATCTTTAATGCCGACACTTTAAAAATCAATGGAGTAAACAAGAAAAAAATATTCATTGACAAAAATGGCGTAAAAATTGAGGAAATCAAGTGAGTGAAAATTGGCGTTTTTTGGATACTGAAGACAACGACGGAAATTTCAACATGGCTTTTGACGAAGCACTTTTAAATCTGATTTCACAAAACAAAACTCCTGTTTTACGTTTTTTCACCTGGAAACCTTACGCTGTTTCGCTTGGAAACGGACAAAAAATTACTTCCATTAATAAACAAAAAGTTTTAGCAGAAGGGTTTGAAATTGTCAGGAGACCGACAGGCGGAAGAGCAATTTTCCACGCTGAAGAACTTACTTACTCAATCATCTTACCTAACGAACACGAGCTTGCAAAATCAGGAATTACAGAAACTTACAATAAAATTTCTATTGCACTTTTGAATGGACTAAAAAATTGTGGTTTAACTTCAGCAGAATTTGAAAAAAGCCAGATTGACTTCGCCAACTTCTACAAAACTGAAAATTCATTCCCTTGTTTTTCAGCTTCAGCTCGCTACGAAATCGTTGTGAACGGTAAAAAAATCATCGGAAGTGCCCAAAAAAAAACTTCTTTTGGTGTTTTACAACACGGAACGATTTTGATTGGAAAAGCTCATTCAAAACTTGTTGACTTTTTGAATGTTTCAGAGGCAGCAAGACAAAAAATCAAAGTAGAATTTTTGCAAAAAACCACAGAAATTAGCACCGAATTGGGTTTTGTTCCAAAACTTTCGGGAGTAAAAAAAGCATTTTTAGATGGTTTTAGCGAGGCTTTTTGTGTTACCTTTGTAGAAAGCAAGCCATTTGAAAATGAACTTGCTGAAACTGAAAAATTGCTTCAAACCAAAATAAAAGAGTTAGAAAATTGAAAATTGGTAAAATCTCAAACATTCTGAATATTTTTAGAAACCTTGAAAAGAACGATTCTAACAGTGTTTTTTTAAGTGGAAGGATAAAAATTTCAAGAAACTTGCAAGGTTTTATTTTTCCTGATTCTGCTAATGACTTGCAAAAAACACAGGTTTTGGACAAACTTATCAATTTTTTTCAGTCTGAAAGTCTTTTTGGCAACCACTCGTTTTTTTTACTTGAAAGCCTTTCCAAAAATGAGCTTGAAACTTTAATTAGCCTGAACCTTCTTCCACCAGAAACAAACACAACAAATTCCGAATCGAAAGCTCTAATCCTTTCTCCAAACTGTGAAAATGGAATTTTAATTAACGGCGACGACCACTTGAAAATTTTTTTTCAGTTTACGGAAAACTCTTTTGCAAACAAAATTGAAGCAACAAAAATTTTTATGGATTTTCTGTCTCAAAAACTTCATTTTGCCAAAGGAAAACAAAATTTTTATCTTACTTCAAACGTAAATTTTTGTGGAGAAGCTGTTTCTGTTTCACTTTTGATAGACCTTGAAACCTTTCTTGATAAATCTCAAGCTGCGAATTTTATTTCCCGGCTTCAAAACAGAAGCTATTTTTTCAAACAGTTTAATAATTACCAGTTTTTTGGTTTTGTAACAATCAGGTTGCGACCTGAAGAAAAATTTGAAGAGTTAGTTTTTCACTACGAAAACCTTTTAAGTTTTCTTAAGGGTGAAGCCGAAAAATGGATAAGTTTTAGCAAAACAACTGAAAATGAGATTTTTTTTAGAGACCGTTTTATCAAAGCAAAGTCAGTTTTGGAAAATGCTTTGCTTTTGCATTGGCAAGAAGGAATTGCAATTCTTTCTGTTTATTTTAGTGAGGGTAAAATCACTTCAGAGCAATTAAGCAATTATTTTTATTTGACTTTACCTGCTTTACTTACGAGTAAAAACAATGAAAAACTTGTGGATTTAGCACAAAAGCGGGCAAGTTTTCTAAGAGAAAAATTGAATTTTAATTAAAATTTAAAAAAATAATTTTATAGATTGATAAACCAAAAAAACAGGAAAAAAACAAAATGGGCTTTTCAACAGACGCAATTCACGCAGGACAAGTTCCTGACCCAACAACCGGAGCAATAATGACTCCTGTTTACCAAACTTCAACTTACGTTCAGGAAGAAATCGGTAAACACAAAGGTTTTGAGTACGCAAGAACTCAAAACCCAACACGTTTCGCACTTGAAAAAAACGTTGCAACACTTGAAAAAGGAAAATTTGGTTTTGCTTTTGGTTCAGGAATGGCAGCGACTTCAGCACTTGCAATTTTTTTAAAAACAGGCGACAACGTGATTGTTTCAAACAATGTTTACGGTGGAACTTTTCGTTACTTTGATAAAGTTGTTAAAAATTGGGGAATTAATTTTTCCTGGATTGACACAACAAACGCTCAAAACGTAAAAGATGCTCTCAAACCTGAAACAAAAATGATTTTTATTGAAACTCCGACAAACCCACTTTTAAACATTTCAGACATTCAGGCAATCAGCAAAATCGCAAAAGAAGCAGGTGTAATGCTTGTTGTTGACAATACTTTTATGAGTCCTTACTTGCAAAATCCTTTGGTTCTTGGAGCTGACATCGTTTTACACAGTGCAACAAAATATCTTGGAGGACACAGCGACGTAGTTTTAGGAATGCTTTTAACTTCTTCAGAAACAATTGCTGAAAGGCTACAATTTATGCAAAATTCAAGCGGAGCAATTGCTGGACCCTGGGATTCCTGGCTTGTTTTACGTTCAACAAAAACTTTAGCCTTGAGAATGAAAGCTCACTGCCAAAATGCTTTTGAAATTGCAGAATACCTTGAAAAACACCCAAAAATTGAAAAAGTTTTTTATCCCGGATTACCAAGCCATCCTCAACACGAACTTGCAAAAAAACAAATGAAAGCTTTTGGTGGAATGATTACGATTGAAACGGGAAGCATTGAAAATGCGAACAAACTACTAAAAAATGTCAGGCTTTTTTCACTTGCCGAGTCGCTTGGTGGAGTTGAAAGTTTGATTTCTCACCCTGTAACAATGACTCACGCTTCTGTTCCAAAAGAAGAAAGGCTAAAATTTGGCTTAACGGATGGAATCGTCAGGCTTTCAGTTGGAGTTGAAGACATTGAAGATTTAGTTGCAGACATTGAAAATGCTTTGGAAAAAGTCTGAAAATAGTGGTAATTAGTGAGAGAAATCTAACTCTCACTAATTATTTTAATTTTATTTGAACGTCTGTTTTTACAACAACTCCAGACATTTTTCCTGTTTTTACGTACTTTACAACGTAATTATTGTTCAAAAAAACTTGTGTCCAATTTTCAAAATCTATGGAAATTTGTGCTTCGTCGTGCATTCCAAAAAGACGAACTTCTTTTTCTTGTTCAAGTTCTGCAAAACTGTTTGAAAGCACTGTTACAGAAAAAGGTTTTCCATCCGCAGTAGTGATTTTATCGCCTGATTTTAGCATAAAATTCATTTCAACTCTTTTCCCGTTCACTAAGCAATTATCGGAAAAAACTACACCTTTAGACATTTTTTTCACCTTCTGATTTCATTTTTGTAGTAACTCAATAAAGTTAAGTTTTTCATTGAGTTAGCAAGTGTTGGAATTTCTTGTAAATCGTTGCCAAAAGTAAAAACTTCAAGCAAAGAGTTCTCGTCAAAAAATTCAGAATTTTGTGGAAACTTAACTCCGTTTTTTTCAAAAACCAAACTGTCTGTAAAAAAAAACTGAAATCCCCAACTTCCAAGCGAAGGAATGTTCACGTTTGCAGGTTTTACAAAAAAATCACTCTCAACCAAAGTTTTATTCACACACCAAAAACTCCTTGGCAAAAAAAACGGTGAAAAACTTTGCGTAACTCCAATGCCTTTTGGTTTTAGCAGTTTTTTAATTTGAGCAAAAAATTCTTTTGTGTAAAGTTTTGCAATCTTTGGATTTTCAGGTTCGGGAAAATTAATTAAAACACAATCAAAAGTTTCCGTGTTATTTTCTAAAAACTCCCAAACATCTGAAAAATCACAGCTTACCCGTTTGTCTAACAACGATTGTTTGGTTACTTCCAGCAAATTTTGTTGAGTTTTTGCAGTTTCAATCAAAATTGAATCGGTCCCAACAATCACAATTTTTTCTACACACGGGAACTTTAAAATTTCTTTTGCAGCCATTCCTTCATCGCCAAAAAGCAAAATATTTTGTGGATTTTCAACAAAAGCTAAAGCCGGAAAAACCAAAGTTTCATAAAATCTGCTTTGGTCGCAGGAAAAAAATTTCACTGTGTCGTTTAAAAAAAGACTCGTTTGGTTTTGGTTTTCGGTTAGAACAATGCGATTGTTATTTTCCGTAAATTTATGAAAAATCAGAGAGTTAGTGTAGAATTGATTTTGCAAACGCAATTCAAAAGGTTTTGCAAAGTAAAAAGCTGTCAAACTCGCCAAAATTGCAGGTGAAAAGAATAGTTTTTCCTTAGTTTTTTCAAAAGTAAAAAGCAAAACAAAAACAAAAATCACGTTTGAAAATTCAACAGGAAGGCTTTTGGGAAGTTGTTGGAAGCCAAAAATTAAAATGAACACAAAAAATAAAGCTAAGATTTTCAGGCTAAGTTTGTTTTCCAAAAACACGAAAAAAGCGAAGTTAAAACCTGACAAAGTTGCAAGCAAAAAAAGTGAAACGTAGTAAAAAAATTGCCAGTTTTCAAAAGTTTGGTAAGTAAAAAAGAAAAATTGGTTTACACAAAGCGTAACTAAAAAAGTAAAAATCAGAGCGAACTTTCTGCTTTCTTTAGCCCAAAAAATTGTCACGGAACCAATTAAAAAACAAAGTGTCAAAACCAAAAAAAAGTCTTTAGAAAGGTTTGCTTCAAGTGTTTTAGCAAAAGTTACGAAGGTAAAAATCAGGTTGGAAAGCACAAAAATGCTTGTTGCAAAAGCGAGTAAAAATTGCATAAAATTATTTTTTCTTAGCAGGTTTTTCGAAGAAGAAACCAACCACAAAACCGTAGTAGTAAAAAATCATAAAAAATAAGTGCATCCATTCAAACTTGATAATTGAAATAAAAAGTTTTTTAAAAAGTCTTAGAATTTTATTGGAGAAAGAAATTTTTTCCTCAAAATTATCCGTGTGGGTAGTTGTCAGGTCAATCACAAATTCAGGGAAATTTTTATTTGCGTAAGCTGATTGTTTGCCGTTTCGGAAGAACTGTTTTAGGTTTCCTCTGAGTGTTTCCGGTGGCAAGTGGTGAATAAAAGTGTTTGGTATGACAACAATTTTGTAGCCTGCTTTTCGGATTTGAGAACGCAGGTAAGGGTCAAGTCCGCGTGGAATAATTTCATTTTCACCGCCAATTTGATAAAAAATGTGTTTAGGAATTGCACAACAAGGATGTTCAGCCATATCGCTTTCAATTATTTTTTGTACGATTGGTGAGCTTCTGCGTGGAACTTGTTTCATTATAGTGCGAACAATAAAGTTTGCATCGTCTGGAATTATGTTTGAAACTCCAGCCATTCCGATTTTTGGGTCATTTTTCGTGTGTAAAACGAGTTTTTCAAAGACTGTGTCTTGTCCAAGTCTTGCGTCGTCGTCAAGAATAATTAGCAAGTTTCCCTTTGCAAGTGCTGCTGCCTGGTTAATTGCTCTTCCTTGTCTTTGGTCGCCAACAACGATTATGATTTCAAAGTCCTTGAATGTTTGATTACGGATTTGTTCCATCAATTTTTCGAAGTAGCCGTTACGGTGAGCGTCAGCAGTTGGAATCAGGACAGAAACTTCCGTTTTTTTTGTTGGAGAATCAAGGACACGGATTTCCTTGTGTGAGCCTTCTGTGTTTGGATATTTTACTTTGAAATCCAAAATTTTTACTCTTTTGATTTTGTAAGGTTTAGCAAAGGTAAAATTATTGGTGGAATATTTGCCTGAGCGGTAAAACTTGTAATTATTGCCCGTGCAAAAGGGAGCAAAATTGCAGGAGCATTTTCATTAGACATTTTCTCAAAAAGTTTATCGTTCATTTTTTCGTCAGCAATTGTTTTTGATAATTAAAGGTTGTGGAATTGGTGCTCAAATCAAGAATAACAGAAATATCTTCTCTTTCCTGCGCCGCGAAGTAAAGTTTTTCATAATCTTCCAAACTCATTTGTTGTACATCGTCTAACAATTTTTTTAAAACTTGTGTTCCGTAATCAGGCATTTTTTTTACCTCTAACTAATTCATTTTTTTTAATACAATTTTTATCTTTAACACAAACCTGAATTTGAATCCTTGAAACAACAAAAGAAACACGAGATTTTTCAGGGTTAACAGTGCATCTTATTAAATCAAACTTTGCTTGTAATTCTAATTTTTTAAAAACAACTTTATCGCTGAAACTTTCTTTTGTTCTTCCACTTTCTAAGTGTAAAGATAGCAACTTTTCTTTAATTTCTTTAAATATTTTTTTGTGGACAAGGTCGTTAACAATGTCAAGAGACTTTTTGCTTTCAATCTCTGCTCTAAAAATTGCCCATTTTTTGAACTTTTTAACGTGAATTACCCAATCTCTTGCTTCAACAAAACCATCAGTTAAAGGACTACAATCCTCAAAAAAATAAATACCTTTACCGAACCATTCTTTTTCCCCTGAAAGGTTGTAATTATTTTGCAAAATGCTTTCAACATTTTCTGAGGCTGTTCCGTGATACCCAATAATTTTTACTCCTTGTAATCTCATCTCCCAAAAAAACTATTTTCTTGAGAAGGTGTCAAGCCTTTGTTAAAACTTACTGAAAGTTCGGTGTTTTTGGTGGGTTTGTAATCCATTTTAAAAGAACCGACAAAATTGTTTTTATCGTAATTATTTGTTGTGTAAAAAGTATTGTAAGGCTGATTTAACAAGCCAAAACTAAAATTGCCTGTAAGTTTTTCATTAAATTTATAAGTCATTGTTGAAACAAAAAGATTTGTCAAAGCACTTCCATTTCCTGAAGTTGAAAAAGAGGAACTTACTGAATTTGAAAAACTGACTTTGTCGCTTTGCAAAAAATCCAAAAGTGAGGTTGGCTGGTGAGTTAATCTTTCTCTAATCCCATAATTTTTAACTTGAATTTGTGCAAAAACAACGTTTGCAGACAAAAGTAAAACTAATAAAATTGATTTAAACATTGATGACCCCGCTAAAATTTTATCTTTAAACTAAAATCAAACACCTGACAAGTTAAACTAAAAACATTCTCTAAAGTTTACAAAAAAAATTAGTTACGCAAAAGAAAAATCTTTTCCACGTTTTGAAGCTGTTCAATCGTGTTAATTCCGTGAACTTCGTTAATGTCTTTTGCAGCGTAAGCAGAAACAATTTTGTTTTCTTTTCTAAAAATCTCAACCGTGTCTGTCAGGTAGTACTCATTTTGAGCGTTGTCAGAAGTTAGCTTTTGCAATGCCCGGCTCAAATCCTTTGCCTTAAAAAAGAAAATTCCCGAGTTAATTTCACAAACAGATTTTTCATTTTCAGTTGCATCTTTTTGCTCAACGATTTTCTCAACTGAACCGTTTTCATTACGGATAATTCTTCCGTAACCTGTTGCGTCTTCAAGAATTCCTGTCAAAACAGTTGCAGAAGCATTTGTTTTTTTATGGGTTTCATAAAGGTTCTCTAATGTTTCAACCGTTACAAGCGGAGCATCACCAAGTAAAATTAAAACATCATTTTTTTCGTCTTCAACAAAATTTTTTGCTTGAATTACTGCGTGTCCTGTTCCGAGTTGTTGTTCCTGTAAAACATAATTTACACCTAAATTTTTAGTGGTTTCCCTGACTTTTTCCGCTTGGTGACCAACAATCAAAACAACAGTTTTTGAACCAAAATCTTTTGCAGTTTTAATTACGTGGTAAACAAGAGGTTTTCCTGCCATTTCAAAAAGCACCTTCGCTAAATCCGATTTCATTCTTGTTCCTTTTCCTGCGGCAAGAATCAAAGTTGTTACTGTTTTCAAGTTTGTTTTTCCCTTTCTAACTTATTATTTTTATTATTAGAATTGTCATGTCATCTTCTTGTTCATGGGTTTTCATCCAACTTTTTACTTCACTAATCAATGCTTTTGCCAAAGTTTCTGCCGAAGGTGAAAAAGCAATGTGTCTTTCAATTATTTTTTTAAGTTTTGTGTAGCCAAGCTGTTTGGAAAGCTCGTTTGAAGCTTCCGGAAAACCATCAGAAAGCAAAATAAAATAATCACCTTTTTCAAAAAAAGTCTCAATTGATTGATAATTGGCACGTTTTGATTTTCCAAGCGGGAAACCTCTTGTTTCAATTTCCAAAAGTTCCTTAGTTTTTGATTTGTAAAAATAAGGAAAAGGCATTGATGCAGAAACAGTTGTAATTTTTCGTTTTTCCGTGTCAATCACAGAGTAAGAAAGTGCCATTGCTGTATCGCTACGACCTGAAGAAGTATTTTTTACAACTTCATTTAAATTTTTCATTAGCTCAATTTCAGAAAGGTTTTTCACGGACATCAGCATTCCTGACTTGATTGCTGCAACCAAAAGTCCTGCTCCAATTCCGTGTCCGGTTGCATCTCCAACACAAAAACCCAGCCTTTTTTCACTTAAAATAAAATAATCGTAGTAATCACCACCAACCTCACTTGCAAAAATGGAAGCTCCGTAAATATCTAAACCTTTAATTTCCGGTGCTTTAAGCGGAAGCATCGCCAATTGAATTTCTGCTCCGCGTTCAAGTTCTTCACGGTAACGCCTGTTTTGTAACTCCGTAATTTCTATTTGTTTTTTACGTTCCAAACGAGCAATTTTTTCTGTGTAGGTTTTTTCTAATTTATTTTCTACTCTTCGCTTTCCTTCCCAGACAAGCAAAGTTAAAATCCCAATTGAAAAAATGTAAAAATACCATTCTTGCCACCAGGGTTGCAAAATTTTGAACCTCAAAGCTAAAGGTTCATTGTTCCAAACTCCGTCATTGTTTGAAGCATTCACTAAAAAAGTGTAAGTTCCGGCAGGTAAATTTGAGTAGTTTGCTTTTCCGTCGCGAACCTCAGGAAACCAATCTTTATCAAATCCGATAAGTTTGTACTTGTAACGTATTTTTTCGGGAAGCCTTAACGAAACTCCTGTAAAATTAATTGTGATTGAATTTTTGTCGTAAGGAATTTCCATCCCCTGTTTAATTGGAATTTCCTCCTTGTTGCTTTCCAAACTTAAAAACTCTAAAATTGGTGGAACAGAGTTGATTTTGTCTTTTTCCTTTTTGTAGCTAAAAACTCCGTTAATCGTTCCAAACCAAATCCTGCCTTTTGTGTCTTCGTAAATTGCGTTTGGATTAATTGCAAGCGAAGTAAAACCATCAGATTTTCCGTAGTGGCGGATTTCCTGAGTTTTTGGGTTAAACTTTGTTGCTCCCGAGTTTGTTCCTAACCAGAGATTTCCATCTTTATCGGATTTTAGAGCTGTGATTTGTTTGAAAAAGTTCTCGTTTTTTTGAGGCACGTAAAGTTCAAAAAATTTGTGTGTCATTTTTTCTGTTGGAGCAAGAAATCTGAAAAGCCCTAAATCAGAACCAACCCAAACATCTTCACCATTTTTTGCAAAACAAGTTATTTTGTTGTTTGGTAAAAGCCCGCCTTCACCATTTTTAAAGTAGTTAAATTTTCCTTCAGCAAAAACGGAAATTCCTTTTTTACTCGCAAACCAAAATTCACCTTTAGAGATTTCTAAAATATCGTTTACGTTGTTATCAAGAAGTTTTTGCTTTTCTGTTTCGTTAATTTCCCTGACAAAATTTTCAAATTTTTTTCCGTCAAACCTGCTAACTCCTTCGTTTGCAGTTCCAAACCAAATATTTCCATTTTTATCCGCAAAAACAGAACTGATTTGATTGTCAATTAAATTGCTTGTTTTTTTAGTGTAATTACTAAATTTTTTTCCGTCAAAAACAGTGATTCCTGCATCAAGAGTTCCGAACCAAATATTTCCGTTTCTATCTTCTAAAATTGAAGTGATTTCTTCGCTTAAAAAACCGTTCTTTTTATCAAACCTGTAAAAACTTTCTTCATCAAACTTGCAAACACCTCCACCGGAAGTTCCAAACCAAATATTTCCATTTTTATCTTCTGAAATTGCTGTAACGTTGTTGTTTGAGAGTCCTTCGTTGGTCGTAAAAAGCTCAAAAGGTTTTGTGTAAAGTTTTGTAACTCCTGATTCCGTTGCGACCCAAAGGTTGTTTTCTAAATCCACAAAAAGAAAATTTACAATGTCGTTTCCAAGTCCATCTTTTGTTGAGTAGGTTTTCAGGAAATTTTGTGTGAGCTGAACGATTCCATTTTTTGTTCCGAACCAAAAATTTTCATCTTTGTCTTGCGTAACTGAGGTTATTTTTTTCCCTGAAAGAGGTTCTAATTTTCTTGTAACAATAAATTTTTTGCCTGAAAATTCAAAAACTCCTTTGTCGGTTGCAACCAAAGTTTTTCCTTTTGAGTTAGAAAAAATTGAGTTTACCGTTTCACCGGGCAAGCCATCTTTTTTGGAAAAATTTGTAAAGTTTTTTCCGTCAAACCTTGAAACGTAACCATTAAAAGTTCCAAACAAAAGTTTTCCATCGGAAGATTGTGAAATTGCAGTTACAAAATTATCGGGAAGTCCATTTTCATTTGTAAAAGTTTCAAAATTTTGTCCGTCAAATTTTTTTAGACCAAGCCTTGTGCCGAACCAAACATTATTATTTTTGTCTTGAAAAATTGTGTGGACATTGAGGTTATTAAATTCTGCAACTTCAGAAGCAGAGGAGGTTTTTACATCAAAAGTAAAGAGACCAATCGGCAAAGCGACCCAGACAGTTTGGTTTTTATCGCAAAAAATTGAGACTATGAAATTTTGTTCGTTTGGTAGTGTAAAGTTAACAAATTCATTGCCGTCAAACATTGAGATTCCATTTTTAGTTCCAAACCAAATCCTTCCTTTTTCATCTTGAACGATTCCCAAAACAGAAGGATGAACCAAACCATTTTCAGAAGAGTAGTTTGTAAAACTTATCTCTTGAGAGTTTGATTTTTCAAACGGAAAAACACACAAAAAAAATAGTAAAAAAATAAGCATTTTAAAAAGTTTTCAAGTTTTTTTTAATCTTTAATGGCATTTTCTGCTTCTTCCTGTGTCTCGTAAATATCAATGTATTCAGTCAGACCCATAATTTCCATAGTTTGGGCAATGATTTCAATACAATTTGAGAATTTAAGTTTTCCTTCAACCTCAAGAATACTATCAAGCACTTCTATAAGGATACAAGCACCAATGCTGTTAAGAATTTCACTTTTTTGGAAATTAATTACAAAATTTTTGTAACCTTTTTCCATAAAATCGTGAACTTTATCAGCAATTGCTCTTCCGCCAAGATTATTCACGTAACCATCAGTTTTTAAAACTACATAGTTATCTTTTTCTTCTACTGAGATACTAAAATTTACCATTTTTTCACTACCTTATTTAAACTTTGACATTTTTATTATTGTACCTTTTGAAGATGAAGTAATCTCAACTTCATCCATAATTTTATGGATTAGCTGGATTCCCCAACCTCTTTTTGATTTTTCTTTAAGCGGGCTTGACAAAGCATGCTTTTTTATTTTAGACACATCAAAGCCTTTTCCTGTATCCGTAACCGTAACTTCTATTTTGTCCTCACAAAGCAAAAAATCAACTTTGACTACTTTTTCTTTTGAGTCGCTTCCGTGTTCAAAAGCATTAATGCAAGCCTCAATGATTGCCATTTTAATTTGTTCAATTTTCTTTTGCTCAAAGCCTTTGAACAAGCTAAGGTTTTCACTTAATTTAGCAGCAATTACTTCCATTCCATGTTTTGAAGGAATGGAAAGATTAATTTCGTTTTGTTTTTGCTCTAAAATTTCCATTGAACCTTACTTTAATAAAACCATTTTTTTCGTTTCAGAAAAATTTTCTGTTTTCAGTTGGTAAAAATAAATTCCACTTGAAACTTGTTCACCTTTTTCGTCTGTTCCGTTCCAAACAACAGAACCTTTTGGTTTTTCAATCAAAAATTCTTTGACGTTTTGACCTCTAACGTTGAAAATTAACAGCTTGCCATTTTTCAAACTTCCTAACTCATAGCTAATTTTTGTCGTTGGATTAAAAGGATTTGGAAAGTTTTGTTTTAAACTGAAATCCTTTGCAAAATCAACCCTTTCGCCAACTTCAACACTTCCACCAACTCCCAAAAGTGCTACAGTAATGTTTCCTTCGTTTGCGTCGTTACTTTGAAAAGTTAAGTTTGCAGAGTAGTTTTGTAAAGGGTTTGTTGGCTTAAAACGAATTTTAATTTGCCTGAAATCGTAACCTGGAACGCTGCTAAATGAATTAACAACACTAAAAGCACCGTTTACCTGAAAGTTTGAAAGCGTTAGGTTGGCATTTCCACTGTTTACAACAGTCAAAAGAAAATCACTCGAATCTCCCGCAGCAACAGTTAAAAAATTACAACTTGCCGGTGAAACAGCAAGTTCAGGAGCGGTTGGAAAATCAGCATTCCCTGAAAAACTTGCGATTCTCTCAATAAATTCAGGATGGTCAATGAACGGGTTTCGTTTTCCCTGATAAATTGAATTTGCAATTAAATTGTTTCTGTTAATTTCTTTTGTGCTAACCGGGTCAGAAACGTTCCAATTTCTGAATGTTGCTTCCTGGTTCCCGCTTGCGATAAAATTATTTGGATTGTCGTAGCGAATTGAAAAATAGAACATTCCTCTTGCTACGTCTCCTTTGTGAACATTCCGAGGCTCAAAAACTGTTGAATTAGTTGTAGTGTTTGTTCCTTTTTTAGAACCTCCCTGCGACCAGGTAACGTTCACGTCAACAACTCCAAAAGGATAGTTTCCACGTTGTGAATTTGCGTCTGTGTCTGTTGGGAAAAGATGGTTTAAATCTGATTTTGCAGTTCCTTCTGCTCCCATACTTTGTGGCCAGGTGTGTTCTGTGTTCATTGAAGTTGGTGGATTTGCACTTGGAATGCTTGTCGTTACGTGGACTTTTCTTCCCGTGTAAACACACTCAACAGAATCAGCAACTTTATCAATTACTGTAAACATCGCAAGTCTTGCTCCATCGTAACCAAGACTGTTGTGATTGTTTACAAGGTTAAAAAGTGCCGTTTTCAGGCTCGTTCCGCTCAAATTTTGCGTGCTTAAATAATAAGTTCCCGTGTACTGAATTTGTGCCTGAAGTGGTAAAACCAAAGACTCGTTTAACGAACTGTTTTCAATCACAAGGAAATCGTAGTAGTTCAGGTTGTGTTTGGCTTTGCAGTAAACGTAAACCAAAGCACTGTCTCCTGCCGGAACTGTCAAAGAATTAATTTTTACAAAAAATTCAGACTGAAAAGTTTGAAAACTATTGGCAGTAAAACTTACTGAACCATTGTTTTTTATCCAAAAAGAAAGGCTGTCGGTTTGATTCGCAAAAACAATTCCAAAATCAAGTTCTGTTTCTGAAAGTTGAACTAAGTTTTGAGTTTCAACAAAAATTTGTGGATTGTTTTCACTAAAAACAGAAGCACAAACAAACAAGAGGAGCAAAAGTGTAAAAAATAATCTTTTCATAAACCCATTTTTTAAAGTGAAGAGCAAAAATAAAGGTGAGAAAATCAACCCTTCATTTTTGAATAAATTCTAAGGAAATTTAATTTTAGGAATGCTTTTAAACAAGGAATTTCTTTTAATTTAAAACTAATCCCTTTCTTTTTACGCCAAAGGTCTTTGTCGCTAAAACAATTATTTTATTTTTCACTTTTAACTTTAAGATTTTCAATGGTTTGTTTGAGAAGTTTTCCACTAACAAAAGAGTTTACGCCAAAAGTTCCGTCAAAGTTTGCAGGCAAGATGTTTCTTGAAGTAACCAAAACAACGGGATTGTAACAAAAATGAGTAGTTGGAACGTCAGGGAAAACTTGTCCGCCGTTAAGGTATTGAGAAGCAAGCGAAGGCTCATCAAAAATTTCTACCAAAAAATTTTGCAGTGCCAAAGCAAGTTCACCTTTTGTTAGAAAGGTTTCCGTTCCAAACTTACCTTCCGGGTCAAGTTCAAGAATTTTGAATTCAAGAACTGCGCGAACATAATTTTTTGCAGGATTTTCCGGGGAAACGTCAGTTGCCAAAGAATCGCCATAAATTTTTTGTTTGCGGTACTTTGAACTAATCATTTTGCTAAAATCAAAATTTGAAGCTAAAGCGATTGCAAAATCAAGCCTTGTAACCTCTTGTTTTGTCTCAAGTTTATTCCAAAAAATATTTAGGTTGGAGTGATTTTTTTCAGGTTCATTTTTATAGTTTTCAAGGTTTTTCAGTTTAATTTTTGCTTCAAAATTTTGCGGTGAAAGTTCTAAAACTTTACCATAATTTTTGTAAGATTCGTGGAATTTTTGTAAATCAAAGTAAACTCTTCCCAAAAGCAGGTAAGTTGAAACTTTTGTGTTGTCAAGTTTTTCGGCTTTTTCCAAAAACTCCAAAGCATTTTCATTTTGCTTTTCAAAGTTTGAGATTTGTGCAAGCCCTAAAAGTGCATTTATTGAATTTTTATCAAGTTCAAGAGCTTTGATAAAATTAATTTTTGCAAGTGTAAGCTCTTGTTTTTTAAGGAAAACAGTTCCGATTCCTTCGTAGGCTTTTGCGAAGTTTGGGTTTGTTTTTTTTGCAAGTTCAAACTCGGAAAGAGCTTTTTCAAGTTGAAAAATTGCAAAGTAATCAGTTCCTTTTTGGTAGTGTTTTTCTTCTTCCTGTGCGTGAATTTTTGGCAAAAGAAGTAGTAAAAAAATTAAAGTGAAGTAGTTTTTCATCTTTTACCTGCAAAGTTTTTAAAAAAATCTTTTGCCAAAAAGATAAGTCCTTTCGCCAAAAAAAGTGAAAAATTAATCTCAACACTTCCTTTGTAACCAAAATTTAAAACATCAGGAACGACTTGAAAATTCAGTTTCTTAAAACCATTGAGTGTAAACAAAAAACCACTGACTAAACCACTTGTAGCAGGATTTCCAAGTCCAAGTTTTCCGTTTGCACGGATTGAGGTAAGCGAGGAGGTGAATTTAAGGAATTTCCAGATTTTTTTTATGGGGAAATTTTTTCCTTGAAGTACCAGTTTAGGTTCTATTTTTTTTTCGGTTTCTGTTGTTTTTTCGGTTATTGTACAAGATTCTTTTCCAAAGACAAAAATTTCACGTGAAAAATATTCGTAAGGGACTTCAATTTTGATTTTCGGGAAAGGGAAAATCCAGAAAAATTTTAAGATAAAATCTATAAAATTATCTTGAAAATCTGCTTTTAGAAAAATTTTGATTGGCAAAAAAATCAAAAGCACTAAAAGTAAAAAAGGTAAAAGAAGTAAAAACCAAAACATTGAGCTAACCAATTTTTTTAGGTAAAAGTAGCAGTAAAAAAATAAAAAGGTACTGAAATTTTATGTTGACAAATAGATTTTAGTATTTTAAGTTTTGCCTGAATTTAAAACTCTAAGGAAAAATATAGAAAATTTGCTACTTTTGATTTTTTAAAGAAAAATGTTTTTTTACTTTTCAAAGCGTCAATTTTAGCAAAGTTTCTTTTTTTAAGCCAACTTGCATTAATTGACAAGTTGGCTTTTTTATTTTTCAAGGAGGATAGAATTTGAGTTTAAAGTTACCATTTTCTTTGTTTATTTTTTTCACTAAAAAATGGAGGTAACAAAATGCTAAACCCAATCCCCGAATTAATTCCTGACGAAATCTTTCACAAACTTGAAAGATTTAATTTTCTAAACGAAAGAGCTGTGCGCGATTACGAAATCAGAAAGCGTTTCACAGAGCTAAAAGAAACGATGTCAATTCAAGACACAATTGACACAATTCGTAACTCTTATCCTTACCTTTCCCACGACACAATAAAAAAAATTGCTTACACACTTTCAGACTACGAAAAGATTTGTGCCTGAAATTTGTGCCAAACCTTCAGGCAAACAAAACCTGAAGGTTTGTTAACTCTTTTCCTTGTTTTTTGTGTTAAGTTTAGCTGAAATTTTCAAAGAAAGTAAAAAATGCCAAACTACTTAAACCTTGCTAAAAATTTTGTTGTTAATGCTTCAAACGACAGACCTGTCAACTCAAGCACAGAAATCCGTTTAACTTATCTTTGCACGCAAAGGTGCCGTCAGTGCGTAATTCCTTTTAAGGGAACAGACCCAAAATGGCTAACTTTTGACCAGTTCAGGTTCATCGGTGAAAGGCTTCGTGAGTACGGTTCTTACGTCGGTTTCATTTCCGGCGGCGAAGTAACTTTAGTTCCTGACCTTGATAAAATTTTACTTGAGGCAAAAAAAATTTTCCCAATTGCGACCACTTTGGTAACAGGACTTTACAACAAACCCGAAATTATCAAACCAATCGCCGAACTTGCTCTCGCAAACGACATCAACATTCAAACTTCACTTGATGGTTTTGATGAAACCGGAGATGATTTACGCGGCTCAAAAGACTTTTTCAAAGTTGTTTACGGAAACATGAAAATGATTTCAGAACTGAAACCAAAATCATCAAAATCTCTTCTCTACGTGAACATCGTGATGAGCAGACTAAACCTGCATCAGGTTCCAAAACTTATCGGCTACGCAAGAGATTCAGGCTGGAACGCAACGATTGGAATGTACCACAACTTAACGGAATCAACAAAACGCAACGACGAAATGTTTTTAGTTCCGGGCGAAAAATTAGACAGCTTGGTTTCCTACCTTCGTAAAAGCAAAAAAGTCCTGAACCTTGATTCTTACCTTGCAGGAATTCCCGAGTTTGTAAGAACACAAAAAACAAATATTTGTGCTTACAAACAGTCAAAAGTTTTGTCTTCAAGACTTCTTGTGATGGAAAACGGCGACGTTCACCTTTGCAAAGGAAACCCAATCGGAAACCTTTTCGAAAACGACCTTGAACAAATTTTTGAAAGCCACACTTTCCGTGAAAGGCTCAAAGAATACGAAAAATGTGAAGGCTGCTGGACAACTTGCTACACACAACGTTACCTTTTAACTCACCCAAAAAACTTTCAGGAACTGAAAAACAATTTTTTCAAAATCTCCGGGCTTAAGTCTGAAAAAATTAGTTAACTTTCTGAAAAATCAATGAGTAACAGATGGAAAGAAAAATTTGGGCAAAGATTAGCTTTACAGAAGAATGGAAAAATTGCAACACTTCAAAATTAGACGAGTTACTTCCTTCCTGGGACCGCAAGAGAGAAAATTTGAAAGATTCCTCCGGAGAGTACGGGGAATTTTTAACACAACTCAAAAGAAAACACGCAATTGAAACAGGAATTATTGAAAAACTTTACGACCTGAAAGAAGGAATTACAGAGACTTTTGTCAAAGAAGGATTTGTTGAAGTTTACCTTAACCACGGCGATACCAATATTCCCAAGCATAAATTAATTAGCTACTTAACAGATAATTTTAATGCGATTGACCTTGTTTTTGAAGTCGTAAAAACAGAGAGACCTTTAACTAAAGGTTTTATCAAAGAACTGCACCAACTGACAACTTTTGCACAAGAAACAACCAAAGTAATTGACCAGTTTGGAAAAACGACGGAAGTTCCTTTGTTAAAAGGAGTGTTTAAAAATCTACCTAACAACCCCAAAAGAGAAGACGGAACGAAATTTTTGTACTGCCCGCCTGAACAGGTTGATTCAGAAATTGAAAACTTGCTTGAAATTTACGAAGAACTTGCAAAACAAAAGGTTAAACCAATTTTAATCGCAACCTGGTTTCACCACTCTTTTACACAAATCCATCCTTTTCAAGATGGAAACGGTAGAATCGCAAGGCTTTTAGCAAGTTTGATTTTAATAAAATCAGGTTTGTTTCCCCTCACTGTCAGCAGAAACGAGAGAAAAGAATACCTTTCAAGCCTTGAAAAAGCCGATTCAAACCACCCTCAGGCTCTTGTCAGTTTCTTTTGTCAGCTACAGAAAACTAACATTGAAATGGCTTTAAACTTAACAATTTCAAGCACTACACTAAAGGCTGCAACAGAAATTTTCAGCAAAAGGGTAAAAGACTGGAGACAAAATTCACAGGAAAAACAACAACAAAAAATTTCTCAAAACCGAACAGCAATTTTTAATTTTAGCAAAGAAGTCTTGCACGAACTGGCTCAAGAGCTTAAAAAACAAGCTGAAGAAAAAATTTATGTTGAAGAAGCAGATTTTAAAAGCGATAAAAATTTCTACTACCTGCACCAAATTTTGGCTTACTCAATTAAGCACAGGTATTTTTTCAAGCGAAGTTTACCAAGAGCCTGGTTTAGGTTCGCAGTTGAACTTTCGGAAGAACGTAAGTATCAGTTAATTATTACACTTCACCATTTCAGCTACGAGGATTTCACTCTTGCTTTTGGTGCTTTTCTGGAATTTATTGAACCTGAAACACAAAAACACTCAGCGAGAACTTCAGTGAGAAAAGGAAAAGGTGAAAATTTAGTAACCGCACTTCCTTTGGAAGTCAAGCCTTACACGATTTCTTTGGAAACAGAGCTTTCGGAAAGTTCTAAGCAAAACATTAGCTCTTTTTTGAAAGACGTCGTTGCCTTGGCACTGAGCCAAATTGCAAGCGAGTTCAGTTAAAAAATGTTAGTTAAAAGA
>JADZEA010000122.1 GCA_020850775.1 bacterium
AAAAATTACGACGAACTCGGACCAAGATTTCCAGACATGAGTGAACCTTACTCAAAAGAATTAATTTTAATGGCTGAAAAAATTGCTTCAGAAGAAAAAATAAAATTGCAAAAAGGTGTTTTTGTTGCAGTTACCGGACCAAACCTTGAAACACGGGCAGAGTATAGATTTTTGCGAAAAATTGGTGCTGACGTTGTTGGAATGAGCACAGTTCCGGAAAATATTGCTGCTGTTCATCTTGGACTAAAAGTTTTTGGAATGTCCGTGATTACTGACGAGTGTTTTCCTGATGCTTTGAAACCTGCGAACATTGTTGAAATCATAAAAACTGCAAACGAAACTGAACCCAAACTCACAAAAATTATGGCTAAACTCATTGAAAAAATTTAGGTTTTACTTTTTTTAGAAGGTAAAACTTTGATTTTTGCTGAGAGTTCCTCCTCTTGTTTTTTATCAAAATCATTTTCACCAAAAAGCTGAATAATTGAAATATTTTGGAATGATTGTTCTAAAGGCAAGTTAGATTTTATGGATTTTCGTAAGTGTTTTGTCAGGGCATCTTTTTCATTAACCCGTAAGGCTAAGACTTTTGGGCGAAAAAGTTGTAAAACATCACCAACAAAAATATTTGACAAAGTTTGCTTTAAAATTATTTCATTATTTTCAGTAACTACAACGTAGTTATTACTTTCTAAAGTATCCATTAAAAAAGAGTAATCAAGTTTTGCGATGTTCATTTTGAAGCGTGTTTCAGTAAAATCAAGGCATTGAGTTTTTTCATCAAGAAAAATTTTGAAAAGATAAAGTGCTGCATTTGCAGGGTAAGTTAGTCTGTAACCTTCTTCAGGTTGTTGAACAGCAATCCAGGTGAAAGCGTAAAGCACAATTAACCAAGCAACTTCAACCCATAAAACCCATAAAACAGCTAAAGCAAGACCCTCGTAAATCATTGGAAAATTTGAAAAATTTATTGTAAATAAATTAAAAACATATTTTGAAACAATGTAGAGAAAAGAGGCTAAAATTGTTCCTTGAATGGTTGTAGAAAGTTTCAGAGGTTCAGCCGGAAGCCTTCTGAAAGTTATAAAAATTACTGTGTTACCAATTAAAAATGGAAAAAGAATATCGTAAAGCCAGCTGAACTGTGCAAACATTCCAATTACATCAAGTTTTGGTTTTACGTAGTTTACAGAAAAATAAGTTACTAAACCAATAATTATTGCACTTAGAGTAATCGTTTCTAAAAAATGGCGGATTTTTACACTTCCACGACGTTCTTTGGTTGAAAGATGAATCGAATTAAAAGTTGATTCAATGCTCCAGTAAAAAATAAACGAGCCAAATAAAGCCCAAATTATCCCAAAAACAGGAATTAGTTCTGTGTTTACAACGTAAGAAAGAGCATATTTTTCAAAATTGATTGTTGATGAAGGAAAGAAAAAACGAATTAAAGTTACAATAATATCGTAGTTCATTTTTTCAGAAAGAAAAATACTTTGAGTTTTTAAAATTACTGCTACAAGAGGTACAAAACCAAAAATTGTAGTGATTGCAAGTGAAGAAGCTTTTACAAAAACATCTTGTTTGTAAAATGCCTTCACTGACTTTACAAATGAGTTTGCCCGGTGAGTTCTGAAAAATTCCGAAACTTTAAATTTGATACTTACCAAAACTTGGCTCCACAAAAAAACAAAACTTACTTTTTTTTTCAACTAAAAGCAAAGCAAAAGTTTCAATGAAAAAATGCACTTTAGCAAAAAAAATTGTTTATTTTCAGGGTAAAAACTTTTAACCTAAAAATACTTAGAAAATCAAAATGGAAAAACTAAAATCTTTTTTCGGTAAACTTTTGGCTTACGACGGACTGATTGGCTACGCAAGTTTTTTGGTTTTGTTGTTGTTGACAATTTTTAAAATCATCCAAAGCACAAATGCAGCAATTAACGAACAAACTCAGGTTTTGCCAAACCAAAGCGATACTTTGGAAATTAATGTTTCCAATCTTGACTCACTAAAAAAAATTTTTGTAACTGAAAAACAAGAAAAAACAGAAAGTTCAGACAATAAAGTTTTTAGCGCAAGAAAAATTGTAAGCAATGATTTTTCAGCTTTACCAAAGCCTGAAAGTGGGTTTTCAATTGAAAATGAGTTTGAAAATTGTTTTGAAATTCCTGAAATTATCTCACAACTTGGGCTTGGTGGCGAGTTTTCAATCAAGGTAAAAATCACAAAAAACGGGAATTTTGAGGATTTTGAAATTATTAACGACGAACTTTACGGAGTTTGCACGGAAAATGTTTTGAAGTGTTTAAAATCAATAAAATGGATTCCACCTCAAAAAAATGGTGTGCCGGTTCCATCTGATTTTATTTTGCCTTTATTTTTTGAAAAGGTTGAAAAACCAAAAAATGTTGATGACTGGCAAAACACAAAAGATGTTTTGAAAACAGGAAAAGCACACCTGCCAACTTTGGAAGACAAGGCAAAAAAGAAAAGTGCTTTTGATGAAATTATTGAGAAAAAAGCCGAAAAACTAAGCAACGAATCATCTGAAGATTTTAGCGAAAAACTAAAAATGCAAGCTGACACAACTCTTTACAATCTTTACTCACGAAGAGCAAAACGTCTTGAAACTCCTTTTGAGAAAGTAAAAATTTGGAAATCTTACCTTCAAATTGAACCTGATGCCGAACACTACAAATTAGCTTTCTTAGAACTTTTAAGTCTTTACTACCTCGCAGATTCAACTGATTTGGAGTTTTTGGCAGACAAAGAGCAATTTTGGAAAGAAAATGAAGAAAAAATTAAAGAACTAAGCAAGAAAAAATAAGGAGAAAATGGAAACTTTAAGAGTGATTGCAAAAGTTGTTGCACTTCCAAAACAAACTGAAAAAGTCAAAACAATACTTTCAGAAATGGTTGAACCAAGCCGTAACGAAAAAGGTTGTTTGCAGTACTATTTTGTGCAGCACGAAACAAACAAAAATGAGTTTGTTTTTGTTGAAGAATGGGAAAGCAGGGAAATTTTAGAAAAGCATTTTGAAACCGAACACTTTCAGGTTGCAGGTGAAAAACTTGAAGGTTTGCTTGAAAAAGAACCAGAGATTGGGAAGTATTTTTTGGTAAAGCAGGAAAATTAAAGGCTTAAAGTTGGTAGCTTTTTTAAGAAACCAACTTTAAAACAAGTAATTTTTAGAAATTTAAAACTCGGAATTGACTAAAACTTCCTCACCAAATTTACCATTTTGTGGCATTGGTTTATTGGTTGAATTTCCTGCCCGCATAATTCTTATCGGTCTTGCTTTTGCTGCAATTGCTGCTTCAATATCCGAATCTGAGTCGCCGTAATAAATTTCAATTTTGTTGTCGGTTAAAGGCTTGATTTTTGTGTTTTCGCCTTTTTTGTGGTCAGTAAAAATTGCTTTGTTTGGATTTTCAATGCCAAAAGTTTTTGCAAGTAATTCTGTTACAGTTTCGGTTACTGTTTTTGGTCTTGCAGTGATAAAATAGATTGAATCGCCTCGTTTTTTATGGATTTCAATGACCTGTCTCGCACTTTCTTTTGGAATGCTGTAAGCGTCAAGTCCATTATTTATTTCGTTCCAAAATTCAGTCATTCCCAAAAAAGCATTGCTTTCAGGAGAATATTTTTGCTTCCC
>JADZEA010000123.1 GCA_020850775.1 bacterium
AAAACCCGCAAAAAAAGTTGCGGAATCCACGCTTTTTGGCGGGGTTTACGCTAAACTAAAAAAATCCCGTTAATCCTTAAATCCCAGAAATCCGTGTTCAGACAAGCGTGAGAGCCTTGACAAGTTTTGAGCGTGAATTCCGCTTTCAGCGTAAAACCCGCAAAAAAAGTTGCGGAATCCACGCTTCTTGGCGGGGTTTACGCTAAACTAAAAAAATCCCGTTAATCCTGAAAATCCCAAAAATCCGTGTTTAGACAAAAGTGTGAACTAACCAGCGTGAATTCCGCTTCCAGCGTAAAACCCGCAAAAAAAGTTGCGGAATCCACGCTTCTTAGCGGGGTTTACGCTAAACTAAAAAAATCCAGTTAATTCTTAAAATCCCAAAAATCCGTGTTCAGGCAAACAGAGTGAGAACCTTGACAAGTTTGTTTGTGAGTGTCTCACTTCTTGCTGGCATCGCTTTTCAATGACAAAGAACTTGAGAGTTTTTGGTTCAATCGCTAAATTCTCCGTTTTTCAAACAAAAAAGCACCATTTTGTAAGAGTTGTGCTGGCTTTCAATCTTAAAAATTTATGATTGACTTCTAAAAATAATTGTGGTTTTTTTAAACCTGATTTAGTGAATAGAAAATTGAGATTCTGCTAACATCAATTTTACAACAACTCTTAAAAAGAAAGTTGAAAACAATGAAACAGAAAATTCTTTTTGGTATGAGCCTGATTTTTGGGCTAATGTTTATTAATGCAGGACTGAATAAATTTTTAAATTACATTCCTGTTCCTGATGACTTACCCGAAAAATTGGTGAAAATGATGAACGCATTTACTGAAATTGGGTGGTTAATGCCACTTGTAGGAGTAACTGAAATTGCCGGTGGCATACTTTTCATAGTACCAAAAACAAGAGCACTTGGTGCTGTTATCATTTTTCCGATAATGATTGGAATACTCTTAGTTAATATTACAGAACCTTCAGGTTTACCTGTGGCATTAGTTCTTTTTGCAATTAATCTTTGGGTAGTTTTTGAGAATAAGGACAAATATTTTCCAATGGTCAGGTAAAAATAATTTTGTTAACAAGTAAAAACAATGAACTGAGAGCGTTGGTTTTGCAAAAATTGTTGTCCTGCAAACTGTGAACTTCGTGCTTCCAAACCACTTTCACAAAGACAAAAAAACGTGAGAGACCAATTTTTTCAGTCAGTCTCTCACACTAAAATATTTTCTACATCAAATCTACAATTGCTTGCCCAAACTCCGAACACTTGAGAAGTTTTGCACCTTCCATTTGGCGTTCAAAATCGTAAGTTACTGTTTTGTTTTTAATTGCCTGTTCCATTCCTTTGATAATTAATTCGCTGACTTCTTTCCAGCCAAGGTAGTCAAACATCATCACTCCCGAAAGTATTACGGAACCAGGATTTACCTTGTCTTGTCCCGCGTACTTTGGAGCCGTTCCGTGAGTTGCTTCAAAAAGTCCGACTTCGTTAGAAATGTTTGCTCCCGGTGCGATTCCAAGTCCACCAACTTGCGCCGCACACGCGTCAGAAAGATAATCGCCGTTAAGGTTTGTCGTTGCAATTACTTCGTACTCGTCAGGTCTCAAAAGTAATTGTTGAAACATTGCGTCAGCGATTCTGTCTTTAATTAAAACTTTTCCAGCAGGAATTTTTCCGCCAAAATTATCCCAAAGCTCGTCTTCAGTGATTGTTACGTTGCCAAATTCCTCTTTTGCAAGCTCGTAACCCCATTCTTTGAAAGCTCCTTCAGTAAATTTTTGAATGTTTCCCTTGTGAACAATCGTTACAGATTTTTTGTTTTGGTCAACCGCGTACTGAATTGCCTTTCTGACAAGCCTTTTTGAACCAAACTCACTGATTGGTTTAATTCCAATTCCTGAAGCAGGACGAATCGTTTTGTTCATCGTTTTTGTCAAAAATTCCCAAACCTTTTCTGCTTCGGGAGTTCCCGATTTCCACTCAATTCCTGCGTAAACGTCTTCCGTGTTCTCACGGAAAATTACAACGTCAAGAAGTTCTGGTTTTTTCATCGGGCTTGGAGTTCCTTCAAAGTAGCGAACAGGACGAATGCAAGCGTAAAGGTCAAGCCTTTGTCTCAAAGTTACGTTCAGACTTCTGATTCCACCACCAACGGGAGTTGTTAAAGGTCCTTTGATTGCGACGTAAAATTCTTCAATCGCTTTCAAAGTATCTTCAGGAAGCCAAATATTTTCGCCGTAAACCTGCAAAGATTTTTCGCCTGCAAAAACTTCCATCCAGGCGATTTTTTTCTGACCGTTGTAAGCCTTTTTAACGGCAGAATCAAAAACATTCACAGACGCTTTCCAAATGTCTGCACCAATTCCGTCACCTTCAATGAAAGGAATGATTGGGTTGTTTGGAACTTGAATTTTTCCATTTTTAAAACTGATTTTTTGTCCGTTTGTTGGGACAGAAACCTTATCAAACATTTTTTTTACTCCTAAAATTTTTCTTTAAAGTTAACAACAAAAAAGCCGTTTCCTTAATCAAAAAGAGACGGCTTGAAAATTTTTTCTTTTAAAAAATCTTACTTGTTACCTTCTGCAATTGCATTTGGAATGCTGAAAGAGTAAGGAGTAACAAAGAAAGGTTCTGTTACGTTGTTTACTGAAAAGAAAGTAGAACCTCCACCAAGTCCAATCAAAGGGTTTGGTGTGAGAGAAAGGTAAAGTCCTTCGTAGTTGTTCCAGTTAAGTCCTGAACCACTTTTGAAAGCTACGTTAAATTTCAAGTTTGGTCCGCCGCCAAAAGTCTCAAGGTCAAAATCAGGGATGATTTCGGTGTTATTTTGGAATTGTTTTACCTGGTCAATTTTAAATTTTCCATCAGTAGAATTATCCACTTTTGTCCAGGAGCCATCGTTACCTTTTAGCCAAAAATAGTAAGAGTAATTTAAATACCTTACACTTGCACCTGAAAGTTGAGTTTGAATAAAAGGTAAACTTCCGAAACAAAGCCTTAAAGTATCTTTTTCAATGATTGCAGAGCCGATGTCGATGTCTTTGTAAACAAAAACAATTGAGTCAATTACTGTGTCGGTATCTAAAGTATCGGTTCCGGCGACAACTTTTCCGATGTCATCAAAAGTTTGTTTGCTTGGGAAGACGAGGTTTTGTTTTTTTGTAAAATCAGCTACTACAGAATCGGAGTGAGTAGAGACTAAAACGATTCCGTTTAAAAGCAAGTTATCGGAAGCAGGTTCAGTCAAAGGTTCAACAGCAACAACAAATTTACCGAGTTTTTTTCTGTAAAGTGTGGCAGGACTGTTTGGGTAAGGTTCGATACCAAAATTGGTAACAAGAGAATTATCAGCAACTAAACGAAATTCATTGTTTACAAAACGGAATTTTTTAGAAGTGTAAGCATTAGGAACTCCGCCGTAAGTAATGTCTTTTAAAACTCCGTTAGCAGTGTTAGCCAACCACCAAAATTGGAAAACGTAGTTTGTGTCAGGTAAGAAAGAACGGTCTTCAGTGTCCATTTTGATGTTTGCAAAATCAAGTTTGAAAGCATCAGCCAAAGAAATATCAATTACGGAATTAAAAGCATTGATTGTCCAGGGAACAACAACATTTTCAGGTTGGTTGTTTGGTTCAATAGCAATAATTAAGTTATCCCAGGTAGAAAGTTCACCTAAAGGAACAGCAGCTTTGCTGGTGATTGAAGCAAGCGAGTAAGGAGCAGAGCCGTCGAAAGTTTCATTAATTTTTGCAAAATCTCCGTTGCTTCGTGTTAGCCAAGGTCTGTAACGGAAACCTTGAAGAGCAATCAGGTTTGTAATTGAAATATTTGCATCGGAATTTTTGATTGAAGCACTTTGGTCGTAAGCAAAAGTTCCGGTCAGAGTTCCGCTAAAAGCAAAAGAAGCAGCCTGAAAGTTCAAAGTATAAACTTTAGTTTTTGTGTAAGTTGAGATTAAATCTTCTTTAACTGTTCTTGTTCCCCAAGATTGAGTAATTCTGTACCGAACATCTGATACAATTTTTGTGGTTATAAATTTTGTGCTGTCGGCAACAAAATCGTAAGTTGGAGGATTGTCCGGAGAAATCACAAATTCCGGGTCAGGATTTCCTTTAATTTGAATGTTTGAAGAATCCCTTTTAACAACGGTTTGGTAAGTTGTGCTTGTAGTTTTCAGAAAAGTTTGACCAGATTTTGTATTGGCTTCAGTGTCAGCTTTTCCGTATTCGGTTGTGTCTTCAATTGAAATTTCAACTTCAGGAAAGTTCCAGACATCAGTTGAAGTTTGAGCTTGGAAATTTACGTCAAAAAGGTAATCTTTTTTCTTTAAAGAGTCATCGGCAGGAACAAAAGTTCCCGGTGTTTCTTTGGAAGAGTAGAATTTACCAAAAGGAACGTAAGAACTTCCATTCTTTACAAAGCCTTCGTAAACTCCGCGCAAAGGGTTTGAAGCAACTCCGCGAACTCCGACGCTTGGGAATTTTGTGTTAGCAACAAACTGTAACGTATCCTGAGCGAATGCAAAAGAAGTATCAGGATTTGTTACGTCAGGATGAAAAACGGCGTTTCTGCTAATTTCAGAAATTGTGGTTTCCTCGTAGTCAACAGACAAAGGATCCTCTAATAAAATCCTTGTTGAATCGGGAGCTAAAGTTCCGTCTGAATTAACAACACGTTTGTAAAAAACACTTGCACGGCTAATTGTTGTTGTTCTTTGGTAACGTTTAGAGATTTTAGATGAACGTGCAACGTTTCCTGCAGGTAAGTTTGTGTTAATTGGATTTGATTGCAGGTTATCCAATTTTAAACTTAATTCAAAACCTGCTGTCGGGAAAGTTGTTGAATGGTATTCAGAAGTTTCTCCGTAACAAGAAGTTGCTTCTAAAACTTCTGTTTCAGGATTGCTTCCGCAACTTACAACAAAAGCAGAAGCAAGGCCGATTATGCCCAAAAGAAAGGAAGTTTTTTTACTGTTCGCAAAAAAAGGCATTAAAAGTTCCTCCTAAAAGTAATTTGTATCTTTAACATTTTTTTTAAGGCTTAATTAATAAAGAATAAATGTAAGTAAATCATAAATTGAATGCAAACAAATATTGTTTCAGTTATTAACAAACAACAAAGCACGTACCAAATATTACCGAAAAGAACCATCTGAAAAGGGTTTTAAAGAAACAACTTTGTGTTACTTTTAGTTTTAAAAGGGTAAGTTTTTAGTCTAATGCCTAAGAAAAAAATTAGAACTGCTTTTATTTTTTTTTCCTTAATTTAACTAATCCTTTTTCTAACAGAATATTTTAATGGAGTTAAGTTTTTATGTACAAGTTTAAATCTTTAGCCGACATGTTTGAAAAGTCTTCAAGAATTGATAAAGAGGCTTACAGACAAAAAATCAATGGAAAGTATCAGCCAATTAGTTACACAGAGTTTAGAAAAAAAGTAATGAACTTTCATTTTGCACTTGCTAAACTCGGAATCACTAAAGGCTCAAAGGTTGCAATTGTTTCTGAAAATCGTGTTGAATGGGCGATAACGGATTACGGCGTGATTTCTCACGGAGCAATTTTAATTCCAATTTATCCTTCACTAACTGCTGAACAAGACCAATACATTTTGTTGGATTCGGATTCTGAACTACTCCTGATTAGCCAGGAACAAAAACTTAAAGAACTTAAACCTTTACTTGACACGCTTTCCAAGCTGAAAACAATTGTTACGCTTTTTCCTTACACAGAAAAAACTTACAAACAAATTAACTTTATCTCTTTTGATGATTTTCTTGCTTCAGGCGAAAAAATTGCTGACGAGAAAAAATTTACAGAAACATCTGAAAATGTTGGACTTTCAGAAATTGCCAGTATCGTTTACACTTCAGGAACTACGGGTTACCCAAAAGGTGTTTTGCTAACTCACGAAAATATTTTGTCAAACATTGAAAGTTGCCTTTCTTCTTTTAAAGTTGGTAAGGAAGACGTTTTGCTTTCGTTTTTACCACTTTGCCACATTTTTGAAAGAATGGGCGGACATTTTTTGCCGGTTTACCTTCAGGCAACAATTGCTTACGCTGAAAGCATTGAGACAGTCGCACAAAATATTTTGGAAATTCAACCAACTTTGATGACAAGTGTCCCAAGATTTTACGAGAAAGTTTACTCTAAAATTTTGGACGCAGTTGAAAAAGGTCCGGAATCAAAACGTAAAATTTTTAACTGGGCAATTGCTTTGGGCAAAGAAGTCGCTCACTACAAAAAAGAAAAGCTGCCTTTACCAATTTCGCTAAAAATTAAGCATTCAATCGCTCACAAACTTGTTTACTCAAAAATGTGTGAAAAAATGGGTGGAAAACTGAAGTTTTTTGTTTCCGGTGGCGCTCCTTTGCAGCAACACATCGGAGAATTTTTTGAAGCAGTCGGGATTGTAATCATTGAAGGTTACGGAATGACTGAAACTTCCCCCGTAATCGCTTTGAACAAACTTGACGATTACAAGTTCGGAACCGTCGGTAAACCAATCAGTGCAGCTTCTGTAAAAATTGCTCACGACGGTGAAATTCTGACAAAAGGTCCTTCAATTACGCAAGGCTACTACAAAAATCCTGAAGCCACAAAAGAATTAATTGATGAAGAAGGCTGGCTTCACACCGGAGACATCGGAATGTTTGACCAGGACGGATTTTTGAAAATTACGGACAGAAAGAAAAATTTACTTGTTACAGCAGGTGGAAAAAATATTGCTCCACAACCGATTGAAGACAAACTGAAAAACAGTAAATTTATTGCCGACGCAGTTTTGATAGGTGATTTACGAAATTTTGTCAGCGCAATCATTGTTCCTGATTTTGACCAAATTCGCGGAATGATTAAAGACGAAATTCATAAATTAATTCTCAGTGAAGTAGAAAAAAATCAGCAAGGGCTTGCAGGCTACGAAAAAATCAAGAAAATTATTGTTCTTGACGAGCCTTTGACGATTGAAAATGGCGAACTAACCCCAACAATGAAAATCAAACGAAAAGTAATTTTGCAAAAATACGAGAACGAGATTAACTCACTTTACAATCTTGATTAGAAAAAATGAAAACATTAGATTTTAAAAAAACGGGAATTTTGCTTTTAATGGCTGTTTTTTCCATTCTTTTTTGGAAAACATCAATCTTTTTTCCTTTCAAAATTATGGCTGTTTTTATTCACGAACTTTCTCACGCACTCGTTTCAATTCTTACTGGTGGAAATGTTCTTGAACTGAGCATTTCTTCCGACGAATCCGGCTTTGTTAAACAAATTGGTGGAAATTCAATTCTGACCGCTTCAGCAGGTTACGTCGGAAGCACAATTTTTGGCGGAATTTTATTGGTTCTAGCTTCTAAAAATAAGTTTCAAAGGTATATTTTTTTGTTTTTTGCAGTTGGGATTTTGTTTGTCGCAATTCTTTACGTCAGAAACATTTTTGGAATTACTTTTTGTGCTGTTTCAATACTCATTTTTTACTCTCTTTTTAAACTCAATTTAAAATATTCTTACTTTTTTTTATATTTTTTAGGCATAACAAGTTCGTTCTACGCAATTTATGACTTAACGGATTTTCTTTCAGGCGGAAGAACCGATGCAGTGATTTTAAGTGAAATTACTTTCATTCCTGCAATGGTTTGGGCGGTTTTGTGGAGTTTTTTAGCTTTGGCAATTTTTGGTTTTTTTCTGAAAAAAGTAATTTTGAAAACAAACTCTGAAGTTCTGGCTTACAAAACTGAGGAACAGTCAACACTGACTAAAGACACTGAAAACAATAATTTGTAGGAATTTAATCTTTTGTTCTAACTTTGATTTTACCAAAACCCACCTCAATTTTCAGGTAAAGGACAAAATCTTTTCTGTCAAAATTTGCATTTCTGTAAAGTTCTGCGCCAACTTTTTCAAAATCATCAAGGTTAACTTTGGATAAAAATGAGGCTTCCTTTGTAATTTCAACTGAAATGCCTTTTTCTAAAAGTATTTCAACTTCTGCAAGTCCGACGTTTACGAAAGCGTTTGCTTTTTTTTGGTTTGATTTTCCCGTAAAATTCAGGACGTAATCACCAAGTCCGCCATCAAAATAGAAATTTTCAAAGTTTGTGTTTAGCAAATTATTGAAAACCATTTCACCAATTCCACTATCAATTTGCAGTTCTTTGAGTGAAGTTTTATTCGTCTCCCGGCAATCCAAAACAAGTTCTCCAACTCCATTTTCAATTTTAAGTGTTTGGATTTGAATGTTTGTAAAATCAAGGTTAGCGTCTGAAGCACCAAACTCAAAATTAAATTCATAAGGAACTTCATTTGAGAAAAAAAGGTCCCATTTATTTTTTTTCAAATCTTTTGAATCAAAAATATTAATTGTTTTTTCAGTTGGGAAAATTCGTAAGTAGCCAAGTGAATCGTCAATTGTTTCGTAATTGACTTTTGGTTTGTAGTCTTTTTTGGAAAATGTTGTGTTCCCGCGAAAAATATTGTTTTCGTCATCACTTTGGATTTTTATTGTTCCACCGCCAAACTCAACATTTACTTTGATAATTTTTTCATTTGATTTTTGTGTTGAAAAACTTGATTCAAGTCCTCCACCAGCTTTTAGGGTTTGCTGAGAAATTATAAGTGTAAAAAAAATAAAGAAGTAAATCACATTTAAGCCTTAAAAAATAATTTTGCCTTTGAGAGAAACTTTGAGCATTTCTCTTGCTCTGAAAATTCTTGCTTTTACAGTACCGACAGGAATACGTAAAAGTTCCGCAATTTCTTCGTAAGATTTATCCTCCTGATGCCTCAAAATTATTGCTTCGTGATATTTTTTGGGTAAGTTATCAATTGCAATTTTAATAATTTGCGTTCGTTCCTTTTGCAAAAATTCACGTTCAGGTGAAATTGCTTCTGTATCCTGGTAATCTCGTTGGAAATCATCATCCTTACCTTCAATTTCTGCATCCATTGAATAGGCTTGAAGTCTTTTTTTACGAATGTAATCAATGCAATTATTTTTTGCAATTTTGTAGAGCCAGGTTGAAAATGCGTGTTCAGGATTGTAGGATGCAAGCGATTTAAATGCTTTCATAAAAGTTTCCTGAACAAGGTCTTCGGCTTGAAGTTTGTTGTTTACCATTTTGCTAAGCATTATGTAAAGTCCTGTTTGATAACGTTTTACCAATGCTGCGTAAGCGTTTTGATTTCCATCTAAAGCTTGGTTGATTAAGTCTAAAATTTCTTCTGATTGCAAACTCTAAACCTCTTTTAATCTTGTAAAGTACGAAGTTCTTTTGCTGCAACCTGAACCGCTTCAATAATTTTTGTGTAACCAGTGCAGCGACACAAATTTCCCGATAAAGAATTCTTGATTTCATCAAGTGAAGGGTTCGTGTTGCAATCAAGAAGATGTTTTGATGAAATTAAAAAACCGGGAGTGCAAAATCCACACTGTTCTCCGCCACAGGTATCAAATGCTTTTTGGATTGGATGAGGCTTACCATTTTCAGCAATTCCTTCAACTGTTGTGATTTTTTTGTCCGTGCAGGCAACTGCTAAAGTCAGGCAGGATTGAACGGGAACACCGTCAAGCAAAACCATGCACGAACCACAATCCCCAACATCACAACCTTGTTTTGTGCCTGTTAAATTGCATTCTTCACGGATTGCTTCAAGCAAAGTTCGGTTATCTTTGACGGCAATTTCATAATTTTCGCCATTTATGTTTAGTATGATTAGACGTTTCACTGTGCTTTTCCTTTATTTTTTGCAAGAATCTAAAACTTTGAAATCAAACTTTCACGTTTTTTCTAACTGAAAAATACAAAAGTTTTTCCAAGTTTTGTAAAAGTAAAATTTACTCTGACCAAGTGAGAAGTTTTTGCTCAAATTCTCGGACAATTTCTTTTGTTCTTTTCGCGTCGTTAGACTCAGCGTAAATATTAAAAAATGCTTCTAAACGGTCTGGAATGAGTAAAACCCATTCTGTTTCATTTAAAAATACTTTTACGCCGTCAATCAGTTGCCTTTCGTAAGGCTCTGAAAATTCCATAATTTTTCGCATTACAGTTCCCTTTTTTTCCCAGGGGCAAGGAACAGATTTTTTGCTTGTGTGGAAGAAATTTCCTTCGTTTGTAAAATCACTAAAATTTCTCCCGTCTTTTGCTAAAAGTTCCATAATTTTTGCCATTGCAAACATTCCGTCACAAGCAAACAAAAATTCAGGAAAAATGTAACCTCCGCGAGTTCCGGAAACGAATTTTGCTCCTTTGTTAATAACTGAATCCATCATTGAACTGTGGTCATTTTTTGTTCTGATGACTTCCGTAACTCCGTATTTTTTAGCAATTTCATCAATTTTATTCGTTGCCGTTACGGGAACAGCAATTTTATCAATTCCCTGATTTTGTTTAAGAAAAAGTTCGGTTACGACAAGCATTGCTTTTAAAGTGTCAATGTATTCTCCCGTTTCATTAACAAGAAAAACCTTTTCAGCACTTGGGTCAATTAAAAATCCTAAATCGGCATTTACAGATTTTACAATTGAAGAGAGTTGTGCTTTTGCAGGCTCATAAAAATTTCTGAAGTGAATTAATTTTCGTTGGTCTGTGTAAGCATTCAGGGAAATTATTTGGCAATCAAGGCTTCCCAAAAGTGAAGGAAAAATGTTTGAAGCACTTCCGTTTGAGTAGTCAATTACGACTTTGAATTTGCGTTTGTCAATCGCTTCAGTGTCAAGATTTTTGAAAAAATTACGTTTGTAAGATTCTGTAACCCGCACAGAAAACTCAACCTGCCCGATAGATTCAAAATCAGCTTTGCTAAAATCTTCGCCTTGAAAGAGCCTTTCAATTGATTTTGCTTTAGAAACAGGAATATCTTTTCCATCGTTATCAATAAAAATTATTTCAACTGATTTATCTCCAAGTGTGGATTTTCTTGTGTGAACTCCTCCGGCGTAACCTCCGGAACGAAGTTGATGACGAATTACAGGAATTGGAAGTTCGCTGACATCAACACAGTTTACTCCTGCAGACATCAAACCGGACATCAAAGCACGGTTAATCATTCTGGAACCGTCGTAGGAATCTCTTGAAACAATGATATTTTTTGAAAGTCCGATAAAAGCGCCGTAAGCGCCTCCAAGTTTTGCACCAAAATCAGGTGAAATTTCAGAATTAATTAATCCGACAACTTTTGCGTCAGTGAAAAGTTCACGAAGCCACTTATCGCCCCAAATCAGGCTGCTTGTAACGATTGCGTTGTCGTGAACAATTTTATCGGGCCAAAGTTTCAGGTTTTGTTTTATGATTGCTTCTTTTCCAATCTTACAATCTTCAGCAACAAAAACATTGCTGTGGATTCTTGTTTTTTTGCCAATTGAAACTCTGCTGCAAACAACGTCCCGCTTCAAGCCAATGTCTTCTTCTGTTTTTACGTTGTCCCAAACGACAGAAGAATTAATCACGGAATCATTTCCAATTTTTGAATTATCACCAATAATTGAGTAAGAAATTTCTACGTTATCGCCAATTTCCGCATTTTTTCCGATGATTACCATTCCTTCAAAACTAACATTTTCTCCAATTTTTGCAGTTTTATCAATAATTAAAGAAGTGTTACCCGGTAAAGTTGGAATTTTTACTTGTCCGTTTAGCAAATCTTTGTGAGCTTCAATGTATTCATCAAGGTTTCCGATGTCTCGCCAATAACCTTCAGAAATGTAGCCGTAAAGCCCTTTTTGTTCTTTTAGAAAAATTGGGAAAAGGTTTTTACTAAAGTCGAAATCCATTTTTGGCGGGATAAAATCCAATGCTTCCGGTTCAAGAATATAAATTCCCGTGTTGATTGTATCACTAAAAACTTCGCCCCAGGATGGTTTTTCAAGGAAACGGGTAATTTTTCCTTTGTCGTCAGTGATTACAACTCCAAAAGCCAAAGGGTTTGTAACACGAGTTAGCAGAATAGTTGAAATTGATTTTTTTTCTTCGTGAAATTTTATTGCTTTTTCAAGGTCAAAATCTGTCAAAACATCGCCACTAATAATTATGAAACGTTCTTTTAGCAAGTGAGCAGCATTTTTTACGCTTCCGGCAGTCCCAAAATCTGCTTCTGCTTTAACGTAATCCATTTTAATTCCAAACTTGCTTCCATCTCCAAAATAATTTTTGATTTTTTCAGGTTGGTAGTAGAGTAATGAAACAATTTCTGTAATTCCATATTTTTTGAGCAGATTTACGATGTGTTCCATCATTGGTTTGTTGGCAACAGGAACCATTGGCTTCGGAATGTTACAGGTAAGAGGTCTTAATCTTGTTCCAAAACCTCCCGCCATAATTACAGCTTTCATTTTCTACCCTCCTTAAAGATTTTAAATTGCTTTTGGTTAGATTTCTTGATTTAGCAAACTTAACTTAGAATTTAAACAGAAATCATTTTAACTCAAATTAGGAAATTTTAAAAATTAAAAACCACTATTAAAAATCCTTAAAAAGTATTAAATTCACCTGAAAAAATTTTAGGCAAGTTTGAAGATGAACAAAAAATTTGATTACCTTTTGGTGAAAAATGCAAAAATCCTTGAAACAGACGAAATTCTTGACTTTGTTGTAAAAAATGACACGATTGATTTTGTCGGAAAAATTGACACAAGTAATTTTAACGGTGAAGTTTGGGACGTTCAGCAAAAAACTGTTGCTTGTGGGTTGACAGACATTCACGTTCATTTCAGAGAACCAGGTCAAGAACACAAAGAAACTTTGCACAGTGGCTCTGAAACAGCAAAAATTGGTGGTTTTACTTCTGTCTGTTGTATGCCAAACACAAAACCAGCAATCGATAACGAACAAATTGTTTCTTTTATCAAGCAAAAATCACAAAACGAAATCACAAATATTTATCCAATCGGAACAATTTCAAAAGAACGAAAAGGTGTAGAGCTTTCATTAATTGCTGAAATGGTTGAAGCGGGAGCAGTTGCAATTTCTGACGACGGAAGTTGTACGATGAATTCCGAACTTGTTCGTTACGCTCTTGAATACTCAAAAATGTACGGAATTCCAGTAATTACTCACGCAGAAGACCACGGATTAACACGAGGTGCAGCGATGAACGAAGGTTTGGTTGCAACAAAACTTGGTCTCAAAGGTTGGCCCTCTGTTGCTGAAGACATAATTGTTGCCCGTGAAATTTTGCTTTCAGAGTTTACAGGTGGGAAAATGCACATTGCTCACACAAGCACAAAAGGTTCAATTGAACTTCTGAGGCGTGCCAAAGAAAAAGGAATTAACATCACTTGCGAAGTAACTCCACACCATTTTACTTTGACTGACGAAGCCGTAACAGGCTACAACACAAACGCAAAAATGTGTCCGCCTTTACGTGAACAGGCAGACGTTGAGGCTTTGATTGAAGGACTTCGTGACGGAACTGTTGACGTAATCGCAACTGACCACGCTCCACACCACGTTGACGACAAAGACACAGACTTTCCAAGTGCTGCAATGGGAATTACAGGACTTGAAACAGCAATTGGACTAATTGGAAAAGTGCTTGTCGCAAACAAAATCCTTACCTGGAAACAAGCAATTGAAAAAATTAGCAAAAACCCGCGAAAAATATTAAACTTTGAAATTCCACAAATCAAAAAAGGTTCAAAGGCAGAATTTACTGTGCTTGATTTAGAAAAAATTTGGACTTACAACTTGAACGAAACACGTTCAAAATCCAAAAACTCTCCTTTTGATGCCTGGGAATTACAAGGAAAAGCAATCGGAGTTGTAAACAAAGGAATGATTTTTAAATCTTAAAAAAAAGAGGTAAAAAATGCCGTCTAAAAATTGTCCGAAGTGTGGAGTAACAAAAGATTATGAAGAATTTTACGTGAACAATCGTCTCAAAGATGGAATTAGCACTTACTGCGTTCCTTGCACAAAAGTTTTCTTGAGAGAAAGCTACGAAAAACGTAAGGAAAAACAAGGGCTTGCTGCACCACGACCGCAAAAAGATAAAAAACCTGTGGAAATCAAAGTTGAAAAACAAGAAACACCTAAAACTAAAAAAGATGTAGAAATAAAAGCGAAAGTAAACAGGAAAAAAATTGAGACCAAATCAGTTCGTAAACCACAGGAAAAGGTTTGTGAAAACTGCGAAAAAACTAAACCTTTCTTAGAATTTTTCAAAAGCCCAAACTCAAAAGATGGTTTTAATCCTTACTGTAAGTCTTGTTTGCAAGAGAAAAAGCGTGAAAAGGAAAGTCAGGAAGAAATTATTGACGAACCACTTTGGATTACTGAATTGATGCTTTAAAAAAGATGAAACCACCAAAAATATTACGTGTTTTAGTCGTTTCGCTCATTAAAAAAACTAACGACCAAACATTTTTGATTTTAGTCGGAGCTTTCATAGGAATTTGCGGAGGTTTTGCTTCTGTAATTCTTCACAAGCTCGTACACTTCACTTTTCATTCTCTGAACGAACTTTCGCCAAGCGATTACGTGAAATTTTTTATTCCTTGCGTTGGTTTAATTTTGACCGTTACTTTCACAAAATTTATTTCAAAAGAAAAGCCAGGTCACGGAGTTCCTGACGTGATGTACGCAATTGCAAGAAATTTTGGTGTAATCAAAGCAAAATTAATGTTTTCACGTTTGATAACTTCAACTTTAACAGTCGGTTTTGGTGGCTCCGCAGGTTTGGAAGGACCAATCGTCGTTACTGGTTCAGCAATTGGTTCAAACATTGGGCAGCTTCTGAACCTTAACGAAAGGCGAAAAAGTATTCTTATCGGTTGTGGAACCGCTGCAGGAATTACAGGGATTTTGAATGCTCCAATTGCAGGAGTGATTTTTGCTTTGGAAGTGATTTTAGGTGAGTTTGGAACTGCCGCTTTTATTCCAATTGTAATTTCAGCTGTTTGTGCAACAGAAGTTGGCAGGATTTTTTTAGGTGATAAAGTTCAGTTCACCCCAACTCCTTTTAATTCTACAATCTACGAACTTGGACTTTTTATTCTTCTTGGAATTGTTTGCGGGTTCGTTTCTGTTTTCTTTTCAAAAGTAATTTATTTTGTGGAAGACCAATTTAAAACTATGAAAATTCACGTTTTAGCAAAAGCAGGAATTGGCGGGATACTTTTAGGAATTGTTAGCCTTGTTTCTCCAAGTGCAATGGGTGAAGGTTACGATTTAATTCAAAGTTTGCTACAAGGAAACGTCAGCAACCTAATCAAAACCGATTTAGGCATTTTGGTAACAGCAACTTTAGGCGACCCGCTTTTAATTGTGTCATTCATTTTAATTTTCAAAATTCTTGCTACAACTTTTACTCTTGGAAGCGGTGGTTCAGGAGGAATTTTTGCTCCTTCACTTGCACTTGGAAGCCTTGTTGGTTATGTTTTTAGTCACGGAGTAAACTTGATTAATAATAATGTAATAAGCGAAGCACAAACTTTTATCACACAAACCCCAAAATCATTTTTGCCAATTCTTTACGAACCAAATTATTCGCTTGCAGGAATGACAGGAATTATTGCAGGAATGCTTCACGCTCCGCTAACAAGTATTTTTTTAATTTTTGAAATTACAGGCAGTTACGATGCAATTTTACCTTTGATGATTGTTTCAACAATTTCTTTCGTTGTTTCAAAGTTTTTTGAACCAGAATCGGTTTACACAAAACACCTTGTTGAACAAGGGAACTTAATCCGTAAAAACACGGATGTTGGTGTTTTAACAAAAATTTCAATTACGGACATTTTAGAAACAAACTACAATGAAATTGAGCCTGAAAGCACTTTGGGTGAACTTGTTGAGATTGTGAAAATTTCAAAACGCAATTTTTTTCCTGTTGTGGATAAGGAACAAAAATTTTGCGGAGTCGTTTTGCTTGCACAAATCCGCGAAAGTATGTTTGATAAAACACTCTACGATAAAATCATTGTCAGTGAAATTATGGATTCAGGCATTGCAACTGTTGATTTTTACGAAAGAATGGAAAACGTAATGAAAAAATTTGAAGCTACAGAAGCCTGGAGTTTGCCCGTTGTCAGAGATGGAAAGTTTGTCGGGATGATTTCAAAATCAACAATATTTTTCAAGTACAGAAACGAATTAATCTCACAAAACAAAAGCTAAAAAAATGTTTTCCAACTACTTCACACTAAAAAAATACACTGAAAATTTTCTTGTAAAACTTGTTGGAAACGAACTTTTACAAGTTTACACTCAAAGAGAAAACCGCCTCACTTTTGAGTTTTTAGATTTTAAAACAGTAAAAAGGTTTGATTTTGTAATTCACAGCAAACTTGCAGGTTTTGTCCCCCAAAAATTTTTAACCCGCTCAAAACAAGCAATGGATTTTTTCCTTTCTTGCAAAAACAAAAAAATCACAAAAGTTTTTCTTAGTGAACAAGACAGGTTAATTTTTTTAGAGTTAAGCAACTCACAAACAATCGTTTTACGAATTTTTGGCAAAGACTCAAACGTTTTTTTGCTTGAAAAAGATAGAATTTCAGACGCCTTCAAAAAACTGAATTTTGTTCCAAACGAAAAATTTGAAATCAAAAAACGCAGCGAAAACGTCTTTCCGCAGGATAGTTTTCAGAGCTGGTTCACAGCTTTTCAGGTTCAAAAAGTTTCCGCGGAAGACTTTTTAAAGCAAAACGTGAATTTTTTGGGGAAAACTTTTTTTAACGAAATCCTTTTTAGAAGCAACGAAAAAACACTTGAAACTTTTTACCTGACAACTCAGGAGATTCTTGTGGAAATTGATTTTTGTAAGCCCAAAATTTACTTGAAAGATGGCTTGCCTTTTAAGTTTTCACTTTGCGAATTAAAAAGTTTAGGTGAGTTTGAAAGCAAAAATGCTGAAAATCTTGAGGACGCACTTGAGTATTTTTACAGAGTTTCTGAGAGAAACGAAGCCTTTGAAAACCGTAAAAATCATTGTTTAAAATTGCTTTCCACAAA
>JADZEA010000124.1 GCA_020850775.1 bacterium
CTCAAAAACTCTCCTCCCGCGAAACTTCCGTAAAATCCAGAACGAAGGCTCCTACAAAAAAAAATACAAGGCAGACTTTAAAAAAATTAATCCTTTTCTTTACAAACTAACCTCAAAAGACACAGTTCTAACTTCTGCAAAACCGATTTTTGACCCTTTGAGTGCGTTTTTTTTTGTTAGAAACCAAAATTTTGCAGTCGGCGACACAATCAAACTTAACTACGTGAACAACAACAAACTTTACAAAATGGCTGTCATCGTTCACGCAGAAGAAGAAATAAAAGTTCGTGCAGGAAAATTTAGTTGTTACAAAATTGAACCTGTTTCAGCAGTTGCCGGAGCAGGACTTTTCAAAGCACAGGGAAAACTTTTGATTTGGATTACGAAAGACAAAAGAAAAATTCCGGTTTTAATTCAAGGAAAGGCAATTGTTGGTTCAATTTCTGTTGAGTTGACAGATTTTGAAGGGGAAATTTATTAAAAATATTTTTCTAAAAAACCTGAACCAAACTCTTAACCAACCTTGCAGAAATTCTTTGTGCAATTTTGTTTAGCTCTTCGCCTGAAACCTGCTCAACCCCTTCAACAGCAGGAAGCCTCGCAAGTGAGTAAAGCTGGATTTCGTCAGGTTGGATTTTTTCTAAAACTTCAAGCAGTTTCAAAACGTGGGCTTCTGCCGTGTTATCAATTTTTTCACTTCTGATAAACATAACTTGCAAAGATTTTTTTTCCAAACCCGCAATTCCCAAAATTATTTTTTCTAAGTTCACTTCTGAAGGGCTTCTGTTAATTTTTCTGAAAAGTTCCTCCGTTACGGCGTCTAACTTGAAGTAAACTTTGTCAAAAAATTTGTAGCTTTCACGGGTTTTTGGCTCGTTCACGGTCGTAGCGTTTGTCAGAAGCACAATCGGAACTTTGGGTAAAAACTCGTTTCGCAAACCAAAAATCAACTCTGAAACTTCAAAAAAATTCGGGTGTAAAGTCGGTTCTCCGTGTCCTGCGTAAGTTAGTACGTCAATTTTTGCATCTTTTAGCTCAGCAAGTTTTTCGTGAAATTTTTGACGGATTTCTTTTGTGTTTGGAAAATTTTCTTTGTTGCCAAGTGTCGTTAAAGTTGTCGTAACTCCGCACTCACAGTAAACACAATTCATACTGCAAATTTTTTCACTGTAAGGCAAAAGGTCAATTCCAAGCGAGTTACCCAACCTTCTTGATTTTACGGGACCAAAAAAATATCGTTTTTAATCGTGTTAAAACTCAAAACCTTGCTCCTGTTTCTAAAAAAAAGGCTTTTGATTTTAACCAAAAGCCTTTTAAAAAAAATTAATTGTTTGCCGTTACCTGGTAGAAGTAAGTTCCGCCTGAAACGTTTGTGTCTGTCCAGTTTGTTGTTGTTGCAGTTCCGACGAGTGTAAAGTTTCCGTCAGGAGTCGTGCTTCTGTAAATTTTGTAGCTTGCCGCTGAAGTTACGCCGGACCAGGAAAGAACGATGTTTGTTCCGTTTTTGTCGATTGAAACTTCTGTCATCGTTCCAAGTGAAGTTACAACAAGAGTTACAGGAACAGTTACAGTTGCATTGTTTGTTGCGTTGGAGTTAACAACTAAGTCTGCCGTGTAGTTTCCGTCTGCAAGTCCGTTTGAATCAAAACTTAGTGTCAGGTTTTCAGAAGAAAGAGCAGTAACACTTCCGCTTGTTGGTGAAACCGAAATCCAGTTCGTCGGAGGAGTGAACAAAACTGCTAAGTTGCTTGCAACGTAGCTTGAGTTGAAAACAACCAAAAGTCCGTCTGTTTCGCTTGAGTTTTCAATTCCAACAGTTGTACTCGTGAGCGTTCCGTTCATTAAACTGTACTGAAGCTTGATTTCTCCGCTTGGGTAAAGAATGATTTGGAAAGTTTCCGCTTCTGTTGTTCCGTACCTGTAAACTGCGTTCCATTCAACAACAAAATTTCCGCCGGCAGTTTCATAAAAAACATCACCGGAACCAGTTGTTAAAGGATTTAAATCATCCCAAAAAACTGCAACCATTCCTGAAGGTCCGTCTGAATCCGGAATCGTTGAGTTTGAGTAATCGCCGTCTGCAGTTCCAAAATGGATGTTTCCGTTTGAAGCAATGTTCACGCTTGTGTAGTCTGTTCCGTAAAAATTAAAAGTAAAAGGTAAAGCTACGTTTTCAGTTCCGTCGTCTTCCACTGAAACAGTTGACAAAGTTCCTGTTCCTGAAATGCTTGTCCACGAGTAAGTTGGTCCGCCAGATTCGTTGGAATCTTTCCAGGTGTAACCAAAAGTATCAGGTCCGCCAGCACTCAAAAATTGAGGGTTCCCAATTCCGTCTTGTTCCACACTTCCCTTTGCCAAAGGTTGTAAGTTTGAAAAAATATTTGAAACGTTTTTTGGCGGAACGTTTGGAGAGGCTACAGTAATGTTTTGCAAGGAAGCGGTAAAGTTCAGGTCTGAAGAACCCGAGTTTGAATTTGTGATTCCGACTGTTTGGTTTGAGGTTTGGTTTGTTCCCAAAGTTTTGGTAACGGAAGCAGGCGAAACTGAAACGGTTGGCAGTTTGTCGTTCACCGTTACGTCTGTTGTTGAAGCTGAACTGCTTGTTGTTCCGTCGTTAACTTCCAGTTCAAAAGTAAGTGCATCGCTTCCGCTAACTTCCGGTGCAGTAAAAGTTGGAGTAGCGGAAGTGTTAGAACTTAGAACTACGCTTGTTCCTGAGGTTTGCGTCCAAAGGTAAGTTAAACTGCTTCCTTCCGGGTCAGTGCTTGCAGAACCGTTTAAAGTTACCAAATTTCCTTCAGTTACGTTTTGGTTGCTTCCTGCGTTGGCAATTGGAGGTTGGTTTCCACCAACTGTCAAAGTGATTGGAACAGTTACGGTTGGGCTGTTTGTTGCGTTGGAAGTGATGACTAAGTTTGCGGTGTAAGTTCCGTTTGCAAGTCCGTTTGAATCAAAACTTAAAGTCAGGTCTTCAGTTGCAGAGCTTACAACACTTCCGCTTGTTGGTGAAAGCGAAATCCAGGGATTTGTTGGTGTGTAAAACATTAAAGCAAGCCCGTTCACGACGTAACTTGAATTACTGACAACCGCAAGCCCGTCTGTTCCCGTTGAATTTTCAATTCCGACAGTTGCACCTGTGTTAGTTCCTGTCATTGTGTTGTACTGGATTTTGATTGTTCCGCTGCTGTTAAGAATAATTTGGAAAGTTTTTGGTGCAGTTGTGCTTCCGTAAGTGTTCCAGCTTGTGTACTGAACGATAAAATCGCTTCCGATGTTTTGGTAGTGAACAGTTCCGCTGCCCGTGCTACCGTCCAAATCATCCCAGAAACCACCGATTAAATCATTTGGAAGTGCTGAGTTTGGAAAACTTGCGTTGGTGTAAGTGTCACCTGTGAAAGTTCCAAAAGTCAGAAAACCGTTGCTTCCGATGTAAACTGTGTTGTAAGTGTTTCCGTAGTAAGAAAAGTTAAAACCAATTGGAGCGGTTGTGTAGCCTTCGTCTTTTGCAGCGTAAGAAGAAGTTGCAACCCAGGTGTTTAGCAGTGTTCCTGTTCCTGAAATGCTTGTCCACGAGTAAGTTGGTCCGCCAGGTTCGTTGGAATCCTTCCAGGTGTAACCAAAAGTATCAGGTCCGCCAGCACTCAAAAGTTGTGGAGTTCCGGTTCCGTCAGTAGAGGCAGAACCTTTTGGTAAGTTTGGAACACCTGAAACGTTGGAAACTTGTTTACTGCTTGTTGGTGAAGTAACGTTAATCAAACTTACGTTGTAAGTTAAGTCCGAAGAACCAGCGTTTGAGTTTGTGATTCCGACTGTTTGATTTGAAGTTTGGTTTAAAGCCAGGGATTCGGTAACGGAAGCAGGCGAAACTGAAACGGTTGGCAGTTTGTCGTTCACCGTTACGTCTGTTGTTGAAG
>JADZEA010000125.1 GCA_020850775.1 bacterium
AAACAGTTTGTGCAAAATTTACGGTGTCGTTTGCTGAAACAGTGAAAGCATTGGCGTTTCCAAAACCTGGGTCGTTGTTCCAAAAATATTCGCCGCTGACAAGGTTTGAGCCAGCTAAAAGTGGTAAAGCCAAGCCTTTTTGAGTGTTCAGTAAAACAAAAATCAGAAGCAGAAAAATATTTTTAAATGAATGGTTCACTTTTTTAAACTCGCTTTTACTGTCCGACAGTTTGAGCGGTTCCCGTTACGGTAACATCACCGTTAGGAGCAACAATTACAGGAGTAACACCTAAACTTGTTATTTTAGGGAGGAAAACTATGAAATTTTTGTCGAAAGGTGAAATTCCGCCATAAATTCCCATGTCACTTGCGCTTCCGTCAACATCAGTTAACAAAGCATTTCCTGAGTTAATGCAAGGAGAAGATGGTTGTAAAGTTAAGTCTGTAGTTCCCCAACCAAAACTTGTGGAAAAAGTGGTGAAAAGAGGGTTTACGTTTGAAAGGTTTCCACCACCATTTTGTGAAGCCGGATAAATGTAATTACCTTGACCTGAATAGTAGCAGTTGTTAGCGATAACATTTGTTTGTGAAGAAACATTACAATAGATTGCATAGCCTGCAGAATTGTAACCAATATTATTAAGGACTAATGAATTTGTAGAACTTGTAATATAAATTCCATAGTAATACTTAAAAACCGAGTTGTTAGCAACTAAATTATTGTTTCCTGAAATACTAATCCCATAATAAGATGAACTGGTACTAGTTTGAACAATATTGGAAGCGATTGTGATGTTGCTTCCTGAAGCATCAATTCCATTTGCTGAACCATTGTTAAAGTAGTTTCCCAAGACATCAAAACTTGAACTAATTGAAATACCTAAAGTTCCTGAAACAACATTGTAATTGAACACACCACTTGCTGCAGTAATTGTTATGTTTGCAGGAATGTAGCAGTTCATTATCCTAAAAGTAGAGCTTGAGTTGTTTAAAGTAATTCCTGAACTGATAGTTGTTGAGCCGGAAGTTCCAACTGCTCCATCTGTTCCAAGTGGGTTTGTTCCAATGATTGTTAAGGACTTTGCTGCCGATGAGCTAAAACCAGAATAAGTTCCAGGATAAACAATAATTGTGTCTCCTGAAGTTGCTGCTGAAATTGCTGCTGAAATTGTTGTGTAATTTGAAGAAGTTGCATCAACAAGTAATTTTGTAGCTTTCGCCTGATTCAACACAAAAGCAAGCAAAAGGCAAGCGATAGTAATATTTTTTTTCATTTTTTAAAATTCCCCCAAACTTTTAATTTTTAAAGTTATTAATTTCTCAAGCACTAATTTAAGCATTAGGAATTAAAAGGTAAAGAAGGTTTTGCAAAAAATATAAGTTGACAACATTAGCTAAAACTCTTAAATTATTTTTTTAAAAAACTAAGGTAAGATTTATGGAATTTTCAGAGTTAAAAGGATTAAAAACAATCTTCCCAACCGAAGAAAGTGCGATTATGTTTTATGAATTTTTTGAAAGGGAACGTAAAGAAATTCGTAAAGAAATGAAAGAAGAAATAAAATTAGAAGACCTTGCCACTAAAAAAGACCTTAAAGAACTTGAACTCGCAACTCAATCACAAATCAAAGAGCTTGAATTCGCAACTCAATCACAAATCAAAGAGCTTGAACTCGCAACTCAATCACAAATCAAAGAGCTTGAACTGAAAATTACTAACGTTGAACTGAAAATTGTTAACATTGAACTGAAAATCAGCCACGTTGAGGCTTCGTTGAAAAAAGACATTGCTAACGTTGAGGCTTCGTTAAAAAAAGACATTAGCAACGTTGAACTGAAAATTGCTAACGTTGAATCTTCGTTGAAAAAAGACATTGCTAACGTTGAGGCTTCGTTAAAAAAAGAAATACAAATTTCTATTTCTGACGCAAAACGAGAAACAATCATTTGGATTTGTGGATTTATTGGGGTTTCACAAATTGCCAATGGCTTGTTCCAACATTTTTTTAGACCTTAACTTTTTGGAATATAAATTTTAAACTCCGTTCCAGTTCCAACTTCACTGAAAACTTCAATTTTTCCGTTGTGTTTTTCTACGATGTGCTTGACAATCGCAAGTCCAAGCCCGCTTCCACCCATTTTTCTTGAACGTCCTTTATCAATTCTGTAAAACCTTTCAAAAATCCTTGGCAAAAAATTCTTGTGAATCCCAATTCCTGTGTCTTTCACTGTAAACACAATCAAACTATCAATTTTTTCTAAAATTACAGTGATTTTACCTTCGTTTGTGTACTTTACTGCGTTACTCAAAAGATTTGAGACAACCTTTTCAATTTGCATTTTATCAGCCAAAATTTTTACGCTTTGCGAAGTTAGATTTTGAAAATCAATTTCCAAGCCTTTTTGTTTTGCTAAAACCTGAAAATCTAAAATGAAACTTTTAATCACTTCCACAAAATCAAAAAAACGCGGTGTAAAATTTTTGTTGTTGCCCTCAAGCCTTGAAAGTAAAAGCATTTCTTCAAGCATTTCTGAAATCCTGTCAATGTTTGACTGGATTCGCAGGAGAAATTTTTGGTTCACTTCTTTGTCGTTCAAAGCGCCGTCAATCAAAAGTTCCGTGTAACCTTTAATTGTTGCAAGCGGAGTTTTCAGTTCGTGTGAAGCATTTGCAACGAAATCTTTTCGCACTTCTTCGGATGTTTCAAGTGCTGTGATTTTTGCTTTCAGGTTTTTAACCATTGAGTTCAGTGATTTTGCAAGCTCACCAATTTCATTGTTTGAGTTGTACTCAATTTCAATGTTGTAATTGCCTTGTTCAATTTTTTTAGAAGTTTCGGCTAAAAAAATAATCGGATTTGAGATAGATTTTGAGGTTACAATTGCCAAAAAAATGAAAAGCGCTAAAACTACAACTAACGCCACAAGAAAAATTAGCTTTACTTCGTACGTAATTTTTTCCAAAAAAACTAAGGTTTTTGCAATCCTGACAAAGTTTCCTGAAGAATTTTTGTAAGCAACGTAAACCAAATCCTTTTTTACAGAATCAGAAAATCTTAGTGAAGTTCCAAAATTATCTTTACTTTTTTTTGCTTTAATAATTTCTTCTCTTTGAAGATGATTTTCAAGTTCCTGAACTTCTTTTTCTGAATCCTCAAGAACTTTCCCGTCTCTGTCAATCACTGAAATCCTTGCCTGTAAGAACCCTGCCAACTTGTAAACTTCAGCTTTAAACTCGTTTGTTTCAGGTTGAAAAGTTGAAAGTGTGTTGTTGACAAGAATGATTTGAGTTTTCATCTCGTCAATAAGTTGGTTTTGGATTAATTTTGAAGTAAAAATGTCAAGAAAAATGTAAAGGATTAAAAATGCTAAAGCAATTAATCCAATGAAGATTTTAGAAATCTGCGAGCTTATTTTTTTCATTGCGAAGTAGAAAATTTATAGCCAATTCCCTGCACGGTTTTAAGGTAAAAAGCATACTTCCCTAACTTTTTACGAATTTTTGCAACGTGAACGTCAACTGTTCTTTCAGTAAAAAATGCGTCATCGCCCCAAACGCTGTTCAGCAAACTATCCCTTGAAAATGCTTTTTCTTCGTGTTGCATCAGGTAGAACAAAAGCTGCAGTTCTTTTCGTAAAAATTTGGTTTCCACGTTGTCAATTTTTACCGTGAAAGTTGAGTAGTTAATTTCTAAGCCGTCAGTGCGGACGATTTCTTTGTTTGCTGTGTCTTTCACATCGCTTTCAATTTTAATTCGTCTGAAGACTGCCTTGATTTTTGCGAGGATTTTTCGCGGGCTGAAAGGTTTTTTTACGTAGTCGTCTGCCCCAAGTTCAAGAGCGATAATTTCATCAATTTCTTCTGTTTTTGCGGTCAGAAAAATGATTGGAATGTCTTTGGTTTCCGGGTGGTTTCTCAGAGTTCGGCAAACTTCAAAGCCATCAATTTCATCCATCATCACGTCCAAAAGGATTAAGTTTGGTTTGAGGCTGATGGCTTTTTCAATTGCAATTTTTCCGTTTTCGGCAGTAAAAACAAGGTAACCTTCTTTTTTGAGGTTGTAAGAAAGGATGTCAAGTAAATCTTCCTCGTCGTCAACGCATAAAATTGAGTTTCGGGCTTTCATTTTATTCCTTTAAAATTTGAATTTATTCACCAATTGCTTCGTAATTGTGTTTGATAATTTTTCCTTTAACAAGAAAAATTGCGTCTTCAGCGATGTTGGTTGTCAGGTCTGAAATTCGTTCCAAAATTCGCACAACAATTACCAAATTCACTCCTGAAAGAATGTAATTTGGGTTTTCGTTCATCAGTGAAATGATTCTTTCAAAAATCCTTTTGTTAAGAATATTCACTTGTTTATCCATAAAAATCACTTCGCTTGCTAATTTTTCGTCCTGATTTACGAAAGAATTTAGCGAATCTTTGAGCATTTGGCGGGTTAAGGCACACATTTCAGAGATTTCCATTTGTTTTGTAAATTCATTAAGAACAATTGGTTGAATAATTCTTTTAGAAATACTTGTTGCCATGTCGCCAATTCTTTCAAGGTCATTGTTAATTTTTAACGCAGCCATCACAAATCTTAAATCGGAAGCAACGGGCTGAAAAAGTGCAAAAATGGTCTCGCATTTTTTATCAATTTCGTTTTCAAGCCTGTCAATTTCATCGTCTTCTTCAATCACTTCTTTTGCTGCCTTTTCGTCAAAAATCAAAAATGAATCTGTAGCTTTTTGGATTGCAATTTCAACTAAACTTGCCATTTTTAAAAGAGTTATGTTTAGTTCTTTTAAATACTCATCTAAATTTCTTTTCTTTTCCATAAGAATACCTTTTCTTTTTTCAAAATTATTGAACATAAATTCTATTCAAATTAAAATCTTTTTTCCAGTTAAAACAAGATTGTTTGATAAAATTTTGTTCTTCAAATCCTAACCAAACTTTCCTGTGATGTAATCTTCAGTCTGTTTTTTGGTTGGGTTTGTGAAAATTGTTCCTGTTAAATCCACTTCAACAAGCTCGCCAACGTAAAAAAACGCTGTAAAATCACTCACTCTTGCCGCCTGTTGCATGTTGTGAGTAACTATTACAATCGTGTACAAATTTTTCAGTTCGTGAATCAGGTATTCAATTTTTTCCGTTGAAATCGGGTCCAAAGCAGAAGCTGGTTCGTCCATTAAAATTATTTCCGGACTAATTGCCAAAGCTCTTGCGATACAAATCCGCTGCTGCTGACCTCCCGAAAGGCTCAAAGCTGAAGTGTGAAGCCTGTCTTTTACTTCGTCCCAAATCGCCGCCTGTTTCAGGCTTTGTTCAACTTTTTCCTGCAGGATTTTTTTGTCTTTCGTTCCGTTAACACGCAAACCGTAAGCGACGTTTTCAAAAATCGTCTTCGGAAACGGATTTGATTTCTGAAAAACCATTCCAACACGCATTCTTAGTTTTACCACGTCAACATTTTTGTCGTAAACGTCTTCACCGTCAAGTAAAATTTTCCCTTCAACCCGCGTCCCGTCAATTAAATCGTTCATCCGGTTCAGGCAACGAAGGAAAGTTGATTTTCCACAGCCCGAAGGTCCAATCAGTGCAAGAACTTTTTTCTCGTAAATTTTTAAGTCAATCCCGGAAAGCGCTTTCGTTTTACCGTAGTAAAAATTAACGTTTTCTGCTTCAATTTTTATTTTATTCATAAATTTTACTGCTTAATTTTAAATTTATTTCTCAAAATCACTGCAATTAAATTTGTCAGTGCAACAATCATCAAAATCACCAAAGCTGTTCCGTAAGCTAAAGGTCTTGATTTTTCAATCTGCGTTCCAGAAGTGGAAATCACGTAAAGATGGTAGGGAAGAGCCATTACTTCGTTAAAAATTGAGTTTGGCAACCTTGGTAAAAAATACGCCGCACAAGTGAAAAGTATCGGCGCCGTTTCGCCGGCAACTCTCCCAACGCTAAGAATTGAACCAGTTAAAATCCCCGAAAAAGCGTAAGGTAAAACGATTTTGTAGGTTGTTTGCCACTTTGTTGCACCAAGTGCAAGGCTCGCTTCACGGATTTCACGCGGAACAGTTTTAACTGCTTCTTCAGTTGTGCGAATTATTACAGGCAAAACAACAAGCGAAAGTGTCAGCGAACCTGCTAAAACCGAAGCTCCAAAACCAAGAAAATGAACAAAAAATGCCATCCCGAAAAGCCCGAAAACGATTGAAGGAACGCCTGCAAGGTTGTTCGTTGCGAGACGGATGAGTTTCACCAAAAAGCCTTGTTTCGCGTAATCCTGCAAGTAAATTCCCGCACAAACTCCAACAGGCAGCGCAAAAAGCATTGAAAAAAACACTAAGTAACCCGTTCCGACAATTGCAGGAAAAATTCCGCCTTCAGTCATCCCTTCTTTTGGCATTTCAGTAAGAAAACCAATGCTGAGAACCGAAAAACCTTCCGAAAAAATGAAGTAAAGAATGATTCCCAAAATCCCAAGAACAAACACAGCTACAAGCCTTAAAAAAATAAAAATTACTCTTTCGGCAATTTTACGGCTGTTAATTTTGCCTTTTGAAAGGCTAAGGTTGTTTTCCATTTTTTTACCTTTGAGTGTGTTTGGAAATTAAGTAATCGGCGATTAAATTTATTACTAAAGTTATTAAAAAAAGCACGCAACCGATAAAAAATAAAGCCTGAAAGTGAACTCCGCCGAAAGGAGCTTCACCAAGTTCGGCAGCGATTGTAGCTGTCAGAGTTCGGACCGGATGCAAAACACCTTCAGGAATTACCGCTGCGTTCCCGGTAACCATTAAAACAATCATCGTTTCTCCGATAACTCTGCCAATTCCAAGAACAACTCCCGTTGTGATTCCCGAAAAGGCAGAAGGAACAACGACCCTGTAAATTGTTTCCCACTTCGTAGCTCCAAGTGAGAGACTCGCTTCTCTGTAAGAATGCGGAACAGAACTTAAAGCGTCTTCTGAAACAGAAATTATCGTCGGAAGCGACACTACGGAAAGTATCAAAATCCCGACAAGTGCCGTCTCGCCAACTGGAAGTTCAAAAAGTTTTTGCACGAAAGGAACGACTACAACAAGCCCAAAAAAACCAAAAACAACCGAAGGAATCCCTGCAAGGATTTCAAAAAGTGGTTTCAGCAGTTTACTTATTTTTGGGTTTGCGACTTCAGAAAGGTAAACTGCAATCGCTACTCCAATTGGTGTTGCAAACAAAATCGCACCAAAAGTGATTAAAAACGAAGCTAAAAGAAGTGGCAAAATCCCAAGTTGCATTACCGGTTCCGCTGTCGGAAACCAAAATTTCCCGGTTAGCAAAGAAGTGAGTGAATTTTTTGGAACAGGAATTTCGCGTAAACCTGTTTTATCACCTTCTTTCCACTCGTCTGCGTCAACTGAAGCGATTGAGTAAGGATTTTCACGCAAAACATCCATCAACATTTCGTCGTCGCCGATTTTATCGTCAGTAAAAAAACGGATTGGTTCGTTTGTTCCGCCTTCAAACTCGTTCCAGTTGGTTTTGATTTTGTCGTTGATTTCTTTGATTTCAAAGGCTGAAAGTTCTTTGACCGAAACGTTTTCGTTGACAACAATCACCGATTCGCTTTCCAAAGGGTACTCGTTAAAAATTCCAAGCCCTTGCTGGAACAGGAAAAAAACTATCAAACCGATTGCAAGGCTTGTGCTTAAAGCTGCAACCAAAAGGATGTTTTTTACCAAAATTTCCTGTATTTTTTTTCTGTTCACGGAGCCTCTTTAGTTTTTTTGAATTGAGAACTTTTTTCCCGCTTCAAAGTTGTTCGTTAAAATTTAAACTCAAAGTGAGTTGCAACGACTTCGTCTCTTTTTGCCTTGCTGTCTTTGTAAGTTGTTGTTTTGTAGTCAAGAGCGATTGAAAAATTTTTGTTGTACCTGTGTTTTAGCCCAAAAAAAATGTTGTTAAACTCGTCGTCGTCAACGTCTTTGTTTGGTTCAACAAGGTCAACACGACCAAAAACGCCGATTTTTTCTGTAACCCAGTAAGTTGAGTAAACGGAAACTGCCTGGTTATCAATTTTTGAGGTGTTGTTGTCTTTTGTGTAAGAATCATTTTTTTGCAGGTTAAACTCAATTCCGGCGGAATAAAATTTTTCCATTTCAAAGCCAAGGAAACCGCTTAAAATCATTGTTGCGAAATTTTTTCCCTTAAAATCTTTGCCTTGTGGTTCGTAAGCGACGAAGCCAAGCACGTCAAAATTTCTTACCGGATAAAAATCAAGAGTTAGTCCGAATTTTTTGTACTTATCGTTTTCGGTTTTTTTGAAGCCTTGTCCGTTCACGATGCTTGTCTGGTAGTTCAGTGCGTCGTTAAAAAGCGAGCCTTTTGCGGAAACGCCTAAATCTGCTGAAGAATGCCAGCCGAGTTCGTCAACGACAGTTTTTGCAACGTCCCTGTGTCCCCAGATTTCTTCCTGTCTTTTGAAAGCGTGGTAGCTTTGCATCCCAAAAATCAGGCTTGTGTTTGGATTGAGTTTCCAGTCAAGAAGCATATTTTTTATGAAAAGTTCGTAGCCTTCGCTACTTGGCTTTTGCACGTCGGTTTGGAAAACTGTTTCCAAGTTGTCAGAAATATTTTTTTTGTAGGTAAAAATAATTCTTGAAAACTGGAACGCATTTTCGTTTTTCATGGTTTTTTGTCCGTTAATTTTTTGTCCGTCTTTTGTTTGCAGACTGTAATCAAAAAAGACTTTTCCCGAGATTTTTCCAAGGTCGTCAGCGAAAGAAACGCTGAGCATTGAAAAAAACACAGCGAAAGTTAAATTTTTTATCCTCATAGTTTTTCCTTGTAAATTTTTTGTAAAAGAACGATAAAAAGTGAATCTCTCCTCAAAGATTCACTACTTGATTTTGATGTAGCCGACTTCGTCAACGATTTTTTGTCCTTCGGCAGAGAGTGCGAAATCTACAAAATCTTTGACCAATCCTTTTGGGTTTCCGTTTGTGTAGTAAAAAAGTCCTCTCGTGATTGGATAAATTCCTGTGATTGCGTTTGCGGTTGTTGGTTCAATGAAATTTCCTTTGCCGTCGCCGATTTTCAGTGCTTTTACGCCGTCAGTCAGGTAAGCGTGTCCGACGTAGCCGATTGCACCTTCAGTTTGGCTGACGGACTGAACGATTGTGCCGGTTGCAGGCATTAGCAGGACTTTGTTTGAGTATTCAATGTCAGACATTGCAGTTTCCCTGAAGAAAACGTAAGTTCCGCTGCTTGATTCTCTTGAGTAGGCAACGATTTGCAAATCTTTTCCGCCGAGTTCTTTCCAGTTTGTGATTTTGCCGGTGAAAATTCCTTCGATTTGTTTCAGTGTCAGTTGTGAAACGGGATTTTTTGGGTTGGTAATTACTGCTAAAGCGTCTCTTGCGATTACTGTTTCAACAGGAGTTATGCCTTTTTTCTTAGCGTCTTTGATTTCTTTTTTTTTGATGTCGCGTGATGACTGTGCGATGTCTGTCAGTCCGTCAATCAGAGAAGAGATTCCGACTCCTGAGCCGCCACCAACGACGGAAACGACTTTGTCCGGGTGTTTTTTGAGGTAAACTTCGGCGAGTTTTTGGGACAAAGGCAAGACTGTGTCTGAGCCTTTGATGGTTAGTTGTTCAGCGTTTGCAAA
>JADZEA010000126.1 GCA_020850775.1 bacterium
CAGTCAAAACTTTGAGCAAGTCCAAACTTACTTTCAAAAACTCTGACAAGGTTTTGTTTAGAAAAAATGCTGGTTTTTTTACCCAAATTTTGGAATTGATTTTTCAGTTGTCAGATTTAAGAAAGAAGCTTGGAAGCAAAGAGTAAAACCTAAAAAATAAATAGTTAATTCAATTTTAACGAAGGAAAAAACGTGAAAAGAAACTCTTTTCTGATGCTTTTGGTCTTGAGCAGCACTTTGTTTGCTGTTGCTCCTGACGCAAAAAATCAAGTTGGAACAATCGTTCCAAACAATGCAAATTTTTCGCACCACAATCAAATTGAACAGCAAAAACTTTTGAACTCACAAACCTGGCAAAACTTTACTCAAAATAAAACTAACTGGATTGCAATTTGGAATGAGCAAACCGAACTTCCACAAAGGGCTTTTGGTCAACCATTTGCTTTTACCGAAAGAGTTACTCAAGAAAATGCTACAAAAATTGCAACTGATTTTCTTTTTTCAATTCAAAGAGATTTTGATTTTTCAATTTTGGAGCTAAAACCTGTCAGAACTGATTTTGTTTTGGGAAATTACGTTGTTTTTTACCAGCAGTTTGTAAATGGCTTTGAAGTTATTGATTCAAAAGTTTTTGTCAAGCTCACTTCTGATGGAAAAATTGCAGAGTTTGGCTTAACTTTAGCAAAAAATTTAAGAAATTTTACGCCAGTAATTTCTAAAGAAAATCTTGATTACTTTGCTTCAAAAGGGCTTTCAGGTTTTGATTTTGGCAAAGATAAAGTGGAAGTTTCAAACGATTTGTTTTACGTTCCGGTTTATTCGCAAGGAATGAAAATTCTTGATTACAAACTTGCTTACAAGTGTTTTGTTCCAACTGCTAAATTTTTAGGAAAGTGGGAATCGTACGTTGACGTTGAAAATGGTGAAATTTTAAGACGTTTCAATACTTACTACTTTGGAACGATTGACGGACAAGTTAAAGGTGAAATTGAGCCGGTTACGGCAAACGGAAACTCACAACTTTTGCCTTACAAGAATTTGAGGCTAAATGTTGGAGGAACTTTAGTAACAACTGATGCAAACGGGAACTATTCTGTAAACGTTTCGGGAAACCTGCCACAAAACATTACCGTTCCGCTTCAGGGACCTTACGGAAGGCTGAGAAACGTTCAAAATGGAAATATTACACCAACGCTTTCCCTCACGACAGCAACAGGAAACGAAACTGTAAACGTTATTTTTGAGGCTTCAAATTCAATTTTCCCTGAAAGAGATGCTTTTTACCACCAAAATATTGTTCACGATTTTATTAAAAGTGTTGACCCGGTTTTTACTGGAGTTGATTACGTGATGAATTGCAACATTGAAATTAATGATGTTTGCAATGCTTATTGGGACGGAAGTTCAATCAATTTTTTTAGAGCGGGAGCAAACGGAAACTCATCTTGTCCTTCAACTGCAAGACTTGCAGGAGTTGTTTACCACGAGTACGGACACGGAATTAATTCAAAACAGTACACGCCTTTTTCTATGCCCGGAGACATGCACGAAGGTTTAGCAGACTACACCGCAGCGGCGATTGAAAATCAACCGAACATTGGAATTGGATTTTTTGGTGGTTCAAGCTACTTGCGAAGCATTAACAACACAAACAAGTATCCGGACGACATCAGTGGGGAAGTTCACAACGACGGTTTAATTATTGGAGGAGCATTTTGGGATTTGAGACTTTTGCTCGGAGCATCAAAAACGGACAGTTTATGGCATTTTGCCCGTTACTCAAAACCAAATAGTTTTTTTGATTACTTTGTTGACGTGCTGACAACTGACGACAATGATTTTAACTTAGCTAACGGAACGCCAAACTCAAGTGCAATTTTTCAAGCGTTTGATAAACATGGAATTTCCTCAGACATTCAAATCAATCACATAAAAATTCCTGACACTGAAAACACACAAAACCCTTACACTTTGTCAGCAGAATTCTTAACAAATATTTTTGGAATTGGGATTTACACAACTCAGTGCAGTGTTTTTTATTCAAATGACGGTGGAAGTAATTTTAGTTCCGTTCCAATGTTTGAACTGACTTCAACAAATTTTACTGCTTCAATTCCTGCCCAGACAAGCGGAACAACCGTTAATTATTTTATTAAAGCAAAAGATGTTTTAGGCTTCGCGAAAAATTCTGATATTTTTTCTTTTTACGTTGGACCAGACCAAACTAAACCACAACTTTTTCTTTCAGTTCCATTCAAAAGTACGATTGAAAAAACGGGTTTACTTGCACAAAAAAGCGTTGTAAAAGTTTTTGACAACCTTGGGCTTCAAGGTGTAAATTTTTCAAGCGGGCTTGTTCACTACAGAGTAAACGGCGGAAGTTTTCAAACTTTTACTGCTGTTCAAACTACGGATTCAACTTTTTCAGCAGGAATGGATTTTGGCTCAAATGCTTACCTGATTGGTGATTTGGTTGAATATTATTTTACAATTAACGATGTTGCAAGCACTCCAAACGTAGGAAGGCTTCCTGAAAATGCGAATGAATTTCTTACTTTTACGATTTCAAATGTTGAAACAATTGATGGTTTTGAGTACGGAACAAGCAAGTGGAATCTTGACGCTCCCTGGGGAATTTCTACGCAAAATTATCAATCCGGAACTTCCTCGCTTGAAGACAGTCCGGGAATTGGTTACGATGAAAATTTAAATATTGCAGCAACGCTTCTTGACGGTTACAATCTTGGAAGCTACCAACCTTCTGACAACGTAAAACTGACTTTTTGGGTCAAGCACCTGCTAAAAATTAATCAGCAGGACTACCTTTTTACAGAAATTACAACGAACAACTGGCAAACTTACACAACGGTTGACACAGTAAAAAATGCTTCATCCTGGAAACAAAAAACAATTTCTCTCAATTCTTTTGTCGGAAATTCTGATGTTAGAGTTCGTTTCAGACTTCAAACTGACGGAGTTGGTTCGGGACCTTCAACAAATCCTTTTGGAGTTGCAATTGATAACCTTAAATTGAGAGTTGACGGAATTGTAATTTACGGCGACGCAGACGAAAATGGAGTTCTTGATGAAAACGATGTTTCTTACACTTTGGAAGCGATTGCTGGAAAGCAAACAGTTTCACCCGAACAAAAAATAGTAACTGACGTTGACGGAGATGGAAAAGTCAGAGTAAACGACGCAAGTTTGATTTTGCAAAGAGTTAAAGGTTTAATCTCAAAATTTCCAATAGAATAAAAATGCTTGAAATTCAAAATTTAGAAGTCAGTTACGGAGCAATTAAAGCAATTCAGGGGATTTCACTAAAGGTTCACGAGAAAAAAATTGTTACGTTAATTGGCGCAAACGGAGCAGGAAAAACAACAATTCTAAAAACGATTTCAGGAATTGTTAAATCAAAAAGTGGGAAAATTTCTTTTTGTAACGAAGAAATTACTAAAACACCACCTCACCAAATTGTTAAAAAAGGAATTGCCCAAAGTCCTGAAGGAAGGCTCATTTTTGCAAATTTAACAGTTTTAGAAAATCTGAAAATGGGTGCTTACCTTGTTAGTAATAAAAAAATTATTAAAGAAACGGAAGATTATATTTTTGCGATTTTTCCGCGACTAAAAGAAAGGATTTCACAACAAGCGGGAACTTTAAGTGGCGGAGAACAGCAAATGCTTGCAATCGGAAGGGCTTTAATGAGCCAACCAAAACTGTTGCTTCTTGATGAACCTTCGCTGGGAATTGCTCCGATTTTAGTGAAAACAATTTTTGAAAAAATCGTGGAAGTGAACAAAGAACTTGGTGTAACTGTCCTTTTGGTTGAGCAAAATGCAAGGCTCGCTTTGAAAATTTCTGATTACGGTTACGTTCTTGAAACAGGAAAAATCATTTTAGAGAACGAAAGCAAAGCACTTTTAGAAGACAAAGAAGTGCAAAAGGCTTACCTTGGAATTTAGTACTTGATTTATTACTTGAATTTTTAAAAGAAAAACTTAGTTTAGAGGAAAAAATAATGTTTGGTGTAATTATGGCTGGCGGATTTGGCACAAGATTTTGGCCAAGAAGCAGGAGAAAAACTCCAAAACAATTGATTAGTGTTTACGGTGGAAAAACAATGCTTGAACAAACTCTTGACAGAATTTCAAAAATGATTGAGGTGGAGGAAACTTTTATCGTTACAAATGCTGAACAAATTCCTTTGCTGACACAACAGACCTTGCCATACAAAATTCCGCAACAAAACATAATTTCAGAGCCTTTTGGCAGGAACACGGCTCCGGCAATCGCTTTGAGTGCAGTTTTTATCAAAAAATTTTTCCCTGAAAAACTTGACGAAGCAATGGTTGTTTTGCCTTCTGACCATTTAATCAGCAACGACGAAGTTTTTAACCAAAACCTGAAACTTGCTGGTGAAGTTGCTGTTCAGACAGGAAGTCTCGTTACTTTCGGGATTCCGCCAACCTATCCTTCAACAGGTTACGGTTACATTCAAGTTCAGGAAAAACCTCTGAATTTTAACACTTCAGTTTCTAACGCAGATGTTTTTGGAGTGAAAACTTTTGCTGAAAAGCCAAATTATTCAACAGCAGTCAGGTTTGTGGAATCAGGTGAATTTTTTTGGAACAGTGGGATTTTTGTTTGGCAAGTGCGGGAAATTTTATCAAAATTAGAAGAATTTTTGCCTGACACAATGGAAATTTTTTACGAGATTTCAAGTTTACTTGGAACTCCTAAGGAAAATGAGGCAATTTTAGAAGCCTACAAAAAAATCCGTGAGATTTCAATCGATTACGGCGTGATGGAAAAAGCTAAAAAAATTGCTGTTGTCAAAGCTCAGTTTGGTTGGAATGACCTTGGAAGTTGGAAAGAAGTTTACACGGAAGGTGATAAAGACGGGAATGGAAACGTTGTTCTTGGAAACGTAAAACTTATTGAAACAACAAATTGCCTTTTTGCAGAGCAAAATAAATCAAAAATAATTGCTGCAATTGGAATTAACGACCTTGTAATCGTTGACACTGAAGATGCTTTGTTAGTTTGTAGCAAAGAAAGGTCTCAGGAAGTGAAAGAAATTGTTGAGCTTTTGAAAAAAGAAAAATCAAATCAGTACCTTTAAGAAAGTAAAAAATAATGCGAATTAAAAAAACTTCACTTGTAATTTTTTTGGTAAACATTTTACTAATTCAAAATGTCCACGGAAAGTACGCTGACGAATTTTATGCAAACGGAGTTGGAGCAAGACCACTTGGGCTTGGCGGAGCTTTTGTCTCTTTTGAGGGAGATTTAAACTCTGTTTTTTGGAATCCGGCAGGAATTTCAGCAATAAATTCATTTGGAATTTCGCTGATGCACTCCGAACAATTTGGCGGAGAATTAATGTTTGACCACTTTTCAGTTTTGCAACCTGTAAGTGATTTTACTTTAGGTTTTTCCTACATTCGTTCAAACGTTGACGAAATTTTTGACACACGAAAAGCAGGGAGTTTTACAGAAACAAACTTAGACTCACTTGACAAATCAAAAATCACAGAATTTGCGGATACAGACCAACTTTTTAGTTTTGCTTTTGGAAGGAAATGGAATGACAAGCTTTCGTTTGGTGCAAATTTTAAAATTATTCATCGTTCAGTTGCAGAATTTTCAGCAAAAGGTTTTGGAATTGATGTTGGCGGGATTTACAAAGTTCGTGAAAACTGGAGGGTTGGTGCAAACCTGCAAAATGCAACAACAACGGTTGTAAGCTGGAACAAAGGCAACTCAAAGGAATTTATACGTCCACTTTTAAAACTTGGAACTTCGTACGATTACAAACTAAAAAGAAACCGTTTTACTTTTGCTTTGGACACCGACAATCGTTTGGAAAACCGTGATTACTCAGCACAATTCAATGTTTCAGCTTTTAGCACTGATTTTCGTTTTGGTTTGGAGTACGCTTTTGCGGAAGCATTTTTCTTACGTTTTGGCTACGACGACGTTGAAAGAATGAATTTTGGAGCAGGTTTTAAAATTGCCAAATATTTTACAATTGATTACGCAGTTACGGAAGGTGGACAAAGTGCTGTTTTTGGGCGTTCTCACAGAATTAGCTTAAACTTTCAAAGATGATTTTTAATCAGTGTCTAAAAAATTAGAATTCAATTCTTCAAAAAAAAACTAAAATATTCAGGGTTGACAAACAATTAAGTTACTAAGTTCCCTCAAAATCAGACTTTGTTAAAAATGAGAATTTTTCTTTTAATTTTTCTTTTGTTCCCAAATTTTTTATTTGCACAGAACCTTGAGACTCTGCTTGCAAAGATTGATTCTGTTTCCGTTTGGCAAAGGGAAAACACTCCGCCTTACATTTTTGAATCTCACGTTTTACGAATTTTAACTCACCCAAAAGGCAAAAATGACAGTTCAGATGTTTTTATTCGCTTGATTGAAAGCTATGCTTTTAATTTAAACGAAAAAGGGATTTTACGAAAAAAAACCATTGCTTACGGCGACAGTAAAGTAAAAACTTTGATTGACCTTGATTTCCACCAAAATATGGCAAGAGCTTTTGAGTACTACTCAAGAGGTTACATTAAAAGTGCTTCAAAAATCAGACGAAAAATTATTGATGAAACTCCTGAACAAAATCACTTGATTCACACTCTTTTTCTTGACCTTGACATTCTTGAAACGAGTTCTGGAGCAGAAGTTGAAGTCGGTGCAAGCTCAATAAAATTACCATTTTCAGATAAAGGAAAACTTTACAACTACAAGTTTGAAGGAATCAAAGAGCTAAACGGCGAGAAGGTTTATGAAATTTCTTTTAATCCCAAAGATGCTGACAAACCATTGCTTTCCGGAACGACTTTCTGGAACACGGAAAAAATGCACCTGAGGCTTGTTAGAGGTGAATGCAATTCGGCTGTAAACTTACCAAGGTTCGTTGACAATGTTTTTTTTGAGCTTAGTTACTTTACAAAAGGTGATTTTGTTCTTCCTTGTGCCCAAAAATTTGATGCAATAATTAAGTTCCCATTTTTTGAAGATTTACCAATAATTTCCTACAAGATTAAAGCTACAAAAGAAGCTTCGCTCTACAATTTTAGCTTTGTAACTCCAAAACAAGCAAAGGAAAATTTTAATTTTACACAAAAAGTTATTCGTTTAGGGCTTGGCGACGTTGGTCTTGATTTTACACAAAAATTTACGCAAAAAATTATGGATTTGAGTTTTGGAGAAAAAGGAAAAGTTAATTTTGATACTTTAGCTAAAAAAGCAGAAAAAAATTTAGTTCCCGAGCTAACACAAATTCCGGCGCAACTTAAAAAATTAAAAGTTAAGGACAATCAGTTTTCATTTTCAAACCCGCTGAACTCAAGGAATTTTCCTGATTACCTTGAGTACAACCGGGTTGAAGGAGCAAAATTTGGTTTTGGAGCTAATTCTTATGGATTGCCTTTTGATGATTTTGAAGGCTTTTGGAAAGTTGGTTACGGGACTGCAAACAAAAAATTTAGTTTTGATTTGCAAGTCAAAAGGTGGATAGAAGAAGAGTTACGTTTGGCTTTTGGAATTGGAGTGTACTCAAAGTTAATTTATGAAGAAGACATTGATAAACGTTCTACTTTGCGTAACTCCTGGAAAACTTTATGGTTTATGGACGACCAAAGAGATTATTTCAGAGGAGAAGGTTTTAACCTTTTTGTTCAGAAAAATTACCGCAGCAGAATTGATTTTAGGATTGATTACGTTAGCCAAACTGAAAGAGTAGGTAAAAATGAAGAAGAAAAAGTTTACTTTGCACTAAGTCCCTTTTTCCGTGTTCCTGAAAGAGAAAATCCAAAAATTGAAGACGGAGATTTCAGGTTTTTTAAAACTTCAATTGTTTACACGAACCGCGATCCGGAAAGACTAAGGCAATCAGGAATTCGTTTGAAAGGGACTTGGGAATACTCAAACAAAGATTTTTTTGGAAGTGAGCTTGATTACAGTAAGTTTACAAGTGAAATTTCCTGGTTGCAGGCGACTTTACCAAATCAAAGGTTTGTTTTGGATGCTTTTTTTGGTGTTGGGAAAACAGTGCTTCCGATACAAAGGCTTTTTGATGTTGGTGGAGCTTTTGGTTACTTGGGTTCTGCTGATTTGAAGGAATTTACGGGAAGTAAGGTTTTTGTAGCTAATCTTTTTTATTCGTTTGGAGGTGATATTTTCAGGCTTTTTCCATTTTCCGAAAGAGTTCGGCATTCCTGGGAGTTTCAGATTTTTACAGGAGCAGGTTACACAAAACTTAGAGAAGAAGAAAAACAAAAAATCCTCAAACAAAATAATTTAACAGAATTAAAATATCCTGAAGTTAGTGAGCCAAGCTACAAAGACACAGATGGAATTTACAAGGAATTTGGGATTACTTTGGCAGAACTTACAGGATTTATTCGTGTGGATTTGTCTGTAAACTATGATTTTAAAGGAATTAAGCCCAAAATTGAAAGTACAAAAATTGGTATCGGAATTTTAAAATTTTAGAAATTTTAATTTTTCCGTTAAACAAAGGTAATCTTTATTCGTTAATTTTACCCAATTCTTAATTGGCAATAGTTTTGTTACCTTTGCTTAGTTTTTAAAAAAACTACTCTTTTTAAGAGTAGTTCTAACATTAATTTAATTTAGGGAAGACGTAAAATGAAGTTAAACAGAACAAAAACAATGACACTTGGCTTGCTGGCTTTTGGAGTAATTGCTGTGCAGGCAGAAGAAAAAGAACCAACAAAGTTCAAGTTTAGCGGTGAAATCAGAGAAAGAAGTGAAACAGCAGACAAAGATTTTAACTCTGATACTTACTCGGATTCGTTCACGCTTTTGAGAACACGTTTAAGAGCTACTTTTATGCCTTTAAACAATCTTGACGTGGTTTTAGAACTTCAGGATTCAAGAACTTACGGTTTGGAAGCAAGCACGGTTTCCAACGAAAAAAACCTTGACCTTCACCAAGGTTACTTTAACTGGAAAAGTATCAATGGAAGCAAGTTTGGTTTAAAAGGTGGAAGGATGGAACTTTCTTTTGCTAACGAAAGGTTAATTGGTGCAGTTGGCTGGAGCAACGTTGGAAGAAGTTTTGACGGTGGTGTTCTTTCTTACACGGCTGAAAACTGGAACACTGCTTTGTTTAGCAGCCAGGTTACAGAAATAGGAGCCAGTGATTTTGGTGATGTTCATTTTAGTGGTGTTCACTTCAATTTTCAGCAAGTGGAAGGAATGACAATTCAGCCTTTTCTTTACAGCAAAATGACAATGTTGAAAGATCCAACTTCAACAAAAGACAAATCAAAATTGGATAATCTTTTAACGGCTGGAGTTTACTTAAAGTATGAAAGCAATGGCTTTTGGGCTGAAGCTGACGGAGCTTTTCAGTTCGGAAGCAACGATGTAACAAAGACAGATTACAGTGCTTCAATGTTTGGTGGAAACGTTGGCTGGATGGGTGGCGAAGACTGGAAATTTGGTGGAAAAGCAGGAATGGACATGCTTTCCGGAGACGATGGAAAAGATGCTGACAAAGTTAAGTCTTTTAACACACTTTACGCTACAGGTCATAAATTTTATGGTTACATGGATTATTTTATTGCTCCGACAGATTTTACAGCAGGACTTCGTGATATTTTTATCGGAGCAGTCCTGAAAAAAACTGCTTACGGTTTTGCTTTTGATTTTCACAACTTTGCTTCTGTTGAAAAAATTGCCTTAGAAACTGCTTTTGGAAACGAAATTGACCTGACAGGTTGGTGGCAAATCAATCCAAACATTAAATTTAACGGTGGACTTTCAATGTTCACACCGGGAGAAATTTACAAAGCTACAAGTGGAAAAGATGCTTCTTTGTGGATGCACAGCGGGTTGACAGTAACTTTCTAAGTTTTTAGTCAGTAAAAAAACTAAAGGCACTGAAAAAATATTTCAGTGCCTTTTTTTATTTTAGTGGATTTGGTGAGAAGTCAAACTCTTCTACTTTAAGAGAACCATTTTTTTCGTTTCGCTAAAGTTACCACTTTCAAGTTTGTAGAAATAAGTTCCACTTGAAACCTGTTTACCTTTTTCGTCTGTTCCGTTCCAAAAAACAGAGTTTGACCCGGCTTTTGCGACTTCATTAAAAATTTCGTTTACAAGTTGACCTTTAAGATTAAAAACAGAAATTTTTACAAGGAAAGGTTTTGAAATTTCAAAATCAATGCTTGTAGTTGGGTTGAAAGGATTTGGGAAATTCTGTGCAAGTTTTATTCTTAGTGGAATTCTCAAATCATTTTCAAAAATTTCATCGCTAAGCACACCTTTTAAAGTTCCGTAATCGTGAACAGTTCCATCAAAATCCACACTCAAAAGTTTGTAGTAGTAAATTTTGTTTTGTAAAACTGCTTTGTCTGATAAAGCGTAATCATTTAGGTTTGAAGAATTTCCGGCACCGATAAGGTTTTTGTGTGAAGAGTAAGAAGCAATTATTTTGAAAGTTCCGCCTTCATCTTTACGCAAGATTTCAAATCCTTGGTTATCAATTTCTGAATGGGTTTGCCATTCAAGATTTATGGAATTATTTTGCAGGTCAGATTTTAGTTTGAAGTAGGAAAGTTCAACAGGAGCAATTACGTCGCTTGAATCTTTGATTGCAATTCCCCAACGGCTGAAATCTATGACATCTTCAGCAATAATTTCCATATCAATTTCATTGTAATCGATTCCGCCGGTAACGTGAGAGATTTTCGCATTTTCCCATCCCTGGCTTGCCGGAGGTAAATCATCTCTAAAAACGGCTAAAGTTGAAATATTTATTTCAGGGTCTGGCGGATCTTCAATTTCAGAAATTTCAAGCGTGTCAGCGTCAAAGTTTGTAATGTCAAGAGCTTCTAATTCCCAATATTCTTTAAGCCCTAAAACATCAAATTCATCTAAAGGGTCAGAAAGGACTTTCACGTTAAGGTAAGCGTGATGAACGTGTTTTACGGTAAAACTTCCGTCGTCAGTTATCACTGAAGGGACAATTCTGATTTTAGTATCGGGAAAAACCAAAGAAGAACCGACGTCTCCGGTTGTAATCGTTAAAGTATCGCAGGAAACTTGTTCAAGAGGGTTAGGCAAGTCTGCAGGTTGTGGGCAGGATGTTGAGCTTCCGCCAAACTTACTGATAAAAACGAATTGCCTGTTTGCTAATTCTAAGTTTGTTCCGCTGTAAATTATCAGGTTAGAGGAGGAATTTATTGAGATTCCGCTCATCACTGTCCAGTTATCCTCAGATGAAGTTCGTGTAGCAAGGCTCAGTTCAGAAGTCGTTTCATCGTCAATTCCATCAAGAGTTGTGTCATAACTAAAGACAAGGCTATCGGCGAGCAAAGTTGAGGCAGTTGGTCCAAAAGTAATTTGGAAGTGTCTTGTCCTTGAAACTGTGTCAAATCCACTTGTTGGAGCGTCAATTGTTTCATTGTTAGCTGGGATTCTTCTGAAAGAAACATTGATTATTTCGGTTTGTGTTCCGGTTCCATCTATTGAAAAATCTTTAATTC
>JADZEA010000127.1 GCA_020850775.1 bacterium
CCGATAAAATAACCATTGCAGGAACTTCTTCTGTTTTCAAATTCTCAACTTTGATTGTCAAACCATCAACTTTCAGGTTGTGCCTGAAAATTTCTTCAATGATTTGATTTGAAGTTTTGTTCGTTACTGCATCAATAATTTCCGTTTTTCCTCTGTCAACAAGTTGTTCGCTAACGTCTGAATCAACTCTTGCAAACGAAACTTCGTGGTTTTTCATCTCAAGGTGTTGAACGTAGTGAGTGTCAATCTCAGAATCCATAAAAAGTGCTTCCAGGTCTTGTTCCTTGAAAAGTCTCAGGTAAGAAGATTGTGTAACTTCGTTAGAAACGTAAAAAACTTTATTCTTATTTTTTTCTTTGTTCCGTTCAAGGTATTCTTCAATCGTTACAAAATCACCTTTTGTTGATTTAAAAAGCACAATTTCCTTAACTTGTTCATAAAATTTTTCGTCGCTGAGAACTCCGAATTTCACAAAAGGACTGATGTCTTCCCAAAATTTTACAAACTGTTCTTTATCTTTTCTAAAAAGTTCGTTTAGCTTATCCGCAACCTTTTTTTGAATGTGGGTTGCAAGTTTTCTGACATTCGGGTCATTTTGCAAAGCACTTCTTGAAACGTTCAAAGGAATATCCGGAGAATCGATTGCTCCTTGCAAAACTGTTAAAAATTGTGGAATTAAATCCTGACAATTGTCTGAAACATAAACTTCGTTACAGTAAAGTTTGATGTGTCCTTTTGATGAATCGAATTCGTGTTTGAGTTTTGGAAAGTAAAGAATTCCTGTTAGATTTATTGGAAAATCAAGATTTAAGTGTATCCAAAACAAAGGCTTATCAGAATAAGGATAAAGATAGTCGTAAAATTCAACGTAATCTTTTTCTTCCAAATTCGTTGGTGATTTTGTCCAAAGTGCTTCTTTTTCATTTATTTTTGAACCATTAAACTCAATTGGAATTGGAATGAATTTGCAATATTTTCCAAGAATTTCACGAATTCTAAACTCGCTGTTAAATTCCAATGCGTCTTCTGAAAGGTGTAAAATTACGTCTGTTCCGTGTTCAGAACGTTCTGAACCTGTGATTTCAAATTCTGTCGTTCCAACTGAAACCCATTTTATTGCCTGGCTTTCTTCTTTGTAGGAAAGCGAAATAAGTTCAACCTTTTCTGCAACCATAAAAGCCGAGTAAAAACCAAGCCCAAAGTGTCCAATCAATTGTTTTTGAGAATCACCACCCTGATATTTTTTTGCAAATTCTTCAGCCCCCGAAAAAGCAACTTGATTGATGTATTTTTTCACTTCATCGGCAGTCATTCCAATTCCGTTATCGGAAATCGTGATTGTTTTTGCGTTTGTGTCAAGTTTGACTGTGATTTTAAAATCTTTTTCGCCTTTGTATTCCTGAGTTAGTGAAAGATGTTTTAGTTTTGCAATTGCATCGTGAGAGTTTGAGACAAGTTCACGTAAAAAAATATCCGTGTCTGCGTAAAGCCATTTTTTAATAATTGGCAAAATGTTTTCAGTGTGGACTGAAATGCTGCCTTTTTCGTTAAATTCTTTGTTTATCATTTCTTAACCCTTAATTTATCTAAATTCTTAATTGTTTTAAGGCGTAAAAATAACTAAATTCTTGCAAGTAAAAAAATACTTTTTGGTTTTAAAATTAGGACAAAAAAAATGGAAAAATCAGTTAAACTTAAATACAATGGAAGTGAGTTGGAGCTTCCGTTAATCACAGGGACAGAAAACGAACAAGCTTTTGACATTTCTAAGCTACGTGGAGAAACAGGTTTAATCACGCTTGACGAAGGTTACGGAAACACAGGAGCTTGTGAAAGTTCAATTACTTTTATTGATGGCGACAAAGGAATTTTACGTTACAGAGGCTACGACATTCAGGATTTGTGTGAAAAATCAACTTTTATTGAAGTTTGCTACCTTTTGATTAATGGTTCTTTGCCAAACAAAGAAGAGCTTGCTAATTTCACCAAAAAAATTACACGGCACACAATGGTTCACGAAGACATTCGTAAATTTTACGATGCTTTACCAAGTCAGGCTCATCCAATGGCATTACTTTCTTCAGTTGTTTGTTCGCTTAGTGCTTTTTATCAGGATTCAATTGACCCCACAAACGTAAAACACGTTGAAGTTTCTATTTTCAGGCTTCTTGCAAAAATTACAACAATTGCCGCGTACTCGTACAAAATCTCAATCGGACAACCTTTGATTTACCCGAAAAATTCTATGAACTACACACAAAACTTTTTAAATATGATGTTTGCTTTACCTTCTGAAGATTACCAGGTTGATGAAGATGTTGCAAAAGCCCTTGATTTGCTTTTCATTCTCCACGCTGACCACGAACAAAACTGTTCAACTTCTACAGTGAGACTTGTTGGAAGTAGCCACGCAAATATTTTTGCGGCAGTTTCGGCAGCGATTTGTGCTTTATGGGGACCAAGACACGGCGGAGCAAACCAGGAAGTGATTACAATGCTTGATTGGATTAACGCAGACGGTGGAAACGTGAAAAAATACGTTGAGTTTGCAAAAGACAAAAAAAATCCTTTCAGATTAATGGGATTTGGACACAGAGTTTACAAGAACTTTGACCCAAGAGCAAGAATCATCAAAACTTATTGTGATAAAATCTTGTCAAAAATGAAAATTCACGACCCATTGCTTGACATCGCAAGAGAACTTGAAGAAGCAGCACTAAAGGATGATTATTTCATTGAAAAGAAACTTTACCCAAACGTAGATTTTTACAGTGGAATTATTTACAGGGCAATTGGTTTCCCGGTAAACATGTTTACAGTTTTGTTTGCAATTGGCAGAATGCCAGGTTGGTTAGCTCACTGGAAAGAAATGATGAGCGACCCAACTACAAAGATTGGCAGACCAAGACAAATTTATTCCGGCTCAACACTTAGAACTTACCTTCCGATAGAACAAAGATAATTTTAACGCAAACCTTCAAAATTTTCCAATAGTTTTGAAGGTTTTTTTTAGGAAAGCAATTTTATGAAAAATGTCCTTTTAATAATTCTTGATGGTTTTGGCTACAAAAAAGAAACGGAAGGAAATGCAATCAAACTCGCAAAACCAATTTTTTACGAAAACCTGATTAAAAGCTATCCAAACACGGTAATTGATGCTTGTGGCGAAGAAGTCGGGCTTCCGCAAGGTCAGATGGGAAATTCAGAAGTCGGACACACAAACATTGGTTCAGGAAGAATTGTTTACCAGGACATTACAAAAATTGACGTTGAAATCCGGGAAGGCAGATTCTTCAAAAATGAAGTCTTGTTAAACTCAATTTCACACGCAAAAAATAACCAAAAACCTTTGCACTTAATCGGGCTTGTTTCTGACGGAGGAGTTCACAGCAGCCTGAATCATCTTTACGCAATTCTTGAACTGTGCAAAATCCAAGACTTGAAAGATGTTTTTGTTCACGCTTTGACTGACGGAAGAGATACTTCACCAAACAGTGGAATCGGTTTTATCAAAGAACTTCACGAAAAAACACAAAAAATTGGTGTCGGAAAAATTGCCGTAATTTCAGGCCGTTACTACGGAATGGACAGAGACAAACGTTGGGAACGTGTGCAAAAATTCTACGAAGCCTGCGTTGAAAACAAAGGCGATTCCGCCGAAAATCCAGTCTTTGCAATGGAAAAATCTTACGAAAATGGAATTTCTGACGAGTTTGTTTTGCCGACAGTGATTTTGGAAAATGGAAAACCTGCCGCAAAAATTTCTGACGGAGACGCTGTTTTTTGCTTTAATTTTCGCTCAGACAGAGTGCGTGAAATTTCAGAAGCACTGGCAAGTGAAAGTTTTGTTGGTTTTTTGAGGAAAAAAACGCTCAAACTTCACTACTCAACGATGACTCAGTACAAAAAAGAATTTACCTTTCCTGTAGCTTTTCCACCGGAACCACTAACAAACATTCTTGGCGAACTGGTAGCAAAAAAAGGATTGAAACAGCTTAGAATTGCTGAAACTGAAAAATACGCTCACGTAACTTTCTTTTTTAACGGAGGACGTGAAGAGCCTTTTGCGAATGAAGACAGAATTTTGATTTCCTCACCAAAAGTTGCAACCTACGATTTACAACCTGAAATGTCTGCACCTGAAGTTACAAAAGAGCTTTTAGGAGCAATTCAAAGTGAAAAATATAGCTTGATTATTTTGAACTACGCAAACCCGGACATGGTTGGACACACAGGATTTTTAGAAGCTGCGAAAAAAGCAATTTCTACGATTGACAATTGTCTTTCACAAATTATTCCTGCATTTTTAGAAAAAAACGGCTCTGTAATTCTAACAGCTGACCACGGAAATTCTGACGAAATGATTGACGCTGAAGGAAACCCAATGACTGCTCATTCCTTAAACAAAGTGCCTTTTATTTTGATTGACAACGACTTGAAAAACGCTAAACTACGGGAAAACGGGAAACTTTGCGACGTTGCGCCAACAATTTTGGAACTGATGGAAATTGAGCAGCCAAAAGAAATGACAGGAAAAAGTATGATTGTAAATTAAGAAAAATCTTAAAAAAATTATGAATGTTTTACGAAGGATTGAAGCCGCAATTTTTTTAGGAGCAATTTTTACAGTTGCTTCCTGCAAAAACTCACAAAACGAGAAAGAAAATTTAATGCCCCGCACAAACCGTTTGATTAACGAAACAAGCCCTTACCTTTTACAGCACGCTCACAATCCTGTTGATTGGTACCCTTGGGGAAACGAAGCTTTGGAACGTGCAAAAACCGAAAACAAACCAATCCTTGTAAGTATCGGTTACTCTGCTTGTCATTGGTGCCACGTAATGGAACGCGAAAGTTTTGAAATTGATTCTGTCGCAAAAATTATGAATGAAAATTTTATTTGCATAAAAGTTGACCGCGAAGAACGTCCCGATATCGACCAAATTTACATGGCTTCTGTTCAAGCAATTACGGGACAAGGAGGTTGGCCTCTGAATGTTTTTCTAACTCCGGATTGTGAGCCTTTTTATGGCGGAACTTACTTTCCACCAACAAAAATGTACGGAAGACCAAGCTGGACAGATGTTTTGCATTCCATCTCAAATTATTGGAAACAAAATCCAAACGAAGCAAAACAACAGGCAAACGAACTAAAAATTCACATTGAAAAAATTTCTAAAATCCAGCAAACACAAGGCAAACTTACTCCAACTCTTTTGGATTCCGCTTACGAACACTCTGCAAAGCATTTCGACACAATTCACGGAGGTTTTGGAATGCCTCCAAAATTTCCACACACAATGGAACTGATGACTTTGTTACGTTTTTACAGCAGAACAAAAAACGAAGGAGCTTTGAAAATTGTTGAGTTTACTTTGCAAAAAATGGCAAACGGTGGAATTTATGACCAGCTTGGCGGAGGCTTTGCACGTTACTCAACAGATGAAAAATGGCTTGTTCCACACTTTGAAAAAATGCTTTACGACAATGCTTTACTTTCAAGAACTTACCTTGAAGCCTTCCAAACAACGAAAAACCCGTTTTACAAACAAGTTGCAGAAGAGATTTTTGCTTACATTCTTGAAAAAATGACAAGCAAAGAAGGTGGTTTTTTTTCTGCTGAAGATGCGGACAGCGAAGGTGAAGAAGGAAAATTTTACGTTTGGACAAAAAAGGAGACGGAAGAAGTTTTAAACAAAAAAGAGGCTGAAATTTTTAATGGGTTTTACGACGTAACCGAACACGGAAATTTTGAAAATGGAAAAAGCATTTTAAACATTCAGTTTTCGTTTGAAGATTACGCAAAAACAAACAAACTCTCAACTGCGGAACTTTCGCAAATTTTAAAAACTTGCAAACAAAAACTTTACGCAATTCGTGAAAAAAGAACTAAACCGGGTCTCGACGATAAAATCATTGTTTCCTGGAATGGAATGATGCTTTACTCCTTTGTTCAGGGCTACAATATTTTTCAAAACAAAATTTACCTTGAGACAGCAAAGAAAAACGCAAATTTTATTCTTGCAAAAATGACACAAAAAAGCAAAAGCACACTCAAAACTTATCTTTTCAGGACGCACAAAGACGGAAAAAGCCACTTGAATGCTTACCTTGAAGATTATTCAATTTTTGGGTTGGCTTTAGTTGAACTTTACTCGGCAACAGGTGAAACAAAATGGCTCGTTGAAGCTGAAAAACTCGCAAAAACAATGATTGACGAATTTTGGGACAACGATGAAAAAGGTTTTTTCTTTGTCGGTAAAAACCACGAAAAATTAATTGTCCGCACAAAGGATTTTTACGACAATGCAACACCTTCAGGGAATTCTGTTGCTTTGGATTTTCTTTTGAGGCTTTCAACTCTGACCGACAACAAAACGTACAAAAAAAATGCTGCCGAAACTCTTGAAAGCATTGTTTTGGTTGCTGAAAAATATCCGGGCAGTTTTGGTTACGTTTTGCTGACGACTGATTTTGCGATTGAAAACCCAAAGGAAATCGTGATTTTGGGGAATGAAAACAAGGAATTTTTAAAGGCACTTTACAGCGATTTTTACCCGAACAAAGTTGTAGTTCTTGCAAATAATTTTACAAAAGATGACGAAAAAATTGTTCCGCTTCTTGAAGGAAGAACAAAAATTGATGGGAAAACAACAGCTTTTGTTTGCAAAAATTTTGTTTGCAAACTTCCCGTAACCGACGTGAAAGATTTTGAGAAGGCACTAAAAAATTAAGAGAAAATTTTAATTTTGCAGTAAAAATAAAACTGTGCAAACAGCCAAAGGAACTGTTAGGTTGTCGTCAATTTTTGTTGTGTAAAGTTCCACCAAAGTCCCGACAAAGGCACTTGCCAAAGCTGGTAAAAAGCTACTTTCAGGAAAAGCAAAAACCACAAAAAAGGCACTTACAAAGAATGCAAACGAACCTTCTAAGGATTTTTGCCTAAAAATTTTTGTTTTGCCAAACCTTTTGCCAACTAATGCCGAAAAACTGTCTGAAACACTTGCAACACAAAGTCCTGCTGTTGCAAAATATTTTTCGGGAAAAACTAAAGTACAAATCAAAGTTGCAAGCACAAAAAAACTTGCTCCGGTAAGCCTTTTACTTTCAAACTCACGAAGAATTTTCCCAAAAACCAAGTTAAAAAGCTTTCCGGCTGCGCTAATTTTTAGCCTCAAAAAGTCAGTTAAAACACACAAAACCGCAAGTGGAATAAAAAAAGTGAAAAAATCCTGTTTGGGCAAAAAATAAAAACTTAGTGGAACTAAAAGGTAAAGCAAGTGAATTGTTTTTCGTAAAATTTCATTTAGAAAATTCATTTGAACAGCTTAATTTTATTGTTTGAAGATAAAAAATTTTTGTTCCAAACCTTCTTTAATTTTAAGGATAAAAAATGATTGATTTACGAAGCGACACGGTTACAAAACCTTCAAAAGCAATGCTTGAAGTGATGATTAAAGCAGAAGTTGGCGATGATGTTTTTGGTGAAGACCCCACAATTAATTTGCTTGAAGAAAAAATTGCGGAACTTTTCGGGAAGGAAAAAGCACTTTTTGTTCCAAGCGGAACAATGGGAAACCAAATTTGTTTGCGAACTCACACAAATTTGGGTGATGAAGTGATTTTAGATTACAACGCACACATTTTTCAGTACGAAGCGGGTTCACCTGCTTCACTTTCAGGAATCCAACTTCACACAATTGTTGGTGAAAAAGGGCTTCTGACTGTTTCACAAATCAGGCAGGTAGTTAGAACAGACAACGAACACTTTCCAAAAACAAAACTTGTTTGTCTTGAAAACACGCACAATCGTGGCGGCGGAACTTTTTATGCGCTTTCACAACTTGAAGAAATTGGCAATTTTTGCAAGCAAAACAATCTAAAACTTCATCTTGACGGAGCGAGGCTTTTTAATGCAGCAGTTGCAAGCCAAACAAAAATTGAAGAACTTGCAAAACCTTTTGACTCCGTTTCGGTTTGTTTGAGCAAAGGTTTAGGTTGTCCAATTGGTTCTGTGATTGTTGGAACGAGGGATTTTATCAAAATGGCAAGGCGAGTTCGTAAATCTTTTGGCGGAGGAATGAGGCAAGCAGGATTTTTGGCTGCAGCGGGGATTTTTGCACTTGAAAACAATGTTAAAAGGCTTGAGGAAGACCACGTGAACGCAAAATTTTTAGCAGAAAAAATCAATGGAACTGGTGGAATCAGGGTTGCGGAAGTTCCGACTAACATTGTGATTTTAGAGATTTCAGGAACAAAGTTTAAGTCTGACGAAGAGGCATTGGAAAGTTTAAAAAAAGCAGGGATTTTGCTTGTTGGGTTTGGAGAAGGGAAACTTAGGGCGGTTACTCATCTTGATGTTTCACGGGAGCAAATTAAAACTGCAAGTGAAACAATTTGTAAAATTTTCAAAAAATAAAATGCAGTTTTAAATGGATTTTATTGTTTACCACGTTTGGTTTTTCCAGATTTTTAAAGTAAAAAAAAGGCTTGCCAAAAATGACAAGCCTGAATTTTATTAACCAAGGTAGCTTCTTAAAGGTCTGCTTCTTGATTTGTGTCTAAGTCTGCGAATTGCTTTTTTCTTGATTTGGCGTACTCTTTCGCGTGTCAGACTAAAAAGTTCGCCAATTTCTTCGAGAGTCAGAGGTTTTTCTCTTTCAATTCCAAAGTAAAGTTTTACAACTTTCTTTTCTCTTTCTGTCAAAGTGTCAAGCACTCTTTCAATCTCAATTCTCAAAGATTCTTGCATTAAAGCGTTGTCAGGAGCAGGTTTTTGGTCGCTTGGAATTACATCAATCAAGCTGTTTTTATCTCCGGTTTGGAAAGGCTCGTCAAGTGAAGAATGTCTGCTTGAGATTTTTAAGGTGTTTGCAACTTCGAAAGATTGCAAAGCTAATTCTTCAGCAATTTCCTGTGTAGTTGGTTCACGTTCATTGATTTGTTCAAGTTCGCTTGCAACTTTGCTGATTTTGTTTAGCGTTCCTACTCTGTTTAAAGGCAATCTTACAACTCTTGAGTGTTCTGCCAAAGCCTGCAAGATTGATTGGCGAATCCACCAAACAGCGTAAGAAATGAACTTGAAACCACGAGTTTCGTCAAATCTTTTAGCAGCTTTGATTAGTCCAAGATTTCCTTCGTTAATTAAATCACCTAAAGAAAGTCCCTGATTTTGGTATTCTTTAGCAACACTAACAACAAATCTAAGATTTGAAGTTGTCATTTTTTCTAAAGCCCATTGGTCTCCGTCACGAATTTTTTTTGCAAGGTTAATTTCTTCATCAACTGTCAGCAATGAAACATCGCTAATTTCTTGCAGATACCTTTCTAATGATTGATTTTCTCTACTTTTATTCTTTGTCGTTATCGCTGTCATTAAAATTCCTATTCTTAAATTTTGTTTTAACTCACAATCTAAAAAAACAAGGCTTTAAACTTGATAAATTGAAAATTGTTCCCTTGAATTTTTAAAAACCTAAAAAAACGCTTTTTTAAGGCATTGCAAGAGCGTTTTTTTTAATAATTTCAATTGCGGTTTCGAGTGCTTTTCTACTGACTAAAGGGTGAGTTGGAATGAGTAAAATTTGTTTGGACATCAAAACGGAATTTTGGAAAAGAGAAGTGTTTTTTGCCATTTCTCTAAATTCTTCGTACTCTTCAACCTTGTGAAGTGGTCTGTCGTAAAGTGTTGTAATTTCAAGACCTTGTGCTAAAACTTTGTTTACAATTTCTTGTCTGTTAGCCGGGTTTTTCAGCAAAAGCGGGAATTGATTAAAACACACAAAGCAATTTTTTTCAGGAAGTTCAGGAACCGTAACTTTAGAAAAATCTTTAAGTTGTGAGTAGAGAAACAATCCATTTTCATTTCGTTTTTCAAAAATCTTTCTGGCGATTCCAAACTGCGAACTGCCAAGTTTTTTTTGAAAATTTGTGAATTGAAAACTTTCAAAATCAAGGTGAACTTCTTTGTACTTGAATTTTGAAATCAAAATGTTGAGCAAAGTGTAAAAAAATGGTCGTACAGCCAAAGTTAAAGCAATTGTCCGTAATTTTTGGTTTGTGAGTTCTTTAGTGCTGAGTTCCCGTAATTTTTTAACTTGTTCTTCACACGTTTGAAAAATTTGTTCGTTGTTTGTAAAAATTGCTCCGCCATTTAAAGTGGAGAAATTTTTTCCGCGGTTAAAACTGATAACTCCAACTTCACAAAGTCCACCTGTTTGCTGATTTTTAATTTCACTTCCCATTGAACTTGCTGCGTCTTCAAGTAAAAAAACTTTTTTGTCTGATTTTGTAATTTTATCTCTAAGATTTTCAATGTTTTGAGGAATTCCAAACATGTGGATAACTAAAATTGCAAGTGTGTTTTCCGTGATTTCAAAACTGTTTTCATCAATGTTAAAAGTCTTGAGCGATGTTTCTGCAAGGATTGGTTTTAGCCCTGCTTTTCGGATTGGTAAAATTAAAGAAGGTGCTGTGTAATCTTGTAAAATCACTTCATTTTTGGTTGGAGAAAGTTTTTTTAGTGATTCTAATGCAAAGTAAATTGCTGTTGTTCCACTGTTTGTAAACAAAACGTGTTTGTTTTTAGTGAAATTTTTTAGTTGGTCTCCAAAATTATCTTTGCCAAAAAATCCCGCAAAAATGTCTTTTAGCCTCGTTGGAGTTCCTGCTGAAGGTGTAATTATTTTCATAAATTTTTCTTAATTTTTTTTGGCTTGAAAATAATGAATGTTTTTTAGCTTTTTAAGTCTAAAGTGAAAAAAAGCTGAAATCGTAAAGTTTTTTTATTAAAATTGCACGTTGACTTTTTACTAAGGTTTTGGAGAAAATGGCTTACAACGAAGAAATGAACTTTTGGGACCATCTTGAGGAATTACGTTTTACAATTATTCGTGTAATTGTTGGGATTTTAGTTGGAATGCTTGTCTGCTACTTTTTTGGCGATGAGATTATTAAATTTTTAATCAAACCTTACGTTGAACACACAGGAAACAAAGTTGTAAATCTAAGACCAACAGAAGGTTTTGTAACGAAACTTGAGGTTTCAGCGATTGCAGGTTTTTTTTTAGCTTTTCCTTACGTGCTTTTAGAAATCTGGAAATTTATTGCTCCCGGTCTTTACGCTGAAGAAAAAAAAATGATTTTTCCCGTAATTTTTTTTGCAACCCTTTTATTTTTTGGTGGCGGAGCGTTTGGTTACTTTAACTTAAATTTTGCTTTTGATTTTCTGACTGATTTTGAAATCAATGATTACACACAAAATAGTTTTTCACTAAACGAAACTGTAAGTTTTATCTCAAGGTTTTTGCTGGCTTTTGCAATTTCTTTCCAGGAGCCAATCGTAATTTTTATTCTCGCAAAAATAGGAATTGCTACTCCTGAATTTTTGAGGCAAAAACGAAAGTATGCTTTTGTAATCATTTTAATTGTTGCTGCAATCATTACTCCGACAACTGACCCCTTTACATTTTTAATGATGGCTTTGCCACTTCAGGTGCTTTACGAAGTGAGTATTTTTGTTGCCGGAAGAGTGAACCCAAAAACTAAAGATGAAAGTTCGGAATAATTTTGGTAATTACTAAATTTTTATTTAACTTAAAATTTACTTTTAATTTGTGAGGTTTAAAATGTTTGGATTAGGAGTTCCTGAATTAGCAGTGATTGGCTTAATAATTTTTGTTCTTTTTGGCGGGAAAAAAATTCCTGAATTAATGCAAGGGCTTGGAAAAGGGATTAAAGAGTTTAAAAAAGCTTCAAAAGATGTTCAGGACGATTTGCAAAAATCTATTGACGACGAACCACTGAAAAAAATAGGAGAGAAGTAAGTTTGTTATTTTTTCTTGAAGACGATTCTGTAAAAACAACTGTAAAAAAATACCTTACAAGAATTGAAAACAATAAAAAACTAAACGCTTTTATTACTGTTTGTGGTGATTATGCTTTGGAACAAGCAGAAAAAGTTGACGCAAAAATCCAAAATGGAAATGCGGGAAAACTTGCCGGACTTGTAATTTCAGTAAAAGATTTGATTTGTGTTGAAGGTATCAAAACAACAGCAGCTTCAAAAATCCTTGAGAATTTTGTCCCGCCTTACGACGCAACTTTAATTAAAAAACTAAAAAATGAAGACGCAGTAATTATTGGAAAAAACAACTTGGATGAGTTCGCGATGGGTTCTTCAAACGAAACTTCTGCTTTTGGCAAAGTTTTGCACCCTTTGGATAATTCTTTAATTCCCGGCGGTTCAAGTGGAGGTTCTGTCGTTGCTGTTGCTTCTGAACTTGTGAGGGCTTCGCTTGGCTCTGATACCGGAGGTTCAATCCGCCAACCTGCAGCTTTTTGTGGAACTGTTGGTTTAAAGCCAACTTACGGCAGAGTCTCGCGTTTTGGAGTTGTTGCTTTTGCTTCTTCTTTTGACCAGGTCGGACCAATCGGAAAAACAGTTGAAGACGTTGCAAGAGTTATGGAAGTTATCGCCGGAAAAGATGTTTTTGACTCAACTTCATCGCCAGAACCTGTTCCTGATTACACACAATTTTTAAAGCAAGATGTTAAAGGCTTGAAAGTTGGAGTAATTAAGGAATTTTTTACTGAAGGACTTGACGAAGAAATCAAAAATTCAGTTCTGACTTCAATTGAAAAACTTAGAGAAAACGGTGCAGAAATTGAAGAAATTTCTTTTCCGTTTTTAAAATACGGAGTTGCAGTTTACTACATTTTAACCACGGCAGAGGCTTCAGCAAACCTTGCCCGTTACGACGGAATTCGTTACGGTTACAGAAGTAAAAACGCAAAAGACTTGAACGAACTCTACGTTAAATCAAGAAGTGAAGGTTTTGGGGCAGAAGTTAAGCGAAGAATTATGCTTGGAACTTACGTTTTGTCTTCGGGTTACTACGATGCTTACTACTCAAAAGGTCAAAAAGTTAGAACAGTGATGAAAAAGGAAATGGCAAAACTTTTTGAAAAATTTGATTGTTTGATTGCTCCGACAACTCCGACGCTTCCCTTCAAAGCAGGTGAAAAAGTTGATAATCCTTTGGCAATGTACTTGAACGATGTTTACACAATTCCTGCAAATCTTGTCGGAATTCCGAGCTTAAACATTCCTTGTGGAAAAGCTAAAAATGGCTTGCCAATTGGCTTACAAGTGATGGCAAAAGCTTTTGACGAAGGAATGGTTTTCAGAGTTGGTAATTTTTTGATGAGTTGAAAAGAAATTGTCAGAATCTAATTTTTTTGTGTTCTGAGTTTATTTTTCACTTAAAGACACACACTACTTTCCGTTTTCAAGTTTTAAAACCCCTCTTGGGCAAACGGCAGCGCAAATTCCACAGCCAACACAAGAAGCACGTAAAATATTTTCTTGTCTTTGTGCGTAAAGGCGAACATCAATTCCCATTTCACAATAAGTTGAACAATTGCCACAAGAAATGCACTGGCTTCCGTTTGTAGTAATTCTGAAACGTGAAAAATACTTTTGCAAAATCCCTAAAATTGCAGCCATCGGACAACCAAAACGGCACCAAACACGACTTCCCATTATTGGATAAAACCCAACTCCAATCACTCCTGAAAATGCTGAACCTATCAAAAATCCATAAGTTGATTGAAAATTTGCGGATAAATTTCCTAAAATTTCACCTCCAAAAGAAAAGTTTAGCCATAAAAGAGAAGTTGTCAGAACCACAAAAACAAGAATTGAATAAATCATCACACGTTCAATTTTCCAAGCCTTCAAAGACTTGTCAGAAAGTTGTCTGTACGGGTCGCCAAGTGTCTCTGCAAGTCCTCCACAACCACAAACCCACGAACAGTACCAACGTTTTCCGTAAAAATAAGTCAGGATTGGAGTCGCAACAAAAGTCATCACAATTCCCCAAAAAACCATAAAAACTCCCAAACCTCCTTCGTGGCTCAAAAGATTTTGGATGTCGCTTGGATAAAGTGAGTAAGGTCTGAGTGGCCAAAAATAAGTAAAATAAAAATCAGGTTGGTTCAGGCTTTTTAAAATGCCTGGAATTAAAAATGCAAATCCAAGCTGGAAAAACATCACCGAACTTGTGCGTAAAATTTGGTAGTTGTTGTGTCTGTACCTGATAATCATCCGCGTTCCCATTACCAAAACCGCAAGCGTGTAAAAAGTTCCGTACAAAAACCATTGGTCAGCTACAGAATTTCGTAAAAACAAACTCAAAGGGTCAACAAGTTTAATCCAATTTTGCAAAAACTCTGGAAACCAATAAAGCAAAATGTAAAATCCTGTAATCAAAATTCCAACAATCCAGGCAAGTGTTCCTTTTGAAGTCATCGAAGCAAAAAAGATTCCGTTGTTTTTAATTCCTTCGGGTTTTTCTCTAAAGTGTGGAACAAGGTAAAAAAATCCTCCGACAGTTGCTAAACCAATGCTTAAAAGAAAAAATAAAAGTGGCTTTTCGTTTGTGAAACCTGTTGCACTGACCAAAAGCACAAGCAAACCAATTGAGAAAAGTGCCAAACCTGTTTTTTTGATTGGTTTTTCAGTTTCAAAACTTTCTTTAAAATCGTAAGTTTTGCTTGAAGCAGAATCCATAAAATTCCTTTCTTTGTCTAATCAAAAAGTTGTGCAAAAAAACCTTTTTTGCCTTTTAGAATTAATTTTTTCTCGTTTTCCTGATTATAAAATTCAATTAATTCCTGCCCATAAGTTTCAAAAAATTCCGGGTCAAAGTACGCTTCACCCAAGTTTTCTAAAACGTACTCAACGGTTCGTTTTTCAGCAATCCATTTTTCAAAGGTTTTGTGCCGAAACCTGATTCCAAAAGAGTTCATTCCGGTAATTTCGTGTTTGTTTTCGCCATAAACCAAGCGAATACAATGCTTTCCATCCTTGTGTTCCCAATAAAGTGTCTTTTCACCTTCACGTAAAACATTTGCAACAAAGCCATAAGTCTGGTATTCAATGTCAAAAAATTTCGCAGAGTTGAACCAAATTCCCCTTTCGTACTTTGTTCTTTCCCCACAAATTGTTTTTGCAAGTGCCTGAGCCTGCATTTTTCCTGTGTACCAAAGTTGCTCAAACCTGTTTTTTTCACCTTCAACTTTGATTTCTGCACAATCTCCCGCAGAATAAACGTCAGGAATGTTTGTTTCAAGAAAATCATTGACCAAAACCCCGCGGTTTGTTTCAATTTTTGATTTTTTTACAACGTCAATGTTTGGTGAAACTCCAGCCGTCAAAGCAACAAACTGGCAAGGGATTTCTTCTCCTGAAGTTGTTAGAATTGCTCTGACTTTACCGTTTTCATTTGCTAAAATTTCCTTGAGTTCAGTTTGTAAACGCAAGCTAAGTTTGTTTTCAAGAATGTGTTTTCCGACTAAAATTGCCTCTTCTTTTGGTAAAATATTTCCCCAATAAAATTTTTCACGGACAAGAAAAGTTACGTGAATTTTTCTTGAGTGAAGCATTTCCGCAACTTCAATTCCAATCAAACCTCCACCGATAATTACAGCGTGAGAAATTCCTTTTGTGTTTTTTTCCATCAAATCAAGGTCTTGTTTTGAGTAAAACCCCTGAACTCCGTCTGAATTTTCACCTTTCCAACCAAATTTATTGCTCTTGGAACCTGTTGCAACAACAAGTTTATCGTAATAAATTTTTTGGTTGTTGTCTGTAAAAAGTGTTTTTGTGTCTGTGTCAATTTCTGTAACGTGAGAAAAAACAAGTTCAATTCTGTTCTTTTCCCAAAACCAGTCTTCGTAAGGTTTTGTGTGTTCGTACCTCATTTGTCCCATAAAAATGTACATCAAAGCAGTTCTTGAAAAAAAATATTTTGTCTCACCGGAAATCACAGTGATTTTTATTTTACTGTCTGTTTTGCGAACTTCACGGGCAACTGTTGTTCCTGTAACACCGTTTCCGATGATTACCAAGTGAGCCATAAAAAATTTTACCTCTTTGAATTTGGGAAAATGTAACGTTTACCTTTTTAATTTTATGCCAAAGAAAACACCTTTTTTCCTGAAAAAATACCTGAAAAAAGTTTAAGTAAGCACTTCACTAAAAAATTTAATTAAGTTTACTCAAAAAAAATTAGCTAAAAAATGCAAACCAAAGAACTTTTTACCTTACTTTTCAAAGAAAAAAAACTGCTTTTTCTACTTGTTTTCTGCCTTTTAATTTATGGATTTTTCAGCAGTTTGGCGATTTGGAGCGTTTCACCTCTTTTTTCTGTCCTTTTTGAAAAGGAAATTGTCTTTACCAAAGTTGGGGCTTTTAACCCCAAAAATTTGCTTTTTTCTTTCCTCTCACAAGACAAAAAAAAACTTGTTGGTGAAGTTGCTTTTTTGATTCTTACCTTATTTTTACTCCGAAATATTTTTGCTTTTTGTTCTGATTTTTGCTTCACTTTGCTTAGCGAAAAACTTGCTTTCAGCCTTCGTAAACAAGTTTTTAAAAGCCTTCTGCAAAATCATTTTTCCTACTTTGAAACCGTTACAACCGGAGAAAATATTTCAAAAGTTACAAGCGACGTTGAAAAAATCAGAGACACAATTTTCCAAAATTTCGTGGTTTTTTTAAGAGAGCCGATTTTGGCAATTTCTTACCTTTTTGTTGTAGTCTGGATTTCACCAAAACTCACTTTCTTAGCTTTTTCCACTTCAATTTTCAGCCTTTTGTTGATTGTTTTCCTCAGCAAAAAATTAAAAACTTTTGGCAAACTTGCTCAGGAAAAATTCGCAAAAATCACGCAAACAACAAAAGAAAGTTTTGACGGAATTCTCATTTTTAAAGCCTTTCAAAGCGGGAATTTCATTTTTGGCAAGTTTTCCGAACAATTAAAAAGTTATTTTTTGCTTCGTAAAAAATTAATTTTCAGGCAAAGTTTAGCTTCACCACTTTCGGAATTTCTGGGAATTTCAGCACTAACTTTTGTGCTTTTTTCGGGAAGTTACGAAGTGCTTGAAACCAAAACTTTGAGTGCTGACGAATTCGTAGTTTTTTTGCTTGGACTTTTTGAACTGATGAGTCCAATCAAAAAATTAAGCCAGACAAATGCACTTTTTCAGGAAGGAAAAGGAGTTCTCAAGCAACTAAAACTGACAAACCAACAGTTCCAAAAAGTAAAGCTGACAGTTCCAAAACTAAAAGAAATTCGTTTTGAAAAAGTGAGTTTCAAGTATCCGCAAAGCGAAAATTTTGTTTTTACTGATTTTGATTTTACACTTGAAACAGGAAAAATTAAAGTTCTACAAAGCCCAAACGGAACAGGAAAAACGACTTTGGTAAAATTACTTTTAGGACTTTTAAAGCCAACTTCAGGTGAAATTTCAGCTTTTTCAAAAGAAGGAAAAACTTTTGGTGTTGACTGCAGTTTTTTCAGTTTGGTTCCGCAAGAAGTGAAACTTTTTGATTTTTCTTTGGAAGAAAATTTGACTTTCGGAGAAAAACTTGACTTGGCAAAAGCAGAGAAAATCTTTGAAATTCTTGGTTTAACGGCAGTTTTGGAAAAATTACCAAAAGGTTTGCAAACTAATGCCGGGGACCTTGGAAACAATTTTTCGGGTGGAGAAAAGCAAAAATTCTCACTTGCAAGAGGTTTACTCAGAGAAACAGAAGTTTTGATTCTTGACGAACCAACAACTTACCTTGACAAAAAAACCATTGATTCTTTGCTTACTTTTTTGGAAACTCAGAAGTGGTTTTCAATGGTTTTATTGATTTCACACAGTCAAAAAATGAAAGAGTAAAAAATTAATTGAGAGAAAAAAATACCCTTCAGGCACACAAAATCCATTAAGCCGGCGTTTTCCAAAAACCATTCACCTCTTTTTTAATTCTTAATTTTTTAATCACAAATTCTTTTCGTAAATTCGCTTCAAAAAAAAGGTGCAAAATTGAACACGATTTTAGCGACAGACCCCGTAAACGAAAAGGTTGTCAGGGATTTTACTGAAAAAACAGGAATTGAAATTCACCAAAAAACTTCTCTGACTGAAGAAGAATTGTTAAAAGAAATCGCAAACTACAAGTTTCTGGTTGTTCGCAGCGGAACACAAGTTACAAAAAAAGTCATTGAAGCAGGAAAAAAGCTAAAAATCATTGCCCGTGCAGGAGTTGGCGTTGACAATGTTGACACAAAAGCAGCAAGTTCAGCAGGAATTTTGGTGATTAATGCTCCGGACGGAAACACGGTTTCAGCAGCAGAACACACTTTAGCCTTGATTTTATCAAGTGCGAGAAACATTCCTCAAGCTCACCAAAGCCTCGTTTCAGGAAAGTGGGAACGAAAAAACGGCTTTGAACTCAATGAAAAAACCATCGGAATCGTTGGCTTTGGAAAAATCGGACGTGAAGTCGCAAAACGTTCGCTTTCTTTTGGGATGAAAGTTCTTGCTTTTGACCCGTTTTTATCGCTTGAAGTTGCTGAAAAGCTAAAAGTTAAGCCGGCAACTTTGGAAGAAATTTGGGAAAACGCAGAAATTATCACGCTTCACGTTCCGCAAAACAAACAAACTGAAGGAATGATTAACAAGGAAACTTTCGCAAAACTCAGGAAAAAACCACTGCTTGTAAACTGTGCGAGAGGAAAATTAATCAACCAAAATGATTTGATTGAAGCACTTAAAACGGGAAAAATCCGCGGAGTTGCGCTTGATGTTTTCCCAACTGAACCACCAGAACCAACGGAGCTTTTCACACTTCCAAACGCTGTTCTGACTCCTCACCTTGGAGCTTCAACGGTTGAAGCGAGCAAAAACGTAACGGCTTCAGTTCTTGACGAAATTGCCCTTTACGTCAAAACTGGAAGTGTTTTGAATGCTGTAAACTCACCAATTTCGGATTTAACTTTGCTGACGAGCCTGAAAACTTTGCTTTCGCTTTCTGAAAACATTGGAGTTTTGGGGAACAAGCTCAGCGAAAAATTCCCGAAAAGGTTAAAAGTCAGTTACTTCGGTAAGGTTTCTGAACTCAAGCCAATCGCCTGTGCTTTTTTGGTTGGTTTTTTCAAGGAAACGAACGACGTGAACTACTTTAATGTTTTTCCGCTTTGCAGCGAAAAGGGAATTGAAATTGTTGAAGAACTGGTTCAGACTACAGGGAACTTTGACGTTTTGCGTGTTGAAATCGAAAGCGAAGACGAAAAAATTGTGATTGAAGGAAGTTTGCTTACCGAAGACCATCCAAAAATTTTAAGAATTAATGGTTTTGAGTTTGAGTTTGAGCCAAAGGGAGAGATTGTTTTGATTGAAAACAGCGACATTCCGGGCGTTATCGGAAAAATTGGAATGACTTTAGCGGAAAAAAATGTAAACATTGCGGAGTTCAGGCTTGCACGAAACCCAAATTCACCAAACGCAATGGCTGTTTTGAAAATTGATTCTGAGGCAAACACTGAAATTCTTGAGGCACTGAAAAAGATTAACGGAGTCAAATCCGTGAAACAAATTAAATTTTAAGGGAAAAAATGCCTTTGTTAGATGAATTGAACGAAAAACAACAAGAAGCGGTGATTAATTTTAACGGACCTTCTTTGATACTTTCGGGAGCAGGAAGTGGTAAAACACGCGTTTTGACTTACAGAATTGCTTTTATGATTGAGAAAGGTGTTCGTCCCTGGAATATTTTGTCTGTAACTTTTACTAACAAAGCAGCAAAAGAAATGGTTGAACGGCTTGAACGGCTAATCGGAGCTAACGGAAGAGACGTTTGGGCAGGAACGTTTCACTCTACTTTTGCAAAAATTTTACGAAGAGATGCTCACCTTTTAGGCTACGACAGAAATTTTAACATTTACGACAGCGACGACTCAAAAACAATAATCAAGTCAATCATCACAAACGACCTGAAAGGTGATACAAAAATGCTCAACCCAAACATTGTTCGCTCAAAAATTTCAGGTGCAAAAAACAAGTTGGTTTCGCCTTCTGTTTTTGCGAGCCAGGCAGGAAATTTTTTTGAAAGGGAAGTTGCGGAAGTTTACAACGTTTACCAAAAAAGGCTAAGGCAAAACAATGCGATGGATTTTGACGATTTGATTTTGGTTCCAATCCAGCTTTTTGAACAGCATCCAAAAGTTCTTGAAGCCTACCAAAACAAGTTTTCCTACATTCTTGTTGACGAGTACCAAGACACAAACCACGCACAGTACAAACTCATAAACTTGCTTGCAGCTACTCACAGAAATCTTTGTGTGATTGGCGACGACGACCAGTCAATTTATTCTTTTCGCGGAGCAGACATTTCAAACATTTTGAATTTTGAAAAAGATTACCCTGAAACAAAAATTTTTAAACTTGAACAAAACTACCGTTCAACAAAAAATATTTTGCAGGCAGCAAGCGACGTTGTTAGCAACAATGTTTTGCGGAAGGAAAAAACGATTTGGACAGCAAACGGAAAAGGTGAAAAAATTGCACTTCTTGAAGCGTACGATGAAAAAGGAGAAGCCTTAAACGTTCTGACACACCTGACGAAGGAAATTACAATCAACAAGAAAAAATTCAGTGATTTTGCGGTTCTTTACAGGACGAACTCACAATCACGGGTTTTGGAAGACGTTTTGCGGATTAACGGGATTTCTTACAGAGTTTTTGGTGGTTTAAAATTTTACGACAGAAAAGAAATCAAAGACGTTTTGGCTTACCTGAAAATCCTTGTTAATCCGCGGGACGACCAGACTTTAAAGAGAATTGTTAATTATCCTTCGCGGAAAATTGGAGACACTTCAGTTACGGCAATTGAGGATTTTGCAAACAAAAAACAGTGTTCAATGCTTGAAGTTTGTGCGTTTCCGGAGAGTGTTTTTGGTCTTTCGGCGAGAAGTTACGGAGCGGTGAAAAGGTTTTACGATGAAATTTCAGAAGCAAAGGAAAAGGCAGAAATTTTGCCTTTGGATGAACTTGTAAACTTTGTGGCAGAAAAATTTCGCCTTGTAAAAGTTTACGAAGAAGAGGGTTCTGAGGAATCGCTTATCCGGAAAGAAAATATTTTAGAGTTGCTTGAGGGAATTAAGGAATTTTACGAAGAACGTGAAGACAAAACTTTGACGGCATTTTTGCAGGAAGTTTCGTTAATTACCGATGTTGACAAAGCGAATGAATCCACTGAAGCAGTAACTTTAATGACTGTTCACTCGGCAAAAGGGCTTGAGTTTCCTGTTGTTTTTGTTGCAGGACTTGAAGACGGGCTTTTCCCGATTCTTTCGCAAGACAAGCAAGAAAAAGAAATTGAAGAGGAAAGAAGGCTTTTTTACGTTGCGGTAACTCGTGCAAAAGAAAAATTGTTTTTGAGTTTTGCAAACAACAGAAGGCGTTTTGGTTACGACCTTGAGAGAGCCTCTAAATCCAGATTTTTGGAAGAGATTTCGGCTGAATTGCTTGACAATCTTTCTCAAACCAAGTTCAAATCTTACCTGACAGAGACAAAAATTCCACAAAAAACGGTGAGTTCGGTAAGCCAACAAACGCAACCGGTAACTTTTAGTAAACCTTCGCAGAATTTTAGTGCGGGAATGGTAGTTACACACGAAGTTTTTGGAAAAGGTAAAATTTCAGCGGTTTCAGGAAGTGGAGCAGAGGCAAGATTAATTATTAATTTTGAAAGTGTTGGTGTAAAAACTTTAATTGTAAAATTTGCGAAATTAGAGATTTTGTAGTTAATTAGCTTTCACAAAAATTTAGTAAGTGCAGGTTTCTCTAAAATTAATTCCTGATTTCTTTAAAGCCAATCACGTCCATAAAAGCACTGACGCTAAAAACTGCTTTGCCAATTCCTGCTTCACCGTAGCCTTTGGGTGAAGGAAGTTTGTACTTTTCAAAAGTGTTTTTCCAGGCTAAAAGCAACTTGCAAAAATATTCCAAAGGAGCAGATTCCTGATGCCCTAAAGCTGCCAAAGGTTCAGGACACCAAGTCGTAAAACGCGGAACAATTCCTTTGCTCATAAAAAATTCCAAACCTTCAGTTGTGCTTGAAATTGCTTCATCAATGTTTTGGAAGCCTGTTTGTTTGTTCATCTCAACTCCGCCAACAAAGTTTGGAATTACGTTTTCTGCACCAAAAACTTCTGACGCTCTGACAACACGTTCAATCCAGTTTTCAAAACCAATCAGCCTTTCCTTTCCGGGACAGATTTTTGCAAACATTTCTTTTCCCCAAACTTCGTAGTTCGGATGATAAATTTCAACTCCAGCATTTTTTAGCTTTTGGCAATCCTCAAAAGTCCACGCCTGAACAACAGCCTTTGAAATCCAGCGGTTTGGAAACTTGTTGTTAATTGCTTCCGCGTACTTCAGGTAAAAATCAACTTCGCTTTCACCTTGCAAATCCGTAACAACGCTTCCACCAGTCAGAGTGTAGGCTTTTGCTGTTGTGTCAAACTCGTTCACGTAGTTTAGTGCTTCCAAAATTTCTTCAATGCTTTTAATTCCCGTGTAGGTTCTGCCTGCTTTTCGCTGCTGAATAAAATTTGTGTTCAGGTCGCAAAACTGACACTGCTCTTTCCCGTCAAAGTACTGACACATCCGGTAAGCGGTCAGGTAAAGCAGGTAACCCCATTCAATCACAGGACAAATTTCACCGATTGGTTTTCCATTAATTTTTTCGTGCCTGTAGTAATCAGGAACTGGATGGTACTCAACTTCACCAAGGTTCATTTTGTCAAGCGTTAAAGTAATTTTTCCTTCGCACAAAGTTACTAAGTAAGGCGATTCCGGATTTATTCTCACCGAAATCGTAGTTGGTAAAAGCCTGAAATCACCGTTTTTGATGCGGATTTCTTCAGGAGCTTTCAGGTTTTCCTGATTTTTCATTTCTTTGAGTTCAACAAGGTCAAACGTAAAAATGAAGTAATCCTTTGGTTTGTAACCACTTACAATTTTCAAGGCGTCTTCACTAAAGTTCAAACCACGTCGCAAAACATCTTGTTTGATTATCGCTTCAACGGGAAGGTTTCTAAACTCTTCAATATTTTTTAGCAGTGTTTCAGAAAAAGTAGAATTTGTCGTAATCATTTTTGCCTTTAAAAATTAACCTTCAAAGTTTTTCATTTTGAAGGTTGGAAAAAATCTAAGCGTAAAGTGGAAATTGCTTGCAAAGTTCTGAAACTGTTTCTCGTACTTCGTGAATTACTTGTTCGTTTTCAGCATTTTTAATAGTTTTTGCAATCAGGTTCCCAATGATTTTCATTTCATTTTGCTTAAAACCTCTTGTTGTCAGCGCCGGAGTTCCAATCCTGACACCACTCGTAACAAAAGGACTTTTTTTATCAAACGGAACCATATTTTTATTGGTTGTGATTCCTGCGTGTTCAAGAAGTGTTTCAGCTTTTTTTCCTGTAATTTCTTTGTCTGAAAGGTCAATCAAAATTAAGTGATTGTCTGTTCCACCGGAAACCAACTTAAAATCGTGTGAAAGCAAAGTTTCAGCCAGAACTTTTGCATTTTTAATGACTTGCTTTGAGTAATTTTGGAAATCTTCCGTTAATGCTTCACCAAAAGCAACAGCTTTTCCTGCGATTACGTGCATCAAAGGTCCGCCTTGAATTCCAGGCATTACAGTAGAGTCAATTAATTCAGACATCATTTTTGTTCTTCCCGTTTTTGGGGCGGTTTTCCCAAACGGGTTTTCAAAATCTTTTCCCATCAAAATCATTCCACCACGAGGTCCACGCAAGGTTTTGTGAGTTGTAGTTGTTACGACGTGGCAAAAAGGAATCGGCGATTGCAAAAGCCCGGAAGCAATCAAACCTGCCGGGTGAGCGATGTCCGCAAACAAAAAAGCACCAACTTCGTCAGCAATTTCTCTGAATTTTGAGTAATCAATTTCTCTTGGGTAAGCGCTTCCACCAGCGATAATCATTTTGGGTTTGTGTTCGTGGGCTTGCTTTCTGACGTCGTCAAAATCAATCAGGTTCGTTTTTTCAGAGACGCCGTAAGGAACGATTTTGTAGAGTTGCCCTGAAAAATTTACTGGTGAGCCGTGAGTTAAGTGTCCGCCGTGAGCCAAATTCATTCCAAGAACGGTGTCCCCAACATTTATAAAAGTAAGGTAAGTTCCGAGGTTTGCCTGCGAGCCGGAATGAGGCTGAACGTTTGCGTACTCTGCACCAAAAAGTTTTTTTGCTCTGTCTCTTGCAATGTTTTCGGCGACGTCAACAGCTTCACAACCTCCGTAGTAACGGTTTCCGGGATAGCCTTCTGCGTACTTGTTGGTTAGGACTGAACCAACAGCTTCAAGCACTGCTTTGCTGACAAAATTCTCACTTGCAATCATTTCCAAAGTGTTTTGTTCGCGGTAAAGTTCCTTTTGCAAACTTGCAAAAACTTCGGGATCCTGATTTTTTATGACTGACATTTTTATCTCCGTGTAAAATTGGTTTTCTTCTTTTTAACACTAAATTTAGCAACTTTAAGTTAAAAAATAGAATGTTTTTTTAGCCATCTTTAGTTATCTTTAAGCCGTCAAAGGTTTTAGTTTTTACTAAACAATAAGAATTTAAAAATGAAAAAAGCATTTTTTTTACTTCTGTTTTGCACAAATCTTGCTTTTGCAGACAAAATTTTCCTGAAAAACGGGAACGCTTTGGAAGGAAAATTTATCGGGCAGGTTGATTCAACAATTACTTTTGAAGTTTGGCTCGGCAGAAAAATTATTTCTCTTGAGTTCCAACAATCAAAAGTTGACTCAATGGTTACAGGAACAGAAACAAAAAATGACAAACTTTTGAAGGAACTAAAAGTTCAGCTTGACTCTTTGGACAGAAAAAATCCAAACGACTGGTTTGAGCTTGGGATTTGGTGCAGAAAAAACAGGCATTTTGAAGACGAGGCTCAGGAATGTTTTTACAAAGCATTGGAAGTTGACCCTCACCACCAGTTGGCTTTGATGGAATTAGGTTTGAAACAAAGTTCACCGCGTGCAATCCGCATTTCTTACACAAAAACCAAACCTTCAGGTTCGTCGGTTCCATCTTTAGATGCAGGAAATTTTGAAGACATTAATTCACTTGTTGGAAATATTTTAAATTCTGTGCTTTCAGGTTCTGATTCAATGGGTTCAGGTACGGAACTGAACAACCTTTTGAACCAGTTGACTAAACAGTCCGGAAACTAAAAAAAATTAAATTTTAAGGTGCAAAAATGCAAAATTTTATTGGTGTAGATTATTTTGATTTTGACTCTCTTCTTAACGAGGAGGAAATTTTAGTCAGAAATTCAGTTAGAGATTTTGTTTCTGAAAATCTCATTCCCGTAATTGAAAAACATTACGAGGAAGCAACTTTTCCAAATTACTTAATTCCAAAACTTGCAGAACTTGGAATTTTTGGAGCGAACCTTCCTGAAAAATACGGTTGTGCAAATCTTAACAATGTTGCTTACGGTTTAATTATGCAGGAACTTGAAAGAGGCGACAGTGGAATCAGGAGTTTTGCTTCTGTTCAAGGTGCTTTGGTGATGTATCCGATTTTCACTTACGGAAGTGAAGAACAAAAAGATTACTGGTTGCCTTTGCTTGCTTCAGGGAAAAAAATCGGCTGTTTTGGTTTGACTGAACCAGATTTTGGTTCAAATCCGGGCGGAATGATTACGCGGGCAGTTAAAGACGGAAATTCTTACGTTCTTAACGGTGCAAAAATGTGGATTACAAACGGAACTGTTGCAGACGTTGCAGTTGTTTGGGCAAAACTTGACGGAGTTGTCAAAGGATTTTTAGTTGAAAAAGGAACTCCCGGTTTTTCTGCTCCTGAAACAAAAGGCAAGTTTTCACTTCGTGCTTCCGTTACAAGCGAACTGATTTTTCAGGATGTCCGAATTCCACTTGAAAACTTACTTCCAAAAGCAGACGGTTTAGCTGGTCCTTTAGGTTGTTTAAATCAGGCACGTTACGGAATTGCCTGGGGCGTGATTGGTTCAATGCTTGCTTGCTACGATTCCGCTTTGAACTACTCAAAAACAAGAATTCAGTTTGATAAACCAATTGCTTCTTTCCAAATTATTCAGGATAAACTCGCAAAAATGCTTACTGAAATTGTTAAAGCACAATTTATGACTTTACAACTTGGAAGATTGAAAGATGCAGGAAAACTTCGCCACCAGCAAGTCTCACTTGCAAAACGAAACAACTGCCGTGAAGCACTTGAAATTGCAAGAGCCGCAAGAGACATTCACGGTGCAAACGGAATCGCTAACGAGTATCCCGTAATGCGACACATGTGTAATCTTGAGTCTGTAAAAACCTACGAAGGAACGGAAGACATCCACGCTTTAATCATCGGTGCAGACATCACAGGAATTCAGGCATTCAGATAAAAATTAGTGTTTTTAAGCCTTCAGTTTTTTTAATCCTGAAGGCTTTTAACTTTTCAAAGCACTAACTTCGGGAAAACCTTGAAAAAACCAACCCTTTCAATCATCGTTCCAATTTTTAATGAAGAAAAAATACTTGCAGAATTTTTGGAGCAGTTTGCAAATTTTGAAAACATTGAAATTTTGCTCGTTGACGGAAAAAGCACGGATAAAACTCAAAAAATTGCTAAAAATTTTCCCGTGAAATTCTTCGTTTGCTCACAAAGAGGCAGAGCTTTTCAAATGAATTTTGGAGCAAAACAAAGCAACTCCGAAAATTTATTTTTCATTCATTCGGATACAAAAATTACTTACAAGCACATTGAAACGGTGTTTTTTTATTTAGAAAAAGCAAACTTTGTTGCCGGTGCTTTTGGAATTGAAATTAACTCAGATAAAAAAATATTTAAAATAATCTCAAAAACTGCTAACATTCGTTCTAAAATTTCAGGAATTGCTTACGGCGACCAAGGGCTTTTTCTCAAAAAACAAACCTTCAACAAAGTTGGTGGTTTTCCTGAAATCCAAATTGGAGAAGACATAAAAATTTCGCAAAAACTAAAAAAAACAGGTAAAATTACTTTTGTCGGGCAAACGTTGAAAACCTCTCCAAGACGCTGGGAAAACGAAGGAATTATTTTTGTAACTCTAAGGAACTGGTTTTTGGCTGTCCTGATTATTTTAGATTTTAACCCCGAAAAAATTGCTAAATTCTACAAAAACAAAAGGTGAAAAATTGAGTTTTGAAACAGATTTTCTCATAATCGGAAGTGGAATTGCTGGTTTAACCTTCGCACTAAAGGCTTCCACAAAAGGTAAAGTTACAATCGTTACAAAAAAACGAAAAAAAGAAAGCAGCACAAACTACGCTCAAGGTGGAATCGCTACCGTTCTTTCTCCGCTTGATTCCTTTGAAAACCACGTAAAAGACACTCTTGACGCAGGAGCCGGACTCTGTGATAAAAAAGCTGTCGATTTTATTGTCAAAAACGGTCCTGAAGTCATTGAGGAATTGATTAATTTAGGTGTAAATTTCACAAAAGAAAAAAATTCCGGCAACTACGATTTAGGTCGCGAAGGTGGACACTCTCACAGCAGAGTAATTCATTCTCAAGATTTTACAGGAAAAGAAATTGAACGGGCATTAATTTCAGCTTGTAACTCTAACTCAAACATTAAAATCCTTGAAAACCACCTTGCTTTTGACCTTTTGACTGATTACCACCTTCACGGAGCAAAAGAATTTGACAAAAATAACATTACTTGTTACGGTGCTTACGTTTGGGATTCAAAGAATTCAGTTGTAAAAATTTTTCGTGCAAAGTTCATAATTCTTGCAAGTGGTGGAATGGGAAAAGTTTACCTTCACACAACAAATCCGGAAATTGCAACCGGAGACGGAGTTGCAATCGCTTACAGGGCAGGAGCAAAAGTCGCAAACTTAGAATTTATGCAGTTTCACCCAACTTCACTTTACGCTCCAAATCACCCAACTTTTTTAATCAGTGAAGCAGTTCGCGGGTTTGGTGGAATTTTGAAAACCGCTGACGGAAAAACTTTTATGGAAAAATATTCACCAACTCAAAAAAGCCTTGCTCCAAGAGACATCGTTGCACGGGCAATTGATGCGGAACTAAAAAAACGTGGCGACGAGTTCGTTTACCTTGACGTTACACACCTTCCGAAAGACGAAACAAAACGAACATTTCCAAATATTTACAAAAAATGTAAAGAACTTTTGAACCTTGATTTTACAAAAGAAAAAATTCCCGTTGTTCCTTCGGCTCACTACCAGTGCGGCGGAATTATCACGAATTTAAAAGGTGAAACAAACATCAAAAGGCTTTACGCTTGCGGAGAAGTTGCTTGCACCGGACTTCACGGAGCAAACAGACTTGCAAGCAATTCGCTTCTTGAGGCACTTGTTCTTTCAAAAGCAATTTACCAGGAGCTTGAGACTAAAAACCTTGCAGTTTTTAACTGTCCAACTTTTCCTGAGTGGAGCGAAGAAGGTACCACAAGCGGTGAAGAATTGGTTTTGATTTCGCACAACATTAAGGAAATTAAAACTTTAATGTGGGATTACGTTGGAATTGTTCGTTCAAATCTAAAACTTGAACGTGCCCAAAAAAGGATTAAACTAATTAAAAAAGAGGTGAAAGACTTCTACAACAAAACCAAACTAAGCTCCGAACTTCTTGAAGTTAGAAATTTGATTGCTTGTGCAGATTTGATTGTTCGCTGTGCAAAAATGAGAACCGAAAGTCGCGGACTTAATTTTAACATTGATTTCCCGAACCAAAACGAAAAAATTGAAGACTCAGTTTTGTGGCGGTTTGACGCACCTTCAACTTTGGAGTAAAATTTTTTAGTTTAAATCCGAGTAGAATTTTTTGCCTTGAAGAAAGTATTTTCGCACAATACTTTTTTTGTAAAGTGGAAGCTCAAAATTGTTAATTTTTAATTTTTTACGCTTCTTTAAAACATTAGAAAAATTCTCAAAAAACCACTTGTAAGCCCTGAAAATCCCTTTTGTCCGTTCAAAATCAAATTTCACAAGACCGAAAACGAGTGCTGCAAAATCCAAAAAAATACGGATTGGTAAAACCTTGGCAAGTGAAAATGCAGAGTAGTTTTTGAGAAGCATCAAAACACTGTTTCGGTGGTTCAGGAAAATTTTGAACCAACTTTCCGCTCCAAGTGAAGCTCCGGAGTAGTGAAAAACAACAGAAGTTGGAACACTCCAAACTTCGTAGCCAAAAGAATTGATTCGCCAGCACAAATCAATTTCTTCAAAGTGCATAAAAAAATCTTCGTCAAGCAGCCCAACTTCGTCAAGCACATCTTTTTTAAGAAAACAAGCGGTTCCGGAAGCCCAAAAAATTCTTTTTGGTTTGTCGTACTGACCTGAATCTTTTTCCAAAGTGAAAAAAATCCGTCCTCTTGCAAAAGGGTAACCAAGCCAGTCGAGTTCGCCACCACAAGCTCCGGAGTAATCAAAAAGCGTTTTGTCTTTGATAAAAATCAATTTTGGCTGAAGTGCAACAGCTTTTGGATTTTGTTCAGCAAAGTTTACAAGTTCGGAAATCCAGTTTTTTTCTTGTGTTGTGTCGTTGTTTAAAAAAACAACGTACTTTCCACTTGAAATTTTGTAACCAAGGTTGCAACCGCCTGAGTAACCAATATTTTTGGGGCTTTTGTGGAGTTTTACCCAAGGAAACTCATCTTCAATAATTTGAATGCTTTGGTCTGTTGAACCATTGTCAATTACCAAAACCTCAAGATTTTGGTAATCACAATTTTTTAGTGAGTTCAGGCAGTCTTCTAAAATTTCTTCGCCGTTAAAGTGTGGAATTATTACACTTACGAGTGGCAATTCCATTTTAATTTACCTTTTAGTTTTATCAATAGTTTCATTAACCTGAAGTTGAGCAGTTGAGTCCTGAGTTGTTAAACTTCCGTCTCCGGCAAGCATTTTTTTGAACAAGTCAAGTTTAGCTTTTGCTCTTCTATCGTTTGGAGATTCTGAAACCCATCTTTCAAGCAGTTCAATTCCTTTTTCATAATTTTCCTGAAGTTCGTAAAAACTAATCAGGTAAGTGCTTACTAAAGCACGTTTTGAAGGGTCAGAATCAAAACCTGAAACGAGAAATTTTTCAATTTTTTCAGCTAATTCAGGAGGATACTTTACGTCTGTTGAGAGCAAAGTTTGTCCGACGTCTTCTCTTTCCGTGTCTGAAATTTTTTGAGAGAAAAGGTTGTCAAGTTTTGTTTCCAAAGTTTTTGAGTCGCCTGCTTCGTGGTAAAAAAGTCCGATTTGAGTAGCAATTCCTTTGTGGCGAATCGGGACGACGGTTTCAGGTAAAATTTCGTCCATTTGTTTTAGCAGTGCAAGAACTTTTGAGTTGTCATTTTTTTGTCTGTAATTGTACACCAAACGCAAAAATGCAGAGCGATAATTTTGTAAAAGTCCTTTAACGTTGTCATCAAAAAAGACACTTGGGTCGTTGATTTGGCGATACTTAAATTCCTGAGTGATTTTTTGTTCAAGGATTTCAGGCACAATTCCAAGCGGAAGATTTTTGTCAGGGTCAGGGTTTTTACTAACTTTGTAAGGTAAAATTTTGAAAGCAAGTCCATCCATTCTCATAAAATCAGCAAGCCCGACCTGATTGCTTTCAGGAATTGTTACAGCAAAATAAATTGGTCGTTTGTCAATGTTAAACTTGATTAATTGAATAATCATCAAGTCTTGAACTCTAATTCCTCTGCCCTGAAAAGTTGGTTTGACAAGAACGTCCATCGTTGTTCCCTGAGAAAGTTTGAACTCGTCAAGTGCAGTTTGTGAAAGTGGAATTTTTACTTCCTGAGTTTCCCAAAGCATTGGTCTGAACTCTTCAAGCACAGCATCTTTAAAAGGGATGTGAATTTTTGGTTCGTTATCCCGTAATTGTTTAATGTACCAATCAGTGTTTAGAAGGCTAAGGTTCACAATTTTTATGTCTTTACGAATTCCCTCAACTTCTTGCAGGTACCAAAGTGGAAAAGTGTCGTTGTCGCCGTTTGTGAAAAGGATTGCGTTTGGTTCACAAGATTGCAAAATGTTGTAAGAGTAATCCCACGCAACGTAATTACCTTTGCGGTTGTGTTCAGGGAAATTTTTGTAAGCCATCCAAACAGGCAAAGCAAAAAATGAAATTGCAAGAATTCCGGTAAAAATCAGGGTTTTGTTAGTGTTTTTAAGTTTTTGGGTAAGTTCTTCAAGAATTGCTGAAAGCCCGATTCCAATCCACAAAGCAAAAGCGAAAAAAGAACCAACGTAAGAGTAGTCTCTGTCTCGTGGTTGAGGGTCAGGTTGATTTACGTAAAGAACGATTGCGATTCCCATCAAAAAGAAAAAAACAAGGTTTGCCAAAGCGCGTTTCCAGTCTTTTACAAAATGGTGGTAAGCACCAATCAAACCAACTGCAAGAGGAATTCCTAAAAAAGTCATTCCGTAACCGGGTTCTCCTGTTCTGTAACCTTTTAAAACTTCGCCGAAATCGGGAGAAGTTTTGCCGACAAACTGCCAGGCGAAGTAACGGACGTACATTTTTTCGATTTGGTAAGACCAAAACGGAGCGTTTCTTTCAAAAACAGTGAGGAACTGGTTTTCGGTTCCGTACTGTTCGCGTTTCAGGTAAGAGATAAAATTTTTAGCGTTTTCGGGGTTGTTTTCATCAATGATTGTGTTTAAGCCGGAACGAATTAAAATCATTTCGTAGCTTGTGAAACCTAAAATCAACAAGAAAATGGAGTAAAAAGCAATTGAGAGCGTGATTTTGTTTTCTTTTTGGAATTTGTAGCCAAGGAAAGCGGAAAGGGTTAAAATTACTAAAATCAGAAGTGGTCCGTCAGTTACGTCGTAAAGCAAAGGAATTCCTGTAACAAAAAGGAAATTAATAAAACCAAGCACAATAAATGAAGCGGCAAAAACGCCGAAAATTTTTGTGTAATCAATATTTTTGCTTTTGTCTTTTTGAAAGTAAATGATTAAGGCAATCGTTGGAACTGTCAGAATATTTAAAAGGTGAACTCCCGAAGAAAGCCCAATCAGGTAAACAATCAAAAGCAGAATTGCTTCGTTTTCTTCGTCGTTTCGTGCTTGTTCTTCCCAAACAAGAATCAGCCAGAAAACTACAGCGGTAAAAAACATTGAAATTGCATAAACTTCAGCTTCAACAGCATTAAACCAAAAAGAATCGGTTGTTGCAAGAGTTAAGGCACCGATTGCTGAGGAGCCGAAAGTAATAATTTTATCTTCAAAGGTTTTTGGTTTGCCTCGCCAAAACTCAATTAATCTTACAGTTATCAAGTAAGCTAAAAGCACACAAAAAGCACTTGAAATCACTGAAATTAAATTAATGCGAAAAGCAACATCGCCAAGGAAATCAGGTAGAAATGAAAAAAATCTGCCAAGCAGCAAAAAAAATGGAGCGCCGGGAGGATGAGGAACTCCAAGAGTGTAAGAACAGGCGATGAACTCACCACAATCCCAAAAAGAAACTGTTGGAGCCATTGTTAAGAAGTAAAGTATCAAACTAAGTGTAAAAACTATTCCACCGACGATGTTGTTAGTTTTATCTTTTAATTGGTTCATTCAAAAATTATCCTAAATTTTTTTAGCTAAAGTTTGTTAAAAAACCTTGAAAAGTAGTTTTTTTTTTAGCTTTAGTCAATGCAAGAATTAAGAAAGTTCAGTTGTTGGCAGTAACGGTGTAAAAAACGTTTGTATTGTTTGAAACTGCGTTTGTGTCAGTAAAGTTTGTTGTTGCAACTGTAGTTAGAAAAATCATTGTTGTTGGCTCGTTTGTAGATTTATAAATTTTATAGCTTGTTGCGTTTGGGATTTGTGTCCAGAAAAGCTGTGCATTGTTTCCCAAAGTTGTGATTTGCAAATCCGTAACTGGTAGCAGAACGTCGTCAAACATCGTAATGTTTTTGTTTACAGCGTTTCCGTTTGCGATTACGATTTGAGTTGGGTTTGCAAGGGAACCAAAAAATCCGCGTGGTTCGTTTGAATCTAATTGCAGGTTAGAATTTTTATCCATAAAAGCCATTGCGTAGTAGGTTCCGTTGGCTAAGTGAACTTCGTAGTTTCCGTTGCCGTTTCCTGTGAAAGTCAGGTTAAAGGCAGACGGAGTTCCTGTAAAATTTTGATTGTTGTAAGCAAAAATCACAGTTGGTCCGGAATCAGTTCCTGAGTAAGAGATGTTTCCGGCAAAGTAGTTGGTTGGCGGGACGGCGAGAGCGATATTTTTTCCTGTTTGGTTGCTTCCGCTGACTACAATTTGAGTTGGGATTGTTCCGCCGAAGTAGCCAATTTTATCTGTAACGTCAAAGGCAGAATTGGCGTTCACGTCCTGAAAAGCCATTACGTAGTAGCTTCCGTTAGGGACGTTTTGCAGTGAGTAGTTGTAACTTGTTGAGAAAGGGAATGGGTTAGTTTGTGAGTAAGGCAAGTTAGTCGGGTCAATCGGAGCTGTAGGGAGTTGGCTAAGAGCGGCGACGATTAGTGTTTTCAGGGCACCTGTAGTTACGTTTGTAACTGTTCCGGTGATGTTTGCGGCAAAAAGGTTTGTGCAAGCTAAAGTTGTTGCAAGCAAGGTTAGTAAAGATTTATTCATTTTTCCTCCTGTTTTTTATGAATGTTAATCATATTTACGTCATCAATGTACTGAATCAACTCTGGTTCGTCAATTGACTGGAAATTTTCTAAAGTTCTGAAAAGTACGCGGATTGCGTTTCCTATTGCGTCAAGCACTCTTTTTTCTTTTTCGTCTAACTTGTCATAAATTAGTATTTTAATTATTGTTAAATTACCACTTAAAACAGTTAAGGGGTCATTAATTTTTTTGATTTCTGCAACTAAGTAGTTGAAGACACTTTTGATTTCACTTTGGATAATTTTATCTTGTGTTTCTGAAAGAATGTCCTGAAGTTTTTTTAAATCAATGTTTTTCAAGAAATAGATTTCTTTATCGGCTTGTTCATTTTCTACTTCGTGAGAAATTTGGAGGCTTTTTATTTTTTGGTTTGTTTGTTCGATGAAAGTTTGTTCTTCCACCTCGTGAAATTTTCTGAAAAATTCCAATGCTTTTTGTGGTTTTTGGAATTTTTTATAAGTTTCAAAAAGTGAGTAGCAAACTTTTTTGATCAGTGGTTTTGATTTTATTTCCTGAGCAAGGTAAAGAGCTTCTTCTAAAAATTTAGTTGAATTATTTATGTTTTTAATTTTTGCGTAAACGTTGCCAAGGAACAAAAGAGAGTGGATTTCGCCCTTGATGTTTCCAAATTTTCTGTTGTTTTCAAGGGCGTCAGCCAAAGTTGAAATTGCTTTTTCATTTAAATCCAAGTGATTGTAAGTTTCACCAATCAGGTTTAGAGAATCGCCTTTTTTAGAATTTTTATTTTTTTGTTCAATGATTTGGAGGCTTTTCATTTGGAATTCGAGGGATTTTTGGTAAGAACCTAATTCTTTGTAAACCTCTCCAATGTTACGAAAACAAGCTTCTCTTAAATCGTCATTGTTAATTTCCACAGCAATTTCAAGGCTTTTAAAATGATAATCTGAAGCAGTTTTAAAATCTCCTAACTCACTGTAAATATTTCCGATATTATTTAAGGAATTTCCAAGACCGTAAGAATCCTGAAGTTCCTCTTTAATTTTCATACTTTCGAAATTATACTCAAGTGCTTTTTCAAAATTTCCCAAGCTTCTGTGGATGTTTCCAATGTTGTTCAGGCTTGAGGCGATGCTTCTTTTATCGCCAAAATTTTGTTTAATTTCAATGCTTTCAAGGTAATATTTTAGCGATAAATCAAGGTCTCCAATAAAATGGTAAACAATGCCAATATTATTTAAGATGCTTGCTTTGTTTTTTTCGTCTTTAAGTTGTTTGTAAATTTCTAAACTTTTCAGATAAAATTCTAAAGCATTGTTTGAGTTTCGTAAAATTCTGTAAGCATTTCCGAGATTGTTGTAAACAGAGGCTTCACCTTGTTTTTCTTTTGTTTGGATAAAAATTTTTAAGGCTTTTTCCAAGTTTTCAAAGGCTTCATCGAAGTTTGAAAGAACAATGTTGCAAGCTCCAAGGTTCCGTAAACTGTAACCTAAACCTTTTGTGTAGGAAATTTTTTCAGAAAATTCTTTAGCTTGTTTGCTTAGTTCAATGGCAAAAAGGGAATTATTATTTCTAATTTCCCAGGCAAAATCATTAAAAATATCAATTTTGTCTTTGATATCGTCAGTTGATTGCAGCTCAAGCTCAAAATCTTTAAAATTATTTGCCATTATTTTAAGTCTCTCAATCCACTACTTTTTTTTACTAATGTTAATAATATTTATGTCATCAATAGTTTTTAGTAAAGTTGGTTCTTCAATTGAGCGTAATTTATTTAAAATATTAGAAATACTGTCAATAGATTTTTCCATATTTTGCAAAATACGTATCTCTTTTTCGTTCAATTTTCCTTCTGAAAACATTTTTAGAATTGCCAAATTTCCTTTTAAAACTGTCAATGGTTGATTAAACTCGTGATTTGTCGTAACAACAGTTGCAACAAACATTGATTTTTTTTCGCTTTCAATGAGTTTATTTTGTGCCTCAATGAGTTTTTGGTTTAAATCAACTAACTCTATATTTTTCAACCTGTAGATTTCTTTTTCTTTTTCTGCTTTTTCTACTTCAAAACTTATCTGTAATTTTTTTAGTTTGCTGTCGGATTCTTCGTTAAAAACTTCTTTTTCCAAACTATGAAATTTTTCGTAGTGTTCAAGTGCTTTGTCAAAATTCTCAATTGCTTCGTAAGTTTTTGAAAATGCTTCGTGAGTTTTATAAATTAAAGACTTTGCTCCGATACTTTCGGCAATCACAAGGGCATTTTGCAGGTTTTCCAAACTTTGATTGTAATCCTTTAAGTCAAAATAAATCTGACCGTAAAACAAATGGCAGTTAGCTTCCTGAAGTTTGTAATTAATTTTCTTGCTAATTTCAAAACTTTTTGTGTTGTACTCTAATGCTTTGTCTGTTTCACCAAGCTTTTGGTAAACAACTCCAAGCAAACCCAAATTTATACTGAAATTCTGTTTGTTACCAATTTGCGATGAAATTTCAAGACTTTGCTCTAAGTATTCAATGGCTTTTACGGGTTCATTCAACTTGAGAAAAATTTCTCCAATGCCTGTTAAAGCAGTTATTTTACTTTTTACCCCTTTTGTTTTTTCCGCAAGTTCTAACCCTTTTTCGTAATAATCCAATGCTTTTTGGTGTTCTTCCAAGTCAGAATAAACATTCCCAATATTATTGAATGAAGCACACAAGTCTTTTAAATCTTCTATTTTTTCACGGATTTTCATACTGCTTAAATGATAATCCAAAGCCTTTGGGTAATCACCTAAGTTTCGGTAAAGATTCCCAATATTGTTGTAAACAACTGCCTCAAAGTTTTTATCTTTTTCCTTTTTTGCAATTACCAAACTCAAAAAATAACTTTCAAGTGCATTCTTAGAATCACCAATGTTTTTGTAAGCTATTCCAATTTTATTTAAAGCAAGTGCTTCTATTTTTTTATTGTTACTTTTTCTTGACAATTCAAGCGTCTCGTTTAGAGTTATCAAAGCATCTTTGTAGTCAGACAAGTGATTTTGCAGGCTGCCAAGATTGTCTAAAGCCGTCAAAAGACCTTGTTCATAATTTATTTTTCTTGCAATTTCAATAGTTTTTTTAGCTATTTCATGGGCAAAAGTGTAATCAGAAGATTTTGTTAGTGAATACATCTGATTTAAAATATCAACCTTTTTAAACAGGTCTTTAGTAGATTTTAATTTTTCTTCAAGCTCAATAATTTTATTCATAATTCTTCTTTTGAATTTTAGTAAAGTAAGTTAAAAAAAAAATAAAGCTTTTTCAACAATCCTTATTCTTATCTTGAAAAAATTACTAACTTTAAGCCAAGTAAAATAAGTTTGGCAGGAAAAATGAAAACACACACACTCACTCACGTTGACAATTCAGGAAAAGCAGCAATGGTTGATGTTTCCCAAAAACCCGAAACAACACGAAAAGCCACTGCTCAAGCTAAAATCTTTCTTGGCGAAGAGGCTTTCCTGCTTGTCAAACAAAACCAAATCAAAAAAGGCGATGTTATTTCTGTCGCACAAATTGCAGGAATTTTAGCTTCAAAAAAAACAAGTGATTTAATCCCTCTTTGTCATCCTTTGTTTCTTTCAAAAGTCGATGTTTCTTTCGAACTTTGTGAAAATGATTTTGCAATTTTAATTAAAGGTTTCGTCCAAACTGAAGGAAAAACCGGAGTTGAAATGGAAGCTCTGACTGCTGTTTCAGTCGCAAGTTTAACAATTTATGACATGTGTAAAGCTGTAAACAAAAAAATAGTAATTTCTGAAATCAAACTTCTTTCCAAAAGTGGTGGAAAAAGCGGTGATTTTAACTTCTCAAACGAAAGTGAACCAAAATGACAAAACCAACCTGGCTTGCTGAAATTCAAAACTGGATTTTTGATATGGACGGAACTCTGACAATTGCAATCCACGATTTTGATGAAATCAG
>JADZEA010000128.1 GCA_020850775.1 bacterium
AAAATTCACTTTCAATGATTAATTTCATCCTAAAAACACTGAAGGATTACCTTTCAGTTTTAGCCTAAACTTAAAAAACGAAAATGAATTTAATGAAAACTTTTCTTAAAAAATCAATTCTCTTTTTTGTTGGAATTTTTCTCGGAGTGTTTTTCACGATAAAATTCAATTTATTGGATTTAATCAAAGCAGAAAATCCTGAACTTGAATTTCAGAAAAACAATAAAGTTTACACTTCAAAGGAAATTGCTTCCGTTCAAAGCCTGAACAAATCATTTGTTGAAATTTCACGGGATTTAATTCCAACCGTTGTAACGATTACAAGTGAAAGGATTGTTGACTTTAGCGACGAAGTTGCAGAATCAGGAAATTATTACCATTTTAACCTTCCTTTCGGAGATTACTACGAAAGCGGTTTAGGTTCAGGAATTATCATTAGTTCAAATGGTTACATCCTGACAAATAATCATGTTGTTGAAAAAGCAGACCAGGTAACTGTCAAACTGACCGATAAACGCGAGTTCAATGCCCAAATAATTGGAACCGACCCATTAACAGACATTGCTTTATTAAAAATTGACGGTGAAAATTTACCTGTTGCGCCAGTTGGTAATTCGGATTCTTTGCAAGTTGGTGAGTTTGTCCTGGCAATTGGAACTCCTTTAGACCTCTCGTCAACCGTAACAGCAGGAATTGTCAGTGCTTTAGGCAGAAAAATCAATGTTTTACAAGATTCTTACGCAGTTGAAACTTTTATCCAAACAGACGCAGCGATAAACCCGGGAAACAGTGGCGGAGCTTTGGTGAATTTAAAAGGCGAAGTGATTGGAGTAAACACAGCAATTGCCACAAAAACAGGTTACTACCAAGGTTACGGCTTTGCAGTTCCGATAAATCTTGCGACTGAAGTTGCTAAAAATCTTTCTAAGTTTGGAAAAATGCAAAGAGGTTATCTTGGAGTAATGATTGAAGACGTAACAGATAAAATTGCAAAAGAATCGGAAATGGAAAAACCGCAAGGAGTTAGAATTGCAGGATTAATCGCAGGTAAAGCGGCAGACAAAGCAGGTTTGAAAGTTGGAGACATCGTTCTTTCAATTAATGGAAAAAATATTTTTGAAACAAACGAACTTCAAGGCTTGATTTCCACGAAAAAACCGAATGAAAATATTTCTTTGCGAATAAATCGTGATGGAAAAGAGTTAAATTTAAACGTAATTCTTGAGGAAATTCAAAAAGAACCTGAAACAGCTCAAACTCCAAAAGAAATGAACATTCCAGACTTGGGAATTACTGTTGTTGAGCTAAGTGCAAAGCAACTTTCGGAAGAATTTGGTTTTGAGCAAACTGAAAAAGGGGTTTTAGTTACTGACGTTGAATATTTTAGCAGAGCAAGAAAAAACGGAATAAAAAAAGGTGAATTAATTACACGGGTTGGAGTTCGTAAAATTAAAACAATCAAAGAGTTAATTTTTGCTTTAGAAGAGCAGAAAGAACAAGAAAAAATATTTTTTCACCTTAAAAACTCAGAAAATAATATTCGTGTTGTAGAAGTTGAAAACTGGCAGTAAAGCTAAAAACTGGCTTGATGTTTGTCGTAAATTAGCAAACTGTAAAAATGGCATTAAAAAAAGTGCTTTTTTTTTAGGATTTTGTTTTTAGATTTAATTAAACTTTAATCGCAACGAAAGCAAAGAAAAACAATGATGAACAAAAATTTCTCTCAAAGAGTCCAAATGGTAATTCAATTTTCGCGTGAAGAAGCTATCAGATTAGGACACGATTACATTGGCTCTGAACATTTGTTACTTGGAATTATTCGTGAAAATGATGGAATGGCTTGCAAAGTTTTGCGTAATCTTGGCATTGATTTAACGGAGCTAAAAAAATCCGTTGAAGATAATATTGGTGCAAGTGCCAACACAATGACAATTGGAACTTTACCGCTTTCCAAAAGCGGCGAAAGAATTCTAAAACTCACTTACATTGAAGCAAAAAATTACAATTCAGAAGTGATTGGAACTGAACACTTACTTCTTTCACTTGCAAAAGAAAAGGATTGTCTGGCAGCTCACATGCTTTTGAATTTTGACGCCGATTACTCAACTATCAAACACGAACTTGATAATATTATGAGTGGAAAAACGACTCAAAGCGGAACAACTACCGCTGCTGCTAATCCTTCAAAACAAAAAACTCCTGCCTTAGACCATTTCAGCAAAGATTTAACGGCTTTAGCAATGCAAGATAAATTAGACCCGGTCATTGGCAGAAACACTGAAATTGAACGTGTGGCACAAATTTTAAGCCGTAAAAAGAAAAACAATCCTGTCTTGATTGGTGAGCCTGGAGTTGGAAAAACAGCAATTGCCGAAGGGCTTGCAGTTCGCATCGTTAAAAAAGAAGTTCCAAGAATTTTACACAATAAACGTTTAGTTTCGCTTGACATGGCATCGCTTGTTGCAGGAACTAAGTATCGCGGACAGTTTGAGGAAAGAATGAAAACTTTAATGACTGAACTTCAGAAAAACCCTGACGTGATACTTTTTATTGATGAAGTTCACACAATCGTTGGTGCAGGAGGAGCTTCCGGTTCACTTGACGCTGCAAACATTTTCAAACCCGCACTTTCCCGTGGTGAAATTCAGTGTATTGGTTCTACGACCTTAAGTGAGTTCAGGCAAAGCATTGAAAAAGATGGTGCGTTAGAACGAAGATTTCAAAAAATTATGATTAATCCACCTTCTCCTGAAGATACTTTGGAAATTCTAAACGGACTAAAAGCAAGCTACGAAAAGCATCACAGAGTTGTTTACACAAATGAAGCCATAAAAGCTTCGGTAGAACTGAGCGTTCGTTACATTTCAGACAGGTTTTTGCCGGATAAAGCAATTGATTTGATTGATGAAGCAGGTTCAAGAGTTAGAATGATGCACATTGCAGTTCCTGAAAATATTTTAAAACTTGAAAAAGAGCTTGAAGAAATCATAAAAATTAAAAACAACTCAGTTGAAAATCAAGAATTTGAAAAAGCAGCTGAACTTCGCGATAAAGAGGCAAAAGCAAGACTAAACCTCAAAAAAGCTAAGGAAGAATGGGAAAATTCGGAAATTGAACAAATGATTTCTGTTACAGAAAAAGATATTGCGGATGTTGTTTCAATGGTTACAGGAGTTCCAATCCAAAAAATTTCAAGCGAAGAAGGAGCAAAAATCCTGAAACTCGGGAATGAACTTAAAAAAGTTATTATTGGACAAGATGAAATTATTGAAAAAATGTCAAAATCAATCAGAAGAACACGTGCAGGTTTGAAAGACCCAAATCGCCCGATTGGAACTTTTATTTTCTTGGGACCAACCGGAGTCGGGAAAACAGAACTTGCAAAAAAAATGGCTGAGTACCTTTTCGACAGCCCTGAAGCACTGATTAGAATTGATATGAACGAATACATGGAAAAATTTTCTGTTTCAAGATTAGTTGGCTCGCCTCCCGGTTACGTTGGTTACGGAGAAGGTGGACAGCTTACTGAAAAAGTGCGTAGAAGACCTTACTGTGTAGTTTTGCTTGATGAAATTGAAAAAGCTCATCCGGATATTTTTAACATTCTTTTACAAATTTTAGACGAAGGACACGTAACCGACAGCCTTGGCAGAAAAATTGACTTTAAAAACACAATTTTAGTTATGACTTCCAATCTTGGAACCCGCAAACTCAAATCTGGTGGTTTTGGATTTAAAGGCGATGACAAAAAATCCAAAGACGAAGCGATTCGTTCTCAACTTATGGACGAAGTGAGAAAATTATTCAACCCGGAATTTATTAACAGACTTGACGAAGTGATAATTTTTAACTCACTTGAAAAAACTCACGTGTTAAAAATTGCTGAAAATTTAGTAAGACAAATTACGAATAAAATTAAAGACAGACATATTTCTGTTCAATTAACTTACGAAGCGATGGAATTTATTGTTGAAAAAGGTTACGACCAAATCTATGGTGCAAGACCAATGAAACGTGCAATTCAAAATTACATTGAAGACCCAATCGCAGAAAAAATTCTTGAAGGATTTTTCAAAGATGGTTCTGTAATTCTCGTTGACGTTGGTGAAAACAAAGAACTCGTTTTTTCAGAAGCAGCTGTTGACTTACCTATTTTTAGCCAGGAAGACTAAAAATAGATTGCTTGTTTTTGGCTAAGTCACTTTTTTAACCAAGTAAAATTAAAGGATAAAAAAAGTCTGAAAATTTACTCAAAAAAAGTTGACAAGCATTGTTTTCTTGGTTATTTTTCGTGAAGCAAAATTAACTGATTTTTTTGGTTTAAAAATTAAAACTTGGAGGAAATAATGGCTTACATTATCGTTGAACCTTGTATCGGCACAAAAGATACTGCTTGTGTTGACGTCTGTCCTGTTGATTGCATTCACCCAACAAAAGAAGAGGACACTTTTGAATCTGTTGAAATGCTTTACATTGACCCAAACGAATGTATCGATTGTGGTGCTTGTGAAGATGCCTGCCCTGTAAATGCTTGCATTGATGAAGCTGATTGTCCTGATGAATGGAAACATTTCATCTCAAAAAATGCCGACTACTACGCATAAATTATAAGTATAAATTTTGCACAAAAAGGGCTTCTGAATTTACTCGGAAGCCTTTTTTTTAATTTGGATTTTTTATGGAAAAAATATTTAAAGGCGTTGGAACTGCCTTGCTTACTCCTTTTGATGAAAATGGAGAAATTGATTTTCCTTGTTTAAAAAAATTTATCTCGTGGCAAATTGAATCAAAAATTAATTTTTTAGTGCCTTGCGGAACTACCGGCGAAACCGTTACTTTTTCCGACGAAGAATATTGCCAGGTCATCAAAACTACTGTTTCTGTTGCAAAAGGAAAACTTAAAGTGCTCGCTGGTGCTGGCAGCAATTCAACTTCTAACACCATAAAATTTTGCAACTTAGCCGAAAAAAACGGAGCTGACGGACTTCTTGTCGTTACTCCTTACTACAACAAACCAACCCAAACAGGTTTAAAATTACATTTTGAAGCAGTTGCCAAGGAAGTTAGCATTCCAATTATTTTGTACAACGTACCAGGCAGAACAGGTGTAAACCTGCTTCCTGAAACTGTTCTTGAACTTGCCCAAAATCCCAAAATCACCGGCATTAAAGAAGCATCCGGAAAACTTGAACAAGCTATGGAAATCATAAAAAATATGCCTGAAAATTTCGTCCTCTTGTCGGGAGACGATGTTTTAACTTTACCAGTCATCGCTTGCGGAGGCGAAGGCGTGATTTCAGTCGCAAGTAACGTAATCCCAAAAGAATTTTCCGAACTCGTAAGGCTTGCTTTGGATGGAAATTTCCACGAAGCACAAAAAATCCACTTCCGTTTTTTGAACTTGATGAACCTGAATTTTATTGAATCAAACCCAATTCCTGCAAAATGTTTTTTGAGCCTTTTAGGAAAAATGCCTGAAAATTACAGATTACCACTCACAAAAATCAGCGAAAAAAACAAACTAATCCTTGAAAAAGAACTAAAAACACTTTCCCTGAAATGAAAAATTATGGTAACAGAAAATTTTAACCAAAACAACTTCAGCCTTTACGAAAAACTCTCCGACGAAGAAGTAATTAAAAAATTTCAGGAGGGTGATGAAGATGCGTTTTTAGTCCTCGTGAAACGCTACGAAGAGGCGCTGCTAAACTTCGTTTGCAACTTCACACAGGATAAAACCGAAGCTCAGGACGTCGTTCAGGAAACTTTCCTGAAATTTTACAAAAATAAATCCGCTTACCGTAAAATTGCAAAATTTAACACCTGGCTTTTTACAATCGCAAGAAACATCGCCAAAACTGAAATCACAAAAAAATCCAAAAGAAAACTTTTATCAATCACACAGTTAGGCTACGAAAAAAAAGGCTTTGAAATCCCCGACAAAACCAAAAGCAAACAAAGAAAAATAGAAACTGATTTCGCTGAAAACCTGCTCAACGAAGCAATCAAACAACTTCCTGTTTTGCTTAAAGAAGTCATAATTTTATACGATTTTCAAGGCTTGTCTTACGAAGAAATCAGTTTGCTTTTGGTAGCTCCGCTCGGAACAATAAAATCCCGATTAAGCCGCGGAAGACGTAAACTACAGGAAAAATTCGTTTACCTCAATAAAAACAAAAAAATAAAAAAAGGAGAAATCTTTGAGTAAATTAATGGTCAGCATTTCCGGAATCCGCGGAATCGTTGGTGAAACACTAACTCCTGAAGTCTTGATTAATTTTGCCTCAGCTTTCGGCGAATTTTCAGGAAAAGGTAAAATTATTGTTGGACGTGATTCCCGTGTTACCGGAGAAATGGTTCAAAAATTCGTCGTAGCGGCTCTAAACTCTGTCGGCTGCGAAGTCATCCAAATCGGAATCGTCCCAACTCCAACTGTGCAACTGATGGTTGAACAATTTCACGCTGACGGAGGAATTGCCGTTACCGCTTCGCACAATCCAATTCAATGGAACGCGATGAAACTGATTTCAAAAACAGGACTTTTCCTTGACGGAGAAGAAGGCGAAAAAGTCATCCAAATTGCTAAAAACAAATCCTTCACACTTGCAACTTACGATAAAATTGGAAATGTTACAAACTATCCAAAAGCACTTGAAGACCACGTAAAAGCAGTTTTTAACCTGCCTTTTGTTGATTTAAACTTAATCCGTTCCAAAAAATTCAAAGTCGTTCTTGACACGGTCAACGGAGCAGGCGGAACCGTTTTACCAAAACTTTTGGAAAAACTAAACTGTGAAGTGATTGGTCTGAACCTTGAACCAAACGGAATTTTTGCCCACACTCCCGAACCAATTCCTGAAAACTTGGTTTCCCTGATGGAAAAAGTCAAAGAAACAAAAGCTGATTTAGGAATTGCAATTGACCCGGATGCAGACCGTTGTGCTTTGATTTCTGAAAAAGGCGAACCTCTTTCAGAAGAGTACACGCTTGCACTTGCAACAAAATTAATCCTTTCAAAACGAAAAGGAACTGTTGTAACTAACCTTTCAACGACTTTGGCAGTTGATAAAATCGCTGAAAGTTTTGGTTGCGAAGTTGTCAGAACAGCAGTTGGCGAAATCAACGTTGCAAAAAAAATGAAAGAAATTAACGCAACAATCGGCGGTGAAGGAAACGGTGGCGTGATTTTAGGAGACGTTCACTACGGAAGAGATTCGCTTGTTGCGGTTGTTTTAACTTTGCAACACCTTGCGGAGTTCGGCGGGAAAATTTCTGAGCTACACAAAACTTTGCCACAATTTTCAATCTGCAAGAAAAAACTTGAGCTTGGTAAACTCAATCCTGACGAAGTTTTTGAAATGCTGAAAAATAAATTTTCACACGAAAAACTTGATTTCACGGATGGGATTAAGATTTTGCGTGAAAATTCGTGGGTTCACTTCAGAAAATCCAACACTGAACCAATCGTTAGAATCATCGCAGAAGCACGAACAAGCACCGAAGCAGAAAAGCTTGCTCAAAGTTTTGTTGACTTGATTGCAAAGTAAGTTTTTAGTTAAACCGCCAAGATTAAAAAAATCTTGATGGTTTTGGAAATTATTCTTTTCTAAAATTAATGAGAAGGTTAAAAATGAATTTAGGCAGAGTTGTTGGTTCAGTGGTTTCAACAATCAAAAAAGAAAGTTTTGGTGGTAAAAAATTAATGATTGTTCAACCAGTCAACGTTGACGGAACAGACGCACAAGAGAGTGATTTTATAGCAATTGACATTGTTACAGCGGGAATTGGCGACATCGTTTTGGTAAACAAGGAAGGTGGTTCGGCAAGAATTTACCTTAACGAAAAGGAAATTCCTGTTCAGGCAGTGATTGTTGGAATTATTGATAAAATTGATTTGGGCGAGAAAAACTAAAGATTACGGATTGAAAGCAGGTAAACGTTTTTTTCATCAAAAGTATAAAAAATTTTTGCTAAGCATTCTAAAAAAATTGGCGGTTTAAAAATTCTGCCCGAAAAAGTTCTGAAAAATACTTTTGAGTTTTCATTTTTTCTTGCTCCACTTTCCGGTTCACGGCTTAAAATCCACTCTGCACCTTTCACAAATTCAGCAGCTCGGTCAGGATTTTTGATTAGTTCCTTTAGTTCTTCATTAAAAAGTTCGCTACGAACAATTTTACGCATTATTTTTTAGCTCACGTATTTTTGTGCCAAAGTTTCCAAACTGTCTGCAAGTTCAAAATCTTCTGCTGTTGGCTCGTAATCAAAATCAGCTAAAACGGTTTCGTAAGGTATTGTTTCTTTGTCGTTTGCCAATTTCCAACCGATAAAATTATGAGATTCTTCGCTAATCTGTGTCGCATTTTTTCCTTTGTTTTCATCAACAACACGATGAATTAAATCAATTTCGTTTGGAGTAAAAACCGAAAGGTTTGGTTCTCTCAGTGCAAAAATTTTATCTTGTGAAAAGTTCCCGAAAATTTCTTTTCTAACCAAAATTTCTTTTGCTTGTTCCATTTTATTTCGCAAAGGAAGAAAGTAACGGGGAGCGGGTCCTTGAGGTAATTTTTGATATTCTTCACCTGTAACTGAATTTCCTAAAACCTTGAAGGCTGAAAAATCAATAAAAAACAAAAGTTTGTTTAGTTTTGTTACACCAAATTTTTCATCACTTTCTGAAAGTAATGAAATGTAAAGAATTAATTCTCTCATTTTATCCTGATTTGGCATTTTCACAATCCTTTAAATTTTAATACTTTAAAAGTAAAGAAATTAGCTTGCCAAGTCAATCAATCTTTTAAAATTACCCTTGCTTCCGCAACATCGTTTTGGATTTGTGATTTTAGCTTTTCAACCGATTCAAACTTCACTTCTTCACGAATTTTTTTGATTAAACCAAGCCTTAAATTTTTTCCGTAAATTTCCTTTGCAAAATCAAAAATAAAAACCTCAACAGACACATTTTTCCCGTCAAAAGTCGGTCTCGTTCCGATGTTCAAAATGCCTTTGTAAGCCTTGTCTTCAAAATCAACAGTAACGGCGTAAACTCCACTTTGCGGAACAAGTTTGTTTTCAGGAAGTTTCAGGTTTGCAGTTGGAAAGCCTAAATTTTTACCTCTGCCCTCACCTTTTACAACTTCGCCGCTAATCAGGTAGTTGCTTCCAAGCAGTTTGTTGGCTTCGGAAAGCAAGTTTTGGTTCAGAAGTTTGCGGATTTTTGTGCTGTTAATTTTTTCGTGTTCAAGCGTTAGTTCTTCAACAAGCTCAATCCCGTAGCCAAAATTTTGCGAAAGTTTTTTTAAAGTTTGCAGGCTTCCTTCACGGTTTTTTCCAAAAGTGTGGTCGTAACCAATCACGATTTCGGAAGCGTTCAACCCGTCAATCAAAATTTTCCTGCAAAAATCCTCCGCAGAAGTTTCCGCAAACTCAAGGCTGAAAGGAATCACAAGCAAGACGTCAAGCCCTGTTTTTTCAAGCAAAAAAATCTTCTCATCCAAAGAATTCAGCAGTGTGATTTTTTCAGGATGATTTCTGTTTTGTAAAATTTCCTGCGGATGCGGTGAAAAAGTTACGAGTGCCGTTTTCAGGTTTTCAGCTTTCGCTTTTTCAAAAAGTCTTTCAATCAAACGTCGGTGTCCGAGGTGAATTCCATCAAAAGTTCCGACTGTCAAAGCAGTTTTTTCATAAAAATTTTCAAGTTCAGCAATGCTTTTCAGAATTAACATTTTTCTTTTTCCATTTTGATAAATTCTTCAATGATAATGCTTGTTTCAACAGTAAAATCTCCAACTTTTGTTCTGACAAGTTTTTTTAAGTAAGCTCCGCAACCTAATTTTTCGCCAAAATCGTTTGCTAAAGAACGGATGTAAGTTCCTTTAGAACAAACGACTTTGATTACAACTTCAGGAAAATTATTTTCAAGGATTTCAAGCTCAAAAATCGTGATTTTTACTGGTTTTCGTTCAACTTCAATTCCCTTGCGAGCGAGTTTGTAGAGCCTTTTTCCGCCAATTTTTTTAGCAGAAAACATTGGTGGAATTTGCAGGATTTCGCCTTTAAATTCGTCTAAAATTTTCTCAAAATCTTTTACCGTTAAGTTTTGGGTTGATTTTTGGCTTGTAGTTTCGCCTGTTACGTCGCAGGAATTTGTTGTTTTCCCGAACTCAACCGTTGCAACGTATTCTTTTTTGGTTTCCACAAAGTCATTGATTTTTTTCGTAGCCTTTCCCGTGCAAACGACTAAAACTCCTGTTGCGAAAGGGTCTAAAGTTCCTGCGTGACCGATTTTTTTGATTTTCAGTAAGTTCCTCAGTTTGGCGACGACGTCAAAAGATGTCCAGCCTTCGGGCTTGAAAATGTTCAGTACTTGTCCTTCGTTGAAATCCATTTTTCTTTTCAGTTTGTAAAACTTAGCAGGAATTTAAAAAAAAAAGCCAAAAAATTAAGCTAAAAACTGAGTTAAGAAAGTTTCCCGGTTCAGTGAACATTCTTCGGGCTTGAAAACATTAAAAAATTTTAATAAAATAAATTTACAAAATATGATTTTCGTCACAAATTCGTGGGGGGTACAATTAAATTTGGAGTTGTAATTACTTTAATTTTAATCAAATTTAAAAAGGAGATTTTTTAATGAAAATCTTGCAAGATGTAGGTTTTATCAAATCTTTGTGTTTGATTACCGAAGGACGTTTTAGCAGCTTCTTGTTTAAAAGAATATTTTTCTTTTTAATGTTAGAATTGCTATTAATAAATAACAGTTTTGGACAATTAAATTTTGCTTTTGGAGTTGCGCCCGGAAGCAAAATTAATTCTGCGTATTTAGGGCTAAAAATGAATAATGTGATACCCTTTTGTGGGGTAGAAATGCTTGGAATTTCGGTTTCTGGTTCAGGTGAATATTTAAATTATGATTATTATTCTGAAAAAGATAAAGCAGAATTTAGTGGAAACGCTTTTTTGATAATTCCACATTTCGGAGCGAAGTTATTTATGGGTACTCAAAATGTAAAACCTTATTTTGTGGGAAATGCATTTTTTTCAATACCGTCAGCTAGTGCCAAAGTAGAATGGTGGGAATATGAAAATAATAATTTATATGATTATGGTTCTGAAAAATTAGATCCTGATGCACTTGAAGATATCCTCAGTTTTTGGGGCATAACTTTAGGAGGTGGTGCAGAATATTTCTTTAGTAAAAATTTTAGTATTGGCGGAGAATATGGTATACGGTTATTGTTCAATAAAATTGAATATTCAAAGGAAAGTGAGGGTTATAATTATCAAGAAAAATGGAAAAGTGAAGTATCGGCAAATTTTCAAATATCCTATGCTGTATTTACTCTTAATTATTATCAATAGCTTGCTTGCTAACAAAATTTAAGCACCATAAATTAGAACAAACAAATAAAATTCTGTTTGTTTGTTCTGAAGTTTTTGAAACTGAGTTTTTAAGGCTCTACAAACCCTAAAAAGTTTTTCTAACTAATATTTTTTCCAAGTTCAATTTGGATTTGTCTTGTGATTTTTTCAAGAACAGAATTAAAATCGCCTTTTAGAGTGCAACAACTCGCTTTTTTGTGTCCGCCACCACCAAAAATGTTTGCGATTTTGTTCAGGTCAATTTTTGTGTTTGTGCGTAAACTAATTCTAAAATTTTCAGGTAAAATTTCAGCAATTAACATTGAAGCTTTTGCATTTTGAATTGAATTTAAATAATCAAGTGAGCCACAAACAAAATCTTCCGGTAAAAAACGGTAAGTTTCGTTATCAATCACTGAGTAAATAATTTTTCCATCTAAAGCCGTTTGCAGTGAAGCAAGAATTTTTCCCATTGACTTAATTCCAGCTTCACTGCAAGTGTAAAACAAAAGCGTCGCAATTTTTTCAGGGTTTACGCCAAGTTCAAGCATTTGTGAAGCACGCAACAAAGTTGAGGGAAAAGTGTTTGAAAACCTGAAATTTCCGGTGTCAAAAACAATTCCAGTGTAGATTGTTTCTGCGATTTCTGTAAAATCCAAGCCAAGTTTTTCTATTAAATCGCTTACGAGTTCAGCTGTAGAACTTGTTTTGGTAGTGATAAAATTGTTAAATCCAAATTTTTCAAAAGTTTCGTGGTGGTCAATTACAAGAGTTTTTGCTCCAAGGTCAAAAAGTGAAGCTACTTGTCCGCAACGTTCAAGAGTTGGAGTGTCTAAAATAATCACGTTTTGAAAGTAACCACAAAAGTTTCCGTAAGTTTGAATTTTTTCAAAACCATTCAAAAATGAGTAACGTTGGTTTAGTTTTTGGTCGGCAAGTATAAATTTGCACTTTTTCTTTAGCTTTTCAAGTAGCCAAACAAGTGCTAAACCAGAAGCGTAAGCATCACCATCAGCACTAATGTGAGTCGTTATCAGAAAGTTGTCGTTTTTTTTAATAAAATCAATCGCATCATTCATCATTTTTATTTTGGCTTTCTGAACTTTGGTTAAATATTTTTTGCATTTCCATTGCGTAATCAAGGTTTTTATCAAAAATAAAAGCCAATTGTGGCATTACTCTCATTCTTGTTCTGCTTGCAACTTCAAACTGAATGTAAGGTGCGCACCGTTTTAGAGCCTTGTCTGTTTTTGCGTGAGATTTTTCATCGCCCAAAGCATTGTAGTAAACTTTTGCGTATCTTCCGTCGGTGCTAAGTTTTACTCTTAAAAGCGTAACAAAACCGACATCCGGATCACTGACTTTTTCACGAATTACAGCACTGATTTCTCTTAAAAGATTATTTTCAGCGCGTGATTTTTTAATTCCGTCCAATATTTTACCTTTTTTTTTAATTCTGAGTTTTTAGAGTTTTCGTTTTACTTCAACAATCTGATAAAATTCAAAAATATCTTTTTCCTTCAGATTATCAAAGTTTTCAACTCCAATTCCACACTCAAAACCAGTTGCAACCTCTTTTACATCGTCTTTGAAACGTTTGAGAGAGTTAATTTTACCATCAAAAATTTCTACGTCTTCACGCAAAACCCTGACTTTACTGTTACGAACTACTTTTCCACTTAGAACGTAACAACCAGCAATTACACCAATTTTTGGAACCTTAAAAGTATCACGAACTTCAACAAGTGCTGTAATTTCCTCTTTTTTAGTTGGAGCAAGCAAGCCTTCGAGAGCATCGCGGATTTCATTAATTGCATCGTAAATAATTTTGTAAAGCCTGATTTCAACATCTTCTTTGATTGCCAAATCACGTGCTTTTACGTTTGGACGGATTTGGAAACCAAGAATAATCGCCCCGGAAGTTGAAGCAAGTAAAACATCTGCTTCAGTGATGACGCCAACACCTTTAAGAATAATTTTTACAGCAACTTCTGAGTTACCGAGTTTGATTAGCGAATCAGACAAAGCTTCAACGGAGCCATCGACATCTCCTTTGATGATAATTCTCAGTTCTCTAATTCCACCAGTTTTAATTTTTTCAGAAATTTGGTCAAGTGTAATATTTTTATTTTGGTGGAACTGTCTTTCACGTCTTAATTGTTGTCTTTTCAATGCGATTTCACGTGCTTCTTTATCTGATTCCACAATCACAAAAGTATCACCTGCCTGAGGTACACCTTCAAAACCAAGAATTTGGACAGGAGTTGAAGGAGGAGCATTTCCAACAATGTTTCCACGTTCATCCAACATTGCCCTGACTCTTCCTGCAATTGGTCCGCAAACAAAAGAATCCTGAATTTCTAAAGTTCCGTTTGTAATCAAAACAGTTGCAACAGGTCCACGCCCTTTATCAAGTTTTGCTTCAATGACAATTCCTTTTGCACTTCTGTCAGGATTTGCACGAAGGTTTATCATTTCAGCTTCAAGTGCAACAAGTTCAAGAAGTTTATCAACATTAATGCCTTTTTTAGCAGAAATTTCAATGCACTGATACTTTCCGCCCCATTCTTCAATGAGAATTCCGCGTTCAGAAAGTTGGGTTTTAATTTTTTCAGGGTTTGCACCAACTTTATCAATTTTATTAATTGCAATAACAATCGGAACGTTAGCAGCCTGAGCGTGTTGGATTGCTTCAATTGTTTGAGGCATTACAGAATCATCTGCAGCAACAACGAGAATTACAATGTCTGTAACTTGTGCGCCACGTGAACGCATTGCCGTAAATGCTTCGTGTCCTGGTGTATCAAGAAAAGTAATTTTGTGTCCCTTAGAAGTTTCAACTTCGTAAGCTCCGATGTGTTGAGTAATTCCACCAGCTTCGCCGGCAACAACGTTTGCATTACGAATGTAATCAAGCAATGAAGTTTTTCCGTGGTCAACATGCCCCATAATTGTAACGATTGGAGGTCTTGGAAGTAAATCTTCTTCTTTATCTTCTTCCTCGTCTTCTTCTCCAAGTTCGTATTCTTCAGCTTTCTCAACTTCAAAACCAAACTCACCTGCAATCAGGTTAATTGTATCAAAATCAAGCCTTTGATTAATTGAAACCATAAGTCCAAGCTTAAAACAATTGGTAATAATTTGTGTTGGGTCAATTTCCATCATTAAAGCAAGTTCAGAAACAGAAATAAATTCACTGACACGGATTAATTTTTCGTCATCTGCTTCCTCCACAAATCTGTCTTCTTTTTTATACCTCTTTCGTTTTGGCAGTTCATTCATTTTTGCCAGTGTTTCCTTAATGCTTGCAGAAACGTTAGCCTGATTAACTTTAACTTTTTTCCTTTTTTTCCTTTTATGGGCAGTTAGCAAGTCTTCAGTATTTTCAGTGTCAACACTAACATCTTTTAAAAATGAAGTGATAGTTTCTTTAGTTTCTCTTTTTACAGAGTGAACTTTTGCTTTTTCCTTGTCTCCATACTTGTTGGCTTCTTTAGACTTATTTTTAGATTCTGGGTGATACTTTCTTGAAGTTGGTTTTAAAGTTTCAGTACTTGACCCCAAATTTTCACCGTCTTCCTGTGGCAGAAAATCAGTAATAATTTGCTGGGGAAAACGATTTGAAGAGTAGGTGACGTTTGTACGGTTGTAACCTTGTCGTTGTTCAGACGGTTTTGGCTGTTGGTCGTTTGGACGGTTGTAACCTTGTCGTTGTTCAGACGGTCTTGACTGGTTGTCGTTTGGACGGTTGTAGCCTTGTCGTTGTTCAGACGGTCTTGACTGGTTGTCGTTTGGACGGTTGTAGCCTTGTCGTTGTTCAAACGGTCTTGGCTGTTGGTCGTTTGGACGGTTGTAACCTTGTCGTTGTTCAGACAGTCTTGGCTGGTTGTCGTTTGGACGGTTGTAACCTTGTCGTTGTTCAGACAGTCTTGGCTGGTTGTCGTTTGGACGGTTGTAACCTTGT
>JADZEA010000129.1 GCA_020850775.1 bacterium
TAAAAACTAAGAAAACCACTTTTTATTCCACTAAAATCAATTTTGCTTTTTCCAAATCCTCTAACGTGTCAATGTCAAAAGCTACAAAACAATCCTTAACTTCAAAAAAACAAGTCTGTTCTTTAAATTCACCAAGTCCTCTTCTCAACCTAAAATCACCTTCAAGCGAAAGAATTTTATCTCTGACTTTTTTTGTGAAAAATACAGGATGACCTTTTTTAGCCTGAAATTTTGGGATTAAGATTTCGCATTTTTCTTGTACAAAACGATTGTAAAGCATCGTTAAAGTTTGGTTTTGGATAAAAGGCTGGTCGGCAGGCAAAACACAAAAAGTTCCGTAACCTGAAGTTTGTTCAAGCCCACAAACAACTGAATCATTCATTCCACTTCTAAAGTTTAGATTTCGGATTAAAGTTACGTTTAGTTCGGCGCAAACTTTTTCTATAGTTTTGTTTTCTTCACCAACAACCGCAAAAAGTTTTGTGAAACCAGCTTTGACAAAAGGCAAAATCGTGTGAAAAATAAGAGGCTTTCCAAGTAATTCAAAGCTAAGTTTAGGTGAACCAAATCTCTTAGATTCACCTGCAGCTAAAAAAATTACTGCTGAATTTTTCACTAAGGCGTGTTGTGAATGTAGGAACTAAGGTACTGAATTTCCATGTCTTTTGTGTCAATACCAATCAAAAGCAAGTCTCTGAGCGAAACTAAACCAAGATATTCAATTCCATTTTCAAATATCGGCAAGTGTCTGACGTTCAGGGTTTTCATTCTTTGTAAACACGCTTCAAAATCTTCATCGGGTGTTCCGACGTAAACTTTTTTAGTCATCACTTCGCTAATTAAAACTTTGTCAGGATTTAAATCCGCTGCAACTACTCTTTTCATAATATCTCTTTCGGAAAAAATTCCTGCAAGTTGATTATCTCTTGTGAAGACAGCTACTGCTCCAATATTTTTTTGAGCCATGTATTTTACAACTTCACGAATAGTAAAGTGTGTCCTTACAAAGTAAGGCTCTCTACCCTCAACAATTTTTTTGAGTTGCATTTTAAACCTCCGTAAATTTGGTAAAGATTAAACTAACTTAAATTTAAGTGCTAAAGTTTTTAAATTTACATTTTTTTTGCAAAACTCCTTTTTTCTAAGAAATGGTTGAAAAAGGAAATCTCATTAGTTAAATTAGCACGTTGAAAAAGTTAAACTTAAAAATCAGGATTAAAATAAATAATGAAGAATTTAAACTTGGAAAAAGTAGGAATCACAAGCTACAGGGAACTTTACAGAAACCTTTCCTACGATGAACTTTACAAACACGAAACAGACCCAAACCTTGAAGGTTACGAAAAAGGCTTTGTTACAAACACTACTTGCGTTGCTGTTGACACAGGAAAATTTACAGGTCGTTCTCCAAAAGATAAGTACATTGTAAAAGAAGAAACTTCACAAAATAATGTTTGGTGGGGAGAACTGGACAAGCCGGGTTCTGATAACAAACCAATTTCAGAAGCAGTCTGGAACGACTTAAAAACAATTTCAGCTAACCAGCTTAACGGTAAAAAACTTTACGTTTTAGATGCTTTTTGTGGTGCAAACCCCGAAACAAGACTAAAAATTCGTGTCGTTACCGAAGTTGCCTGGATGGCTCATTTTACAAAAAATATGTTTATCCGACCAACTGAAGCAGAGCTTGAAAACTTTGAGCCGGATTTTACAATTTTGAACGCTTGTAAAACAACTAACAAAGACTTTGCAAAACACGGACTTAGAAGTGAAGTTTACGCTGCTTTTAACATCAAAGAAAGAATGGCAGTTATTGGTGGAACCTGGTACGGCGGAGAAATCAAAAAAGGTATTTTTTCAATGATGAACTACTTCCTTCCGCTAAAAGGAATTGGGGCATTTCACTGTTCGGCAAACCAGGGAAAAAATGGCGACACAGCTTTGTTTTTCGGGCTTTCAGGAACTGGAAAAACGACTCTTTCAACAGACCCGAACCGTGCTTTGATTGGCGACGACGAACACGGTTGGGATGACAACGGAATTTTCAATTTTGAAGGCGGTTGTTACGCAAAGTGCATTGATTTAACAGAAGAAAACGAACCTGACATTTTCCACGCAATCAAAAAAGATGCTTTGCTTGAAAACGTAACCTACGATGAAAAAACGGGGAAAATTGACTTTTCTTCAAAAGCAAAAACTGAAAATTCACGTGTTTCCTATCCAATTTATCACATTGAAAACATTGTGAAACCTGTTTCCAAAGGAACTCACCCAAAAAATATCATTTTTTTAACTGCTGACGCTTACGGAATTTTGCCTCCGGTTGCAAAACTTACAAAAGAACAGGCAATGTATCATTTTCTTAGCGGTTACACGGCAAAAGTTGCGGGAACTGAACTTGGAATTACAGAGCCAAAAGCTACTTTTTCATCTTGTTTTGGCGGACCTTTCCTGCTTCTTCACCCAACAAAGTACGCAGAAGTTCTTGGTAAAAAAATGGAAGAACACAAATCAAACGTTTACCTTGTAAACACAGGTTGGACAGGCGGAGTTTACGGAGTTGGAAAAAGAATGTCCATCAAAGCAACCCGTGCAATCCTGACAGCAATTTTGGAAGGAAAATTAGAAAACGCGGAATTTGAAAATTTTGAAATTTTTAACCTTGCAATTCCAAAATCAGTTCCAAACGTTGATTCTAATCTTTTAAATCCGCGAAACACCTGGGCTGATAAAAATGCTTACGATGAAGGAAGAAAAAAATTAGCTTCAATGTTTATTAAAAGTTTTGAAAAATTTACTGACACAGAAAACGGAAAAGCACTCGTGGCTGCTGGACCACAACTGTAAATTTTGATTTTGAAACACGTCAACTCATCTTTAACTTTAAGAAAGTTGCAATGTTTTATTCATTTTGAAATCCTTTCTAACGGGCAGTTGATTTATTTTCAATTTGCCCGTTTTTTATTGTATTTATTAATTTTAAAGGTATAAAAATTGGAAAGTATCAGCTACAAATCTTCAGGAGTGGATATCGCTGCCGGTGAAGAATCAGTTGAAAGAATCAAGTCTCA
>JADZEA010000130.1 GCA_020850775.1 bacterium
TCCTCTTTTAATATTGCCATAATTTTTTCTGGCGAAGCACAGGATTTTTACCCCAAATCTTGATTTAACCATTTAACATCAACTTTTTTATTCTTCGTCATCATCCGTGTCCTCATAATTGAACTCAACTTAGCTTTGAAGCACTACTTCGTCAAGGATTTTGTTTGCCAACATTTTTTTTCTTAAAACTAACAAAAATCAGTTTTTTTAGCAAACAACTTCTTTACTCTACAATTTCTTTAAGCAATTTTTCTACAATTTCAGCACTTCCAATGCCTTCTGCTTCGGCATTAAAATTCGCTACAACTCTGTGCCTCAAAACAGGAACTGCAATTTCTCTGACGTCTGAAATGCCCGGAGTCGGCAAGTTGTAAAGCAAAGCACGTGTTTTCGCTCCTAAAATTAAGTACTGAGCCGCTCTCGGTCCAGCTCCCCAACTAACAAAGTTTTTTACAAATTCTGGCGAAGTAGCATCCTTTGGTCGTGTCGCCGTTACAAGTTTTACCGCATAATTTATCACGTTGTCCGAAACGGGAACAGTTTTTACAAGCCTTTGAAAACCAATGATTTGTTCAGCCGTCAGCACCTTTTTCAACTCAACTTTTCCCGATTTTGTAGTGCGTTTTACGATTTCAACCTGCTCAGCAAAACTTGGGTAATCGACAAAAAGATTAAACATAAAACGGTCAAGTTGTGCTTCCGGAAGTGGGTAAGTTCCTTCCTGCTCAATCGGGTTTTGTGTCGCAAGCACAAAAAATGGCTCCTCAAGGTTGTAAGTTTCACCTGCTGCCGTTACGTTGTGTTCCTGCATCGCTTCAAGAAGTGCGGCTTGAGTTTTTGGCGGAGTTCTGTTGATTTCGTCAGCCAAAACAATGTTCGCAAAAATTGGTCCTTTGATAAAACGAAACGCTTTTTTGCCCGTTGAAACGTCTTCTTCAATGATTTCCGTTCCTGTGATGTCTGAAGGCATTAAATCAGGTGTGAACTGAATCCGCTTGAATTTCAGGTCAAGAACTTCTGCAATCGTGCTAATCAGAAGCGTTTTTGCAAGCCCCGGAACGCCAACAAGCAAACAATGACCTTTTGAAAAAAGTGAAATCAGAAGCTCTTCAATGACTTTGTCCTGCCCAACAATGACTTTTCCAAGCTCGTTTTTTATGGAGTTAAAAGCTACGTTAAGTTTGTTTAGTGAAAATTCTTCCTGCATTTTTATCAATCCTTTATTTTAAAAATTCTATTTTTTAGTTTCATTTTTTAGAGCAATCATTTCAATTTCGTCGGCAGTGTAAACTTTTCCAAGCCCAACTCCAACGCAAATGTTTTTAATTTCTTCCCAGTCTTTTTCGGTTTCAATGTTCACGTTCCAAAAAGGGTAAGTTTGACACTGCATCGGTTTTACTTCGTGAATAAGACAACCTTCTCCTTGTTCAAGAAAAATGCAGTGTTCATTTTCTTTTTCAAGCAGGGTGAGTTTGTTTTCAACGATTTTCGTGAATTTTTTCTTAAAATCCTGTAAAGCAAGCCCTAAATCGTTAGCGATTTCGTTGGCTTCGTTTTCGGTGAGCCAAACAGTTCCTTCAATTTCGCAACATTTTGTACAGTCTTTTTGGCACTCAAACTTTACTCCTGCGGAATAAAATTTTCTGCCGGATTTAAATTTTATGTTCATTTTACCTTGAAATTTTTTAGAGTTGCTACTAATTTTGTTAGGCTTTCTGAGTTTTCCATTGCATTTTCCACATTCCATTTTTGAGTGATAAATTCTGCTAAACAGAAATTGTAGTTTTTGCCAAGTTTTGCGTTTCCTTTTGGAACTAAATCTTCCTGGATTTTTCGTTTCCCTTTTTTAGCAAGTTCAATCAGGTAACCTTTAGAATCTAATTTTGTTTCTGGTTTTTTATCAATTTTTGCTTCCGAAATCCCTAAAAACGAAGCAAAATTTCTTCGGTCTGCTAAAAGCCACGCTTCAACTTCACGTACCGCAACACGAAAAATAAAATTTGGTTTTCGCTCAAAAGTTATCCATTCTTTAATCAAAGTTGGTGGACACTCTTTTAAATCTAAGTCAACTAAAATTAGATAAGGAGTAATTTTTGACGCTTCGTTGTACGAGAACAGATTTTTTTTAATTTTTCCAAAACCATCGTTTATTATTTTTTGTTGTGGTAAAAAACCACAATCAATTGTAGATAAAATTTTTTCCAAAACAAAAAGTTGAACAATGTCCTCAACAACAAGATTAATTTCCACAATCAAAACCCTAAAAAAAATTGTTCAACTTCTTTTGGTTTTGTAATTGGTAAAATTGCTTCAGCCGGGTTCATTCCTGTGTTCAGCAAAATTTTAATCTCTTCAAGTGAAGAAGCATTTTTTACTTCCGTTCCTTCTTTTGTTGGTTCCAGTACCAAAATTTCTTCGCTACCAATTCCTTTGTTAGAAAGTAAATCGTAACTGTGGGTTGTGAGAAAAACCTGTCTTTTACGTTTTTTTTGAAGTTTTGCAATAATTTCTGCTAAAAGGCGTACGATTTCCGTGTGCAAAGAAAGTTCGGGTTCCTCCAAAAGAATTGGCTTGTTACCATCTTGCAAAGCCCAAAGTAAACCTATCAAACGCAAAGTTCCATCCGAAAACTGGTCTTCTTGCTGCTTAACAGCTTCTGAACGCCAATGTTTGTAACCTGCTTTTAAGTGCGGAATTCCCATTTTATCTTTGATAAGTCCAAGATTTTGAAATTGTGGTAAAGCACTGGTTAATGCTTGTTCAATTTTTTTCAAGTAAGAATTTCGAATGTTTTTTGGAGTTTTATTAATTCTTTCAATAAAATCTCTACCGTAAAAATCTTCTTTGTTATTTTTAGAAAATGAGTTTGTGTCTCGTAAAAGCTGCGGAATAATGTGCAAGTAACTAATGGATTGGAAAAAATCTGCTATTTCTCTAAATTTTGCGTTCAAACCAATTTGTTCTAAGTGTGTGTACTCCAAAAGCCTTTCATCTTTTTTGTCATCTTCGTTTGGCCTGTTTAATTCAATTTCATTTGTTACTAAATTTGTGATTTTTTCAAACTTGATTTTTGCTTTTGATTTAATAACTCCACCTCTTGTTTGCCCAAAACCAAGTTCGTACTTCCAAATATTTTTTTCGTTATTTTCATCTGTAATTGTTACATAAATTTCTACATCAGGTTCTTTTCTTGCTGAAAGACAACGTATTTTAGAAACTCCGCCACGAATGTTAACTGCTTCTTGTAAACCTCCACCAACTTTCACAATGTCCCGTAAAAAACGAAAAACGTCTAAAAGGTTAGATTTTCCTGAAGCATTTGGTCCAACAATAAAAACTCTGTCCACAAGTTCAACATTAACTTTTGCAAAATTTCGCCAATTTTTTAGTTCAAGTCTTGAAAAAATCATCTTTTACCTTCTGTTTTTTAACTTGAAGTTAAAGCAAAAATTATTGTTTGTAAACAAACTTTGCCAACGTTTCTTTTTTCCAGGAAGCAAAGTTTCCTTCAAAAATTTTTTGCCTTGCAGTCTTAACTAAACTTAAGTAAAAATTAATGTTATGAATTGTTGTGAGCCTCAAACCCAAAATTTCCTTTGCAATAAAAAGATGACGCAGGTAAGCACGCGAAAAATTCCTGCAGGTGTAACAACCGCAGTTTTCGTCAAGCGGCGAAAAATCATCTTTTAACTTTGCGTTTCTTACGTTCAGCTTGCCAAAAGTTGTGAAAACGCTTGCATTTCTTGCATTTCGTGTCGGCATTACACAATCAAAAGCATCAACTCCACGCTCAATTCCTTCAAGCAAATCTTCAGGTTTCCCAACTCCCATCAGGTAGCGAGGCTTGTTTTGTGGTAAAATTTCATTTGAAATCTCCAGCATTTTGTGCATTTCATCTTTTGGTTCGCCAACTGCAAGTCCGCCAATTGCGTAACCATCAAAATCAAGCCCAACCAATTTTTCAGAACTGTTTTTCCTGAGTTCACTAAAAGTTCCGCCTTGCGAAATCCCAAAAAGAAATTGCCTGAAACCGTAACGTTCTTTTTCATTTTCAAAAGCAATTTTACAGCGTTCCGCCCAACGTACAGAACGTTCAGTTGAGTTTTTAACGTAAGTAAAATCAGAAGGATAAGGAATGCACTCGTCAAGAACCATCACAATGTTTGAACCAATGTCTTTTTGAATTTGGATAGATTTTTCGGGTGTAAATTCGTGTTTTGAGCCGTCAACGTGAGATTTAAAAATTACACCGTTTTCAGAAAGTTTTACGTTTTGGCTCAAACTGAAAACCTGAAAGCCGCCGCTATCAGTTAAAATTGGCTTTTTCCAGTTCATAAACTTGTGAAGTCCGCCAGCTTTCAGCAAAATTTCCTGAGTTGGTCTCAGGTAAAGATGGTAAGTGTTTCCCAAAATTATTTGTGTGTGGTTTTCCAAAAGCTCGTCAGGAGTTAGCGTTTTCACAGTTCCCTGAGTTCCGACAGGCATAAAAACAGGAGTTTCAATTTCTCCGTGTGAAGTGCAAATTTTTCCTGCTCTTGCGTTGTTTTCTTTTGCAAGTAAAGTAAAAAAATTATCCATTAAACCCTTTTTGTGGAGTTTGTAAACTTTGAAGGTTAAGTTGAAACTTAGATTTGAAACAAAAAACTCATCACTTGTGAGGGGAAAATTCCAATCAAAATTGTTCCAAGTGCAGAAATTATCAGAGCAAATTTTAGCATTGGGTTTGTGTCATTAATTTCTACTTCATTTGGTTCTTTCATCCACACCAAAACGATTGGAGAAAGGTAGTAGTAAACTCCGACGACTGCGTTTAAAACACCAATGATTGCAAGGTTTGTAGCACCGGATTTTATTAAAGCGGAGAAAATGAAATATTTTCCAAAGAATCCAGCCATCGGCGGAATTCCGGCAAGTGAGAAGAGAAAAATTGTCAGCAAAAATGCAAGCAATGGTTTTTTCTTTGCAAGCCCTGTAAAATCAGTAACATTCACAAACTGTTCGTTTTTATTTCCAACTAAAGTGATGATTGCAAACGCTCCGATGTTCATAAAAGCGTAGCTAAAAAGATAAAACATTATCGCTTGTGAGCTTAGTTCATTTCCGGCAATGATTCCAAGCAAAAGGTAACCAGCGTGAGTGATGCTTGAGTAAGCTAAAAGCCTTTTGAAATTTGTTTGTTGCAAAGCTAAAATATTTCCGATAACCATCGTCAGGATTGCCAAAACGGCTAAAACATCAATCCAATCAGTTTTTATGCTAATAAGTGCAACATCAAAAACCCTCATAAAAGCAGCGAAACCGGCAGCTTTTGCACCAACAGACATAAAACCGGTTACAGGAGAAGAAGCGCCTTCGTAAACATCAGGCGTCCAAACGTGGAAAGGAGCTAAAGCAACCTTAAACCCAAAGCCAACAATCAAAAATGTAATTCCAACCATCAAAATCATTGGAAATTCAGTTCCGTTTTTGCTGACAATTTCAGCCATAATTTTTAAATCAAGAGTTCCCGTTGCACCGTAAAGCATTGAAATTCCATAGAGGAAAAATCCGGAAGCAAACGCTCCAAGTAAAAAATATTTTAACGCAGCCTCAAGCGACTTCAGTTCGTTTCGTTTAATTCCAGCAAGAATGTAAAGTGCGATTGACATTACTTCAAGCCCTGTAAAAACAACGACTAAATTTGTTGTTGAAGCCATTAGCATCATTCCGGCAGCAGAAAGTAACATCATTCCGTAGTACTCATTTTCAGGAAGGTTTTCATCCTGAACGTACTTGTGGGAAACAAAAATACTAAGCAAAGTTACGGTCAGGAAGATGAAATTAAAACCAGTAGAAATGTAGTCTGAAGTTAGCATTTCACTAAAAGTAGAGTTGGTTTTTTGCCAAAATTCAAAGAGGCAAATGAAGTTGCTGACAAGTGCAAGCAAAGTTCCCAAAAGTGCTACAAAAACAGCCTTTTTAGTGTGTCTCCCTTTTGCAATTCCAAAAATAAGTGTAAGCATTCCAAAAATGCTCAAAATAACAATCGGACTTGCCATTAACCAATTAATATCGGGGATTTTGATTTCCATTTTACTTAGACTCCGCGAATTGATTTAGTGGTTTTTGTGGTTCTGCCTGTGCGTGTTTACTGTTCATCAGTTCTAAAGTTTGCTTAACAGAAGGCTCAATTATTTTTAAAAAAGGTTTTGGATAAACCCCAAACATAAAAATCAGGACAAGTAATGGAGCAAGAATCACGATTTCAGTTTTTGTAACATCTTCAAGTTTCAGGTTTGCCTTGTGAGTCGTTTCGCCAAACATCACTCTTTGGAACATCCACAAAAGGTAAACAGCTGCCAAAATTACTCCGGTTGATGCAAAAGCTACGTAAGCAGGATATTTTTCGTAAGCACCAAAAAGTATCAAAAACTCACCGACAAAGCCGTTTGTACCTGGCAAACCAAGTGAAGAAAGACAAACAACAAGGAAAATTCCAGTGAAAACGGGGACTTGTTTTGCAATTCCACCAAAATCAGAAATCATTCTTGTGTGCCTTCTTTCATAAATCATTCCAACGCAAAGGAACAAAGCACCAGTGCTGATTCCGTGGTTAATCATCTGTAAAATGCTTCCGCTAAGGCTTTCAGTGTTTAGAGCAAAAATTCCAAGCACAACAAAACCCAAGTGGCTGACAGACGAGTAAGCGACTAATTTTTTCATGTCCGGCTGAACCATCGCAACGAGTGCACCATAAATTATTCCAACCACTCCAAGTGTAATGAAAAGCGGAGCAAATTCAACTGAAGCACTTGGGAAGAGTGGTAAACAAAAACGAATAAAACCGTAAGTTCCCATTTTTAGCAAAACACCTGCAAGAATTACAGAACCGGCAGTCGGAGCCTGAACGTGTGCGTGCGGAAGCCACGTGTGAAACGGGAAAAGCGGGACTTTTATTGCAAAAGCCAAAGCAAAAGCAAGGAAAAGCCAGGTTTGTGTTTCAATTGGAATGTTGAAATTGTAGAGCGTCAGAAGGTCAAAAGTATAAATTCCTGTTGCTTTTCCATTCAAAAAGTAGAGTGTCAAAATCGCAACAAGCATTAAGACAGAACCAACCATCGTGTAGAGGAAAAATTTTGTAGCTGCGTAAATTCTTTCGTTTCCCCCCCAGATTCCAATCAAAAAATACATCGGAATCAACATCGCTTCCCAAAAAATATAGAACAAAAACAAGTCAAGCGAAAGAAAAACTCCCATCATTCCCATCTCAAGAAAAAGCATACAAGCCATAAAACCTTTTAGGTTTTCTTTGATGTGAAATGAAATCAAAATTGCAAGTGGTGTTAAAAAAGCTGTCAGCAAGACAAGAAGGAGCGAAATTCCGTCAACTCCAAGGTAGTACGAAATTCCAAAAGAAGCAACCCAATCAAACTTTTGTACAAATTGCATCTGCACAACGGAGCTGTCAAAATTCATAAAAAGTGGAACAGAAACTACAAAAGTTAAAAGGCTTGTAAACAAAGCAATCATTTTTGTCAGGAAATCGTTTTTGGGTAAAAGTAGAATTAAAATTGCCCCTGCAAGTGGCAGGAAAGTAAGAATGCTTAAAATGTAACTCATATTTTTATCTAAATTAATTTAGCTCCCCCGTTTTTAAAAACTTTGAAAGGTAAGGAAAATTTTATGAATTACGAACTACTTTTTTAAAGCAGAGCGGAGGAATTTCCGGAAATTGTCAGTTGATTTTTAAAATGCTTTGCGTAAAATCAGAAAAATCCTGTAAGTGTTTTTCAAGAATACTTTTAAGGATTTTTGGATTTAGTTTTTGGTAATCGTGAACCAAAACATCCCTGAAACCAACCATTGCCTGCATTTTTTCAGAAAGACTTTTGCTCAAAAAATTAGCTTTTTCAAGCAGGGCAAAACTCTCACGACTACTTTTAGGCACTTCTAATTTTTGCTGTTTAATTACGTGGTTTGCAAGGTCAATTGAAAGTTCGCAAGCACGTTGAATGTTTAAAACAATTGAGTCTTGCTTTGTAAAATTTGTTTCAATTTCTTTTTCAAAACCTTCGTACTCTTCTTTAACCCGAAAAATACAACGTTTGATGCTTTCTGTTTTGTTGATTACAACGTCATCAATTTTCATTGCCTTCCAAAATTTCCCTTCGTTCCTCATTTAATTTTTGGTAAAACGAGCAAGTCAGGCAGTCAAAAGTATCACAAAAATATTTGTCCGAACAAAAAATTCTTTCACCTTTGCTGACAATTTGAAACTGAAAAACGGTGGAAACACTCTTTAAATCAACCAAAACAACGTCAGAACCAAGCAAACAAGCAAGTTCCTGAGCATTTTTATAAAGTTTTAAAGGGTTAATTTTGTCCTCGCAAAGTAAGGCTAAATCCCAGATACTTTCGTTAGTTTCCTCGCCTTTTGCACGGCTGCCAAAGAGGTAAATTCCTTTTGCCTTTGGGAATTTTTTGGTTCATTTTTACCCTTGTAGTAAGAAAAGCAATTTTTTAGAAGGTAACAAAAAACAAGTCGGCAAAAAAGCCTTTTCAAGTTTTAAGTTTAGGAATTTTGCAAAAAGTAACTTAACTTTGCACAAAATTTAAAAAGGATAAAATGAAAAACTTGGCTCAAAACGATAAAATCAGAAATATTGCAATCATTGCTCACGTTGACCACGGAAAAACAACACTTGTAGATTTTATGTTCAAACAAGGTGGAGTTCTTCGCATTGAACAGGAAGTTGAAGACAGAGTAATGGATAGTATGGATTTGGAACGTGAAAGAGGAATCACGATTTCAGCTAAAAACTGTTCTGTTTATTTTAAAGATACAAAAATTAATATTCTTGACACGCCGGGTCACTCGGATTTTGGCGGAGAAGTTGAACGTGCTTTGATGATGGTTGACGGAGCGATTTTGCTTGTTGATTCTTCTGAAGGACCTTTACCACAAACTCGTTTTGTGTTGAAAAAAGCACTTGAATCAGGTCTGAAAATTATTGTTGTTGTGAACAAAATTGATAGAAAAGACGCAAGACCAAAAGAGGTTTTAAATGAAATTTATGACTTGTTTTTTGACCTTGACGCAACCGATGAACAACTTGATTTTCCAATACTTTATGCAATTGGAAGAGAAGGAATTGCACAAAACACGCTAACAGAAAAAGGAACAGATTTAAAACCACTTTTTGAAACCATCCTTTCTGAAATTCCGGCTCCTTCTTACAATTCTGATGAGCCTTTCCAAATGCTTGTTTCTGACCTTGATTACTCAAATTATGTTGGAAGGCTTGCAATTGGAAGAATTTTTCACGGAAGTGTAAAGATTAATGAGAGCCTTGTTTGCATTAATGAAGAAAATAAACAAATCCCGCTGAGAATTTCAAAACTGCAAGTTTACGACGGTTTGAAGCTAAGAGAAGCAGAACAAGTTGAAGCAGGAGACATAATAATTTTAGCAGGAATTGAAAACGTAAAAATCGGCGATACGATTTGCACAAAAGAAAACCCGAAATCTCTCAAAAGAATTGCGATTGACGAGCCAACAATTTCAATGGTTTTTAGTGCAAACACTTCACCTTTCGCAGGGAAAGAAGGAAAGTTTGTTCAGGGAAGCAAAATCCGTGAAAGACTTTTTAAGGAAACTTTGCGGAACGTTGCAATTAAAGTTGAGGACTCCGACACAAGCGAAAGCTTTGTTGTAAAAGGTCGCGGAGAGTTCCAAATGGCAATTTTGATTGAAACGATGAGGCGTGAAGGTTACGAAGTTTGTGTAGGTCGCCCACAAGTGATTTTTAAGCAAAAAGACGGCAAAACTCTTGAACCAATCGAGCATCTTTTTATTGATTGTGAAGAAAGTTTTATTGGAATTGTTACTGAAAAACTTTCTAAAAGAAAAGGCAGAATGATAAACATGGTCAACCACGGAGCAGGAAGAGTTCGGCTTGAGTTTTCAATTCCAACACGTTCTTTGATTGGTTACAGGAATGAGTTTTTGACTGACACAAAAGGAACAGGTTTGATGAATTCTTACCTTGATGGCTACGAAGAACACCGCGGAGATTTTCCTTCAAGGCTTACAGGTTCGCTTGTTGCAGACCGTGAAGGCGAAACAGTAGCTTACGCAATTTTTAACCTTGAACCGAGAGGAAGTTTGTTTGTAGTTCCCGGAGAGCCGGTTTACGAAGGAATGATAGTTGGTGAACACAACCGCGAAAATGATTTGTTTATAAATATTTGTAAGCCAAAAAAACTCTCAAACATGCGTTCTTCAACGAAAGATGACGCAGTTACACTAACTCCGGTTGTTCCGATGACACTTGAAAAAGCAATTGAGTTTATCCGCGAAGATGAAATGCTTGAGGTTACACCAAAAAGCATAAGGCTCAGAAAAATCGTTCTTACCACTAAAAGAAATTAAAAGTATTTTTTGAAAACTTAAAACCTTCAGGGCTTCTCAAAACCTGAAGGTTGTTTGTTAAAAAAAGAAGCCGGAAAAATTAGTTGTTAAAAACCCACCTGATTCCCCAGTGAGTTTGTAAAAGAAGCTCCGGATAACCTGCAACTTTAAAATAATCAATGTTTCCCAAGTTCATAAAATTGTAAAACAACTCAACAGGTCCAATCAAAGCACGAAGGTTTAAGTTTAAAACTGTGTTCAGCGGCGAGATAAAATCCGTTTGTGAGTAAGTTTGGCTTTCCACGTCAAAAGCATTTCTGTAACTTTCAGCAAAACTTTGTCCGTTCAAGTTTGCAAAAACCTTTAAGTTTCCCTTGAAAAATTCGTTTTTGTAACCAATTTTCCACTTAAAATTCCACTTTGGAAAAGCAAGTTTACGAAAATCACTTGCAAAAAAATAATCTCCGCCAATTCCTGCACTAAAATTGTAAAGTTCCTTAGTCTCAAAACCTAATTCAAAGCCTCTGAAAGCTGTTTTTGTTGTGTCGTTGAAAACTTTACCTGAATCGTAAGTGATTGAGTTTCTAAAAACTGTGTCTGTGTACTCAAGTTTTATTTTTTTAAAAATGCCTTTTTCGTAGTTCAAACTTGCCCAAAGCTCGCTGGAAGTTTCAGGTTTCAGGCTTTTGTTTCCACTAAAATTTAAGCCTTCAAAGTTTAAATCTGTTAAAGTTGGGTTTCTGAAAGTGTTTGCAATTCCTGTTTCCATCCAAAATTTTTCTTCTTCAAAAGGGCTTGTTTTGAAGAAAAAAGTCGCACCTTTCCCAACTTTTGTTTTTGAGTTTGCAACAAAAAATTCCCTTCTCAAACTTCCGTAAAATGAAAATATTTTGTTTAAACGGGTTACGTTTGAAAAGAAAAAGCCTAAAGTTTGTGCAGTGTTTTTTTGGACTTTAGAAGAATCTTCGGGGAATCTGTCAAATTTTTGTGAAACAAATTCTCCATCAATTCCAATTTGGGAAAAAAATCTTTCGGTGTAGCCAAGTTCATTAATTTCAAGTCCTTCAGCAATTTTCCCACCAATTTTTTTTGTTTCAAAATCTGTTTGGCTGAGAGTTTTGATTTTTGTTTCTGCGTAATCTTTATCAAAATTTCTTGAGTTGTTCTGGAAGTAAAAATTTGAGGAAAAAGTGTCGTCAGTTGATTTTAAAAACTTTCCTTCAGTGCTTAAAGTCAGAAAGTAGCCGTCTTCAAAGTTTGTAAAATATTTTCTGCTGCTTAGCTTTGTTGCGTAATCGTTTTTGTCGTAAAAAAAATTTCCGTTAGCATCTTTTACAGCTGAAAGGCTATCGGGGAAATTGAGTTTTGTTTTGTTGTAAATTCCCCAAAACCTCAGGTACCAATCCTGGTTAAAATCGTAAAGCAAGTTTAGAGCTACTTTTTGTCCTTCGTAGTTGCTTTTTTGTGCGATTGGGTTTGTGTTTGTAAAACCTTTTGATTTTGAGATTGTTCCGGAAGCGTTTGCCCAAAAATTTTGCGTGATTCTTCCACCGAAAAGCAAGTCAACGTTTCTAAATTTGTAATTTCCGCGTTCAAAGGAAATTTTGGAGACGGGTTTTTCCGTTTGGTAATCTTTTGTAACAATGTTTACCCAACCACTAACGGTTCCTGAGCCATAAAAAGCGGAGTTTCCGTGTTTTGAAAATTCAATTCTTTCTATTTCCGTAACGGGAATTTTATTCAGGTCTGTGATTGAGTTTGTTCCAAAAGGAATTCCGTTAATCAAAATTTTAGTGTGTTGAGGTTTTCCGCCGTGAATTCTCAGAGTTGCAGTTCTTCCGGTTTCACCTTCAGTAATTGATGAAAAAGCGAGTTCTTTTTCAAGGATTTCACCTAAAAACTGGTAGTTTTGGTTTAGGATTTGTTTGTCAGAGATTGTTTCTGCAAGCAAGGAATCAGGTCTTTTAAAATTATTTCTCAAGTAAATTATTTGTGTTTCAGGTTCTTTAGTTTTCAGTGAATCAGGAATAATATTTTGAGAACTGCCAAAGTTTGTGAGTGTTAGAAGAAGAAAAAGAAAGAAAAAAATAGCCATTAATTTTGCCTAAAAAAATATGATTGGCAAAGTTAATAAAAAAAATGCTGATTGTTAATTATTAAATTCAGAGAGAGCGTAACAAACTTTTAAAGAGCAATGACTTGTTCTACAACTTCCACTAAAACTTTTAGATTAAAAGGTTTTGCGATAGCGCCGGAAAATCCATAGCTTTGAAAATCAATCATCATTATGTCATTTGTGTAACCACTTGAAACAATTGCTTTAATTTTGGGATTGATTTTCAATAGTTTTTCAATGATTTCTTTTCCACCGGCTTCACCCTGGATTGTCAGGTCAATGATTACAGCGTCAAAATCCCTTTGTTTTTGGTACAAGTTAAGAGTTTCGGTTCCATTTCCTGCAGTAACGACTTCGTAGCCAACGTAAGTAAGCATTTCAAAGATAATTTCTCTGATTGTTTCGTCGTCGTCCATAACTAAAATTTTCTTTTTAGAGTTGCTTTTTTGTTTTGCCTGAGATTTGGCAATTTCTTCTTCACTAAAAGGTAAAGTTTCAGCAACAGGCAAATAAATGTTAAAAGTAGTTCCTTTTTTAACTTCACTTTCAAAATTAATGTAACCTTTATGCTTTGAAACGATTGAGTAAGCAGTTGCAAGCCCTAAACCGTAATTTTTTTCTTTGGTTGTAAAGTAAGGTTCAAAAATTCTGCGTTTATTTTCTTCAGGAATTCCAATTCCTGAGTCAGAAATTGAGATGAGAATGTAATCACCTTCATTTGGGTAAGGTATTGATTTATTTTCCTGAGCAGGGATATTTTTACAAGTTACCTTTATTGCTCCGTTAACAGGCATAGCTTGCATTGCATTAATGACCAGATTGTTTATGGCTTGGTTAATTTGTTCAGCATCAAAATCCACAAACCACAAATCATCCTGAATGTCAATTTCCCGTTTCAGGTTTGAATTTACAAAAATAAAATTTACGAAGTCCCTGATTAATTCTGCGATTGAACCAGTTTTTTTAATTGGCATTCCACCTTCAGCAAAAGTGAGAAGCTGTTGTGTCAGAGTTTTTGCATTCGTAGATGCTTTTTCAACTTCTTCCAATCTTTTGATAGCTTTTGAATTGTTTGGTATTAAATTTTTGCAAAGGGAAACATTGCCTAAAATTCCCATCAAAATGTTGTTGAAATTATGGGCAATTCCTCCTGCAAGAGTTCCAATGGATTGTAATTTATTTGTTTTTTGAAGTTCTTCCTCAATTTTCAATTTTTCCGTGATGTCTTGAAAGGCTAAAACCATTCCAACAATTTCATTTTCATTGTGTTTGATTGGAGCTGCATTGTAAGTAACATTTTTATGAATTTCGTTTTTGTCGATTAAAATATTGTTTCTAAAATCATTCGCAACTTGTCCAAATCTAAGAAGTTTAGAGAAAGGATTTTGGATTAATTTATTTGTGTTTTTGTCAATTACATAAAACACTTCGGATAAAAATTTACCGACAGCATCTTTATTCGTCCAACCTGTGATTTTTTCAGCTTGTTTATTAATGGAAGTAATAATTCCGGTTTTATCAGTTGTCAAGATTCCTTCAGCAATTTCATTAAGAGTAACAGCTAAAAGTTCTTTTTCATCTGTGAGTTCATTTTGAGTTTTTTTCAGTTCAGTGATGTCAACCTGCGTTCCCCAAATTTGTAGTAAACAATTATTTTCAATAGTTCCTGTGTAATTGTTTAAAAAATACTTAATGTTTCCATCTTTATCTTTTTCAACTGTTTCAAGTCCGCTAATTTTGTAGTTAGCCCGAATAATTTTTTTAAGTTGCTCAAAGTTTTTTTCGTCTTGAAGTAAAAAGTCTGTAATTCTTACTCCAATTAAATCTTCTGCTTTTTCAAGCCCGTACATTTTTGCCATAACTTTGTTGCATTCAGTAAAGTAGCCATACTTTAATGCTTTTTCAAGTTGTTGTTCTTCTGAATCGGTAATTAAAATTGGTTTTTCAAACTCAATGCAATAAATGCCTTCTTCAATATTATTAATAAAAGTCAGGTATTTATTCTTGCTTTTTTCTAAAGAGTGTTGAATTTCCAAGTAATCTGTAATGTCAATTGCAAAAACAGAAGCACCAATTACTTTTTCACTTTCAAAAATTGGATTGAAAGAAACTTCATAGTAAGTATTTTTCTTGTTGACAGGATAGTCAAAATTTGCGGTAAAAATCTGACCTTTCAGGGCTTTTTGAAGATGGTTTTTCCAATCTTCTTTGAGATTTTGTGGAAGTAAATCTAAAATACAATCACCAATTTTTATTTTCTTACCCAATGCAGTGTGGAAAATGTTTTTAAAAGCGGAATTTATCGTAATTATTTTGTAATTTGTATCAACAGACCAAATTAAACTTTTGGAGTTTTCAATTACAGCTTCTAAGTTTGCTTTGTTTTCCCTTATTAATTGTTCAGTTTTGTAACGCTCTGTAATATCCCTGAAAACTAAAACTGCACCCGTGATTTTTCCATTTTCGTTTTTAATCGGAGCGGCACTATCGTCGATGGAGAATTCTTTTCCATCTTTTGCAATCAAAACTGTATGATTTGCCAAGCCAACAATTTTTCCTGTTTTGATGACATTTTGGACAGGATTTTTAGCTTCTTTTCGTGTAGTTTGGTTTATGATTTTAAAAATGGAAACTAAAGGTTTTCCAATTGCATCTTTGTTATCCCAACCTGTCAGGAGTTCAGCAATTTCATTCATAAAAGTTATGTTTCCTTGTGTGTCTGTTGTAATCACAGCATCACCGATACTTTTTAGAACTGTTGAAGACCATCTTTCACTTTTCCTGAGTTTTTCTTCCATTTCGCTTTTGTAAAGAACCATTTCAATTGTAATTTGGAGTTGGTTTCCGTCAAAAGGTTTTGTAATGTAGCCAAAATGTCCGGTTTTTTTTGCACGTTCCAAAGTTTTTTTATCAGAATAAGCAGTCAGATAAATTATCGGAACATTAAAATTGTCATTAATTTCCTGAGCAGTTGTAATTCCGTCTTTTTTCCCGCTTAGCATAATGTCCATTAAAATCAAGTCTATTTCGTTTTCAGCGACAATTTCCATTGCTTCTTCACCACTTGAGGCGATTCCAACAACTTGATAATTTAGATTTTTCAACCTGATTTCAAGGTCTTTTGAAACAATAGCTTCGTCTTCAACTATTAAAATTTTCTTTTTAGTCATTTTGCCTCTGTATTTTGCATTCTGAAAATTTATCTGTCAATAAAAGTAATTTTATACTTAGTTCCTTCATTGATTTTGACTTCTAAACTACCTTTTAGTTGAGCAATAAAAGTTTGCACAAGTTGTAAACCTAATGTTTTTGATTTATCTAATTTAAAATTATCAGGTAAACCAATTCCATCATCTTCAACCAATAAAATAAAATGTTTGTCTAATTTAAAACTAACAGAAATTGTCCCTTTTCTACCGTTCGGGAATGCGTGTTTTAGTGAATTTGAAA
>JADZEA010000131.1 GCA_020850775.1 bacterium
CCAAAGTTTCGTGGTCGTTACCTTGTTCAGGTGTTTGACAACCGAGACGTTGACAACAAAGATTTTACAAACCAAAGGTTCACAAACAGTTTAAAATTCGCAGTTAGCAACGCCTTTTTACCTTCGCTTGATTTTAATTTTTATGTTAATCACACTTACTCAAAACGCAATTCAACAATTGCAAAAAATGAAAACTACTACAGCCTTTACCAGGCTGAAGTGCTTTACAAAAACCCAGGTTTTCCTTTTTACTTTGCTTTTGGAAGAACTTACTCGCTTGGTTCCGCTTCAGCAGGAAACCTGAACGGCGGAGAGTTTGGTTACAAATTTTCAGAAAATTTTAAAGGTGGAATTTACGGTGGAAAAGAGTCCGCAACAGAAAACAACAAACTTTTAGGCGACGGAAACAAGTTTGGAACTTATCTGGTTTACCAAAAACAAAACTACAATTCAACACTTTCTTTCAACCAAAAAAATGTTTCAGGAAAAGTTGACGAGCAGTTTTTAACTTTTCAAAACTTTTTTTCTTCAAACAGAAAATTTAGTTTTAACCAAAGTGGTGACCTTTACCTGAAAAACAACGACGAGTCAAAAATTCAGTTGCGAAGGATTTTTGTTTCAACAAACTACACATTTTTGGAAAACTGGCGGTTTTCAGCAAACTACAACGCTTACAAAAATATCAAAGTTGATGAAACTTCAGCAATTCCTGACAGCCTTTTTAACGACAGGTTTAGCCAAACAATCGGTTTACGAACGAGTTACAACTCAGCCTGGAAAACGGATTTTGCTTTTGGTCTGGTTTCAAGGTTCAGTCAGGGCATTACTCATCCGGTTTTAGGAGTGAACCTTGACGTGAATTTCAGGGAAAGGCTTGGAATGGATTTTTTGCGGACAAGTGTGAACTACTACAATTCATCGGTTTCAAACACGGTCAGAACAAGGATTTCAGCAGAAAAAACTTTGTTTGAAAATTTTACAACTGAAGTTGAGTTTGGTAATTATTTTTACTCACCAACAAGTGGGAACAGTGATTTTAGCTTGTCAGCCGGTGGAAATTTCAGCTATTGTTTTGGAAGGTTTTACTCTGACCTGAGCCTTGAGTATGATTTTGGAAGCACAAATTATTTTCAAACTGTTTTGGCGGTTGGAATTAATTTTTAGTCTCACTGAAACTTACTTTTCTTTAAGTTCTTTCAGGAAATTTCCATTTTCGTCAAAAACTAAAACTAACTTTTTGGTTTGAAGTCTGAAAGTAGTCAGGTTTTCTGTTTTATCGGTTACTTTAAAGGCTTTGATAATTTTTTGTTTTTCGTAATTCGTGAAAAAATAAGATTTTATTTTTTGTGGCAGTTCTGAGGTCAGGATTTGATTTTCGGTTTGCAGAACGTTACCGCTTGGGTCAAGAGTTATCGTTACCAGTAAATTTTCTCTTTTAAAAACTGCTTTGTACTTGTTTTTGTGTTTTTCCCAATCCACATCTTTGGCGTTTGGGTAAGTTTTGTTAAAATTAATTTTCGTAGCAGCGGAAACGTACTTTTGGTTTATCCGGTTAGGGCTGCTGCAACCGAGAAGAATCAGAACAATTAAAATTATTGCTTTCAAGTGAATCCTTTCAAAATTTTAAAAGTGAAATTTTTTTCTCTGTAAAAAATCCTTAAAACTAACTTTAAACAGTTTGTTTATCGCTTGTTAAGAGACTCTTTTGCTTCTGCACTCATTTTTTCAGGTGTCCACTTTGGTTCCCAAACTAAGTTCACGCAGATTTTAAAATCAGGAAACTCACTTTGAAGAAGTGATTCTGCAGTTGAAACAATCATGTCTCCAAGCGGACAACCTCTTGTTGTCAAAGTCATTTCGATTCCGATTTTTTTCTCTTCGTTGTCAAGGTTAACTTTGTACAAAAGCCCGAGTTCAACAACGTTCAGCAGCAGTTCCGGGTCGTTAACGTTTTTCATCACACGGATTACATCAGTTTCATCAATTTTCATCTTTTCCATTTCCTAAAAACTTGCTTTATGAAAAGCGATTTTGAACAAATTTATGAGGTAACAAAACACCGAAAAAGCAAACAAAAGACTTCCACACTGAACAGCGGGTTCGTTCCAAAAGCAGGTTCCGAAAATCACTGCAACCAAACCTGTTTCAAAAACCCAAAACTGAACCTGAGCCAGCTTTTCTGAGTAAAGTTCCTTTGGAACAGGAATTTTCCCTTTACCAATTTTTGCTCTGTAAACCGAAAGCCAAACGATGAAGGGAAGTGTTTTGTAAGTCTGACCGATAACGAGTGAACTTACAAAACCAAACAAAATCATCAAGCCGTACGAAAAAGTCATCTGAAGCGAAAAACTCTCTAAAAAACCTAACCTCAGTGCCAGCAAAATTCCGAGTAAAGCTGCTAAAATCAAAAACACAAACGAAAATGCTGATTGTTTCATTCCTGTGTCAAAAAATATTTTTATGCGTTTCCGGAAGGCTTCAAGCAGAAAAGCAAGGTAAAAGCCGGTTCCACAAAACAACACAATCCCTGAAACTGTTACCAGAATGGAATTTGCCCCAAAAAAACCAAAAATCAATCCCGAAAGTCCAAAATTGTAGCACCAGTACGAAAAAGCAAGTTTCTTTTTGTCAGCATTTTCTGAAAGCATAAACATTGGCAAAAGATGGCTGCTGACTCCCGTAATCAGTTGCAAAAACCATCCGGCCAAACCTGCGTGAGCGTGTAGTTTTAAAAGTTCAATGTGATTTTGTTGCAGAAACGGGCTTGCGAGATTAAATCCAAGGATAACTCCAACCGAAACTGTAAAGCCAAGCCACAAAACCGATGTCAAAATCAGTTTACGCTCAATATTTTTTGATTTTGACCTGCTTGCTGTCAGAAAAATGTTCACTCCAAAAACAGAAACAGCCGAAAGAATCAGTGCTGAAGCTACCCAAAAAGTTGCGTCAAAAGTGTAGTTCCAAAAGACAAAAGCGAGTAAAACCGTTCCCGAAGTAAGGCAGAAGTAACTTACAAACGCAAGTTTTTCACTAAAAAGTTTCACTTCAAAAATTACCGGAATCAGTTGTGTGAGTGCGCCAAAAATTATCATTGTGATGAAACCCAAAACGGTCAGGTGTGTCATCGCAAGAAGTTTTACATCAAAGTAGTGTCCAAGCAGTGAATCAGGGTTCATCGCTAAAATCAAACTTACTGCAAAAAGGAAGGCTCCGCCTGTTACAAAATGCGGAATCACAACCTTTGGCGAAGGAGCATTTTGGCTCGCAAGTCCCTGCATTTTACTTGTGAATTAAAAGTTTGACGTTGCCTTCAGAAACAGTAGCGATAAAAGTTTTGAATTTTCTTTCAGCTAACTCAGGCAAAAGATACTGCGGTATTTTTTTGTGGTGAACAAACAATGCCCGGTCATCTTTTAGCTTCTCGGTTTCACCAAGTATCGTCATCATTGGCAGTGGCATTTCCATTTCACGGACATCGGCTTCGGTGATTTTTTCGCCAAAACTTTCACGTAGTTTTTCAATTTCATCGGAGTTCACGTAAAAAATAAGTTCTGAAGTGTCAGGTTTTTCTGATTTTTGACTGTTTTCGGGTTTCAAAACGTAAGTTAAAACCAGTTCACCTTCGTTTTCAACAAGAGTGTTGTAACCTTTTTTTTCAAGAATTTTGATTAGGGGGACGGGTTTAAAAGTGTTTACGATTTTTAGGGCATTCAGTGAATCAAGTTTTGCAATTGCTTCCATAATTTCACCAAAAGGGTCTTTTCCACTTTCAAGTATCGGTCTGACGTCAAGCGTGAAAATTTCCCGGTTAGCTGTAAAACTTTTTAGGTTAGTGTTTGGTGAAACTTGTTCAAAAATCTCTTTGTTGCTTTCGTCAGAATCCGTTTCAAAGCCGATTTCTCTGAGTTTTGACAAAAAAATTTCGGTTGTTGAATTCCCGATTTTGGCAGCTTCCTGAATTGTTACACGTGGTGCAAGAACCTTTCTCAGCAATGGATTTTTTAATTTGTTAAAATGCGGGTTAATTGAAGCAATTACTTCAATTGCTGCTTCGTTGTGTCTGATAAGTTCTGAAATTTTTGTGTTTTTGCTGATTTTCATTCTTTGTCCTTAAAAAACAGCCTGCAAAAAAATTACAGGCTGAAAACGGTTTAACCAAGAAGTTCTTTTTCCAAAGTTACAACTTTAGGAAAAAGAATGTTGTTCTCAAGGTGGATGTGTTCAAACAAGTCGGTTTCAAACTCTTCAAGTTTTGCAAAAAGCAGTTTGTAAGAAGTGCAGGCATCGTGAGGAGGCTGAAAATCTTTGCTTAACTTTCTGATTTCCTTCATCTTGTCGCCAACGAGAGAGTGTTCTTGCTGCATTTTTCCAATCAGTGCCAGAACAGAGCCGGATTCAGACGGTTTTGTCTGTTTTGCTGAATTGACAAGTTCTTTGACACGTGGAAAAAGGATGTTCTCTTCGTCAGGAAGGTGGTGCAAAAGTTCTTGCTCAACTGACTTGTAAATTTCCGCAATCCTGATGAGTTCAGGGTGATTTTGTCCGTGAACGTGAGCAACTTTTACACTGATTTGGTCAAGCAGGTCAAACGCTTCAAGAACGTACACGTGGTGCGTGTTTTGAATGTAGTCAGCAAGAAAATCAGGTTTCCAGGCATTGAAATTCTGACTTCTGTTGTCGCTTGAACGGTCAGCAAGGTTAAGTGCATTTTCTACGGCTTTGTAACTGACACCAGCTTCGTCGCAAGCTTGTTTTACAGTTTTGTGTCCACCACAGCAGAAATCAAGTCCGAATTTTCTGAAAACTTCAGCTTTTCTGATGTCTTCTGCGACGATTTCACCGATTGTCCGAAGGTTTTCCTCAGGAAGCAGCTTTGTAATTTTGATTTCAAAAACTTCAGGACCGCGTTTAAGGTATTCCCAGTCAAAAATTTTACCGCGTTCGTGTAGTAACTGGTAGTAAAGTGGAACAGGGTCGTGGTCGTTGTGAAGGATAAAAGATTCTCCTTTTGGAAGAGAATCAAATTTTTCGAAGATTGTAGGGTGTTTAAATTTTGGTTCAATCTTCGTTACGTCTAAAAAATCCATTTTTTTTCTTTCATTAAAAATTAAACTTTCAGACGGGAAGTTAATACCTTCTAGAGAAAATTAAAAGAGAAAAAGTCTCATTTACATTGTTTTTAAAAAGAAAAAAAGTAAAGGCAACATTTCTCAGTTATTTTTTTGGCTTGATAAGTTTTTTATTTTCAAGAAACTGAAGGATTGCGGGCAAAAAACAAACAGAAGTAACAAGGCACGAAAGCATTCCCGTAACTGCAAGGTAACCAAGTGAGTTCAAACCTTTGTGGTGTGCTAAGGTCAAACTTGCAAAACCGAAAGCTGTTGTGATTGAAGTTGCTGTCATCGCTCTTCCTGTGCTGTGAAGGACTTTTTGCAGCGAAGTGTAGCCTTCTTCTCTGTAACGCAGGTAAAGGTGAACTCCGTTGTCAATTCCCATCCCAATGAGTGAAGGAATAGCTATCATATTGTAAAAATTGAGTTTCCAGTCAAAAATCCACATCGCACCAAAAAGCCACGAAATCCCTGTTACCAAAGGAATCAAAGCAATCACAGTTTCTTTTAAGCTCCTGAAATCAAAAAACAAAAGCCCAAAAACCAACAAAAAAGTTAGAACAACCGCAAACGCAACGTCTTTTTCCATCAGTAAAAGCAAGTCTGCAAAAATTATCGGGTTTCCTGAAGTGTAAAAAGTTTTTCCGTTTGCGATTTTGATTTCACGGATGTCATCGGCAAAATTTATCGCATTTTTTCCGTCTTTCATCGGGACACCCGGAAAAATGTAAGCAAACTCACCCGTTGACTTGTCTTTTCCGACAAAAGCACTTTTCAACTCAAAAGGAACTTCTTCAAGCGTAAAAGGTTTGTCAACCTCAACAGCTTTTTTGAGCCTTTCAAGTCTGTCTTTGTCTTCGCCTTTTAGAAGTTTTGTGCCTTCGTCTTCGGTCAGTTTGCGGATTTTCCGGATGATTTCAAGTTTTTCTTCCTGGTTGGAAGGAAGAGCTTTTTCAATGGTTTTAATTTTTTTAATCGTTGGTGTCAGCGTGTCAGACTTGATTTTTTCTTCAATAATTTTTTTGATTTCCCGCATTTCATCCTGATTTGCAAGAACGAAAACCGGTGAGTTTTCAGAAGAATCTTTAAAAACCTGGCTGATTTTTTCCTTTCCTTCTTTTGAAAGTTCAACAATCGCTCTGAGGTTTGTGAAATCGTACTCAAACTCAAGTTTTGAAGCTGCCGCAAAACTGAAAACTGTCAGCAGTGAAAAGACTAACAAAGCAGGTTTCCACCAGGTAACTGGCTTGTTGCTTAGTGATTCGTAGCCTTTGACAAAAGCACTTTGGGTAACAAGAAAGCCGATTTTTTCTCCTGCAACGATGAAAGCAGGAAGCAGAAAAAGCATTGCCGCAAGCGAAAACAGAACTCCTGTTCCGGCGATGAAACCAAACTCGGAAAAGCCTTTGAAGTCGTTTAAAATCAATGAGTAAAAAGCAGCAACAGTTGTTAACGCCGAAGTCGTTGAAGCAACTCCTGTGTTTGCAATTAAAGTTCTGATTGCTTCTTCCTGTGTTTTTCCGTTTGTTCGTTCTTCAACGTAACGCGTGTAGTGGTGAATTCCGAAATCAATTCCAAGCCCGAAAAGTATCACAATCAAAAAACCAGTGATGATGTTCAGGCTTCCAATCACAAAGTAAGTCAAGCCAAAAACCCAGCAAATGCTGATAAAAAGCGGAATCATTATTAAAAAAACGGAGAAAAATTGTTTGAAAAATGAGATTAACAATTTTGAAACGCTGCTAAAATTTAATTTTTGCCAAAAGTAAATTAAAATTGTAAGCATCACGGCAAGGAGTCCGTAAGGTGTTGTTCCGAGAACGTCGTGAGTTACGACCTTGTAGTTGTCAATTTTGTTTTGAAAATCACCACCGTAAAAAATTTTTACTTTTGCCTGTTCCGGGTTTTCGGACTGAACGATTTCCTGAACGTGAGAGACAACTGCTTCAGCTTTTTTGGTGTCTGTTGAGCGTTCTTTCGGGTAAAGCTGGATTAGTAAAATTTTTCCGTCTTCGCTTCTGTAAAATTCATCAGGAGTTTTAAATTTTCTATCAATTTCTGCAAGGCTTGAGTCCGGACTCTCTTCTTCGTCGTCAAGTCCCAAATCAAGGTCAACAAACATTGGGTTGGCTTTCTCTTTTTCCTGAGAAATTTTTTCTTTCACTTTATCGTGAAGTTTTTCCAAATCTTCAAAGGAAAGGTAAAGCAGCTGGTTTTTTTCAAGAAAATTAACGTTTCGCCTGAAATCAACTCTTGCAATGCTTGTGTCTGCTTCAAATTTTGGAACTAACTTTTCTGCAAAAGCGAGGTTGGTTTCAAAATTTTCTGCCTCAAGCACAACAATTAAATTGCTCGTAGAACCGACTTTTTCCTGAATTTTACGCAAGGTTTTGACGCTTTGAGTTGTTTCTGGCAAAAGTCTGTCAAGGTTGGAATTGATTCTTAGTTTTGCTCCGAAGTAGCCTGTAATTCCTGCAAGTAAGAGGTTGATTAAAATAATTAAGTGGTAATTTTTTATTAAAGAAGGTGTAAAACCTGAGATTTTTGCGAAGAGTTTTTGCAGCATAATTTTCTTTCGTTAATTTGTGTTCTGATTTTGTGAAGTTACTCTTCTGAATCTTTGTCAAGGTTTTGTTTCAGTTTTGTCAGAAGTTCTGTAAAAGACGTTTTCTTAATTTTTTTGTAAAATGAATCCCGATACTTATCAACTGTTGAGGCTTCGTCAATTACTGTGTCAAAAACTTTCCACTGATTGTTGACTTTACGCATTTTATAAATAATTTCAGTGCTTGATTTTTTGTAGTAAGCCAAAGTAACCACAGTAACTTTTTCACCTTCAACGACTGGCTCTTTGTAGTCAATTTTATCTGCTTTGTAAATGCTTAGTTTTTTTACGGATTGGTTGCTGATGAGTTGTTTAAAAGTGTCTGTAAAATCTTGTTTTTCCTTAGCTGTTCTTTCTTCCCAATACTTTCCGAGCGAGAGTTTGGAAAGCTCATTAAAATCATAAAAATCATTAACAATTTTTTTGAGTTTATCGGTTTCAGAAGTGTTCAGAGAATCTTTGTTTTGGACAATTTTACGGATTTCAGCGTCGCGTTTTTTTAGCGATTCAATTGGTGTTTCCGCAAAAAGCAAGTTGTTTGTCAGAAAAATCAGAGTTATGAAAATTAATTTTGATAAAGACATTTTTAATCACCTAAAGTTTATTTGTTAATTTTTACTTCTGAACTTTCAATTCGTTTAGCAGGAAATGCAAGTAAATCATCGTAATCTGCACTTGAAACTGCTCCCGTTGAGTTTGAATCTGTAAGAATTGCAATTGCCAGAATTTTATCGTCAGGATTTTCTCCGTAAGCATTTTTGTAATCTTCAATTAAATTTCTTTCGTAGAGTAGCCATTTATTGAGGTTTTTTTCGCCTGTTTCAACAACAATCACGTGTGGTTTTCCGGCTTTGTTTTTGCGAAAACCTGTTTCAACCGGTAAAGTTGAACTCCAAACGTACTTAATACTTTTAGGAACTCCAAAAAAATTTCTCTTAAAAATTACGTAAATTCCTGCGGCACTATCGTTTTTACCTTCTTTTTCGTTTGCGTTTGGCGGAATGCTGTGAACTCTCCATTTCCAGGAAAAAACCGGATACTTTTTTAAGTTCCAGCTGACTTCTTTGCCAATCGTGATGGATTTTCCGGAATCTTCCGCTTTCAGAAACTTGTTTCCATTTTCGTTCGCAATTTGGTAAATCTTTTCAATTCCATTGTAATTTTCATAGCTTTCCATACTCCAGCCATCACGCCAACGGTACCAGGAAGGGAATTTTCCTTCAATTCCTTTGGAAAAATCATCAATCACAAGGTAATCAGTTTCGCTTTGAACCACTGTAAAAATCAGCAGTGCAAAAAATAACTGTAACAAGTTGTTTTTAAACATCTTTAAAATCTTTCCTGTTAGTTAATTTTTTCTCAGTTCTTTTCCGCAAGCCTTTTCAAGCCTCGCCAAAGCTAAGTTAAAATCAAAAATTGCTTGCAAAAGTTCTTGTTTTGTTTGTGTTTTTGCTGTGAAAGCGTCAACAAGTTCGTCAAGTTCTCCAAACCCAAGGTCGTAATCCGAAGCAGTTGTTTTGTACCAACCACTCGTCATTTTTTCCATTTTTTCAAGCTCGCTAACCTTTTGTTTCAAGTCTTCAAACTCCAGAAAAGCCTTTTTGACCTGTAAAGAAATTCCTTTTTTTGAGTAAGCCTCCTTCAGTAAAAGTTCCTGGTAGTTAAGTTTGGCTTTTTCAACTTTGTTTGTGAGCAGGTGAAAATTTAATTCTTGTTTAAAGCCAATCACTGCACTGTAAGAATTGTAGTTTGAATTATCAACTAAAAATGGATTGTCAACGTCGTCTCTTCCGGGCGTTTTGTTAAACTTGTACTCGGCAGCGATAAAAAATTGCGGGTAAAGTTCACTCTTAGCATCTTTAATCAGCGATTTTTTAGCTTTCAAGCCAAACTGTAATTTTTGGAAATCGGGGCGAAAAACCAATGAATTTTGGGTCAGTTCTTCAAGTGAAAAATCTTGGGTTTCCAATGTTTCAAGGACTTTTTGCACCAAAACAAGCGAATCGCTGAAATCTAAACCAAGGCTTAGTTTTAACACTTCCAAAGCTAATTTTTTACCTGTTTCTGCTTGTCTTTTTTTGCTTTGAACTTCTGTTTCTTTTAATCTGATTTTGAAAATATCACTTTGAGAAACATCGTCTTCGTCATTGGCAAGTTTTTTTTCAACTTTTTCTTTAGCTTCCCTGATTTTTTTTTCTGTTTCTTTTGCAAGGTTCACAAATTCATCAGCAAGAATGCAGGACCAGTAATATTTTTTCACGTTGAAAGCAAGTTCGGATTTTTTGTCTTCAAACTCAAAGGTTTCAACTTTTACGTTAGCTTTTGCAGCTTCTTTTAGCGATGTGAGTTTACCAAAAGTAAAAACTGGTTGAATTGCTTCAAGTTTAAAATCTGTAAAAGGTCCCCAGTTACTGTAAGTGTCTTCACTTTTTTTTGAGTAAGCGTAGTGAATTGAATCGATTTTTACTGCTTCAAGTCCCGGAACTAATCCGTTAGCATTCCTGAGAGTTAGTTTTGGTAAAAAATAATTTTTACTCACTTCTGAAAGTTGGTTTTCAGCAAGTTTAATTTTGCAGGATTTTTCTTTGATTTCAAGGTTTTGAGTTTTTGCCATTTCAATTGCTTGTTGCAAATCAACCTGAATAATTTTTTGAGCAAAGGAATTTGTAAAAAGGAGTGCTAAAATTAGCAAAGAATAATTTCTCATAGTTTCTTTAAATTTTTCTTTTATTTATCTTTGTAATGAAAAAACGTTTAATTTTATTCGTTGTCAAGGTATTTTCTTACAGTTTCAACTTGTTCAAGATTCCCTAAAACAATCAGGATGTCTCCTGTTTTTAGAATTGTTTCAACAGGTGGTTGAAATGAATAAATTGATTTTCGGGGTTTTTTATTCCGATTACCAAAGCACCCGTTGTTCTGCGAATTGCAGATTCTTTCAACATTCTGTTTGTAACCGGTGAGCTTGGAAAAACTTTCAGTTCCTCAATTACCAATGCCTGTTCAGTTGAGCAAGCTACTAAAGTATCAATAAAATCAGCGATTCCGGGTCTTAAAAGTGTGTGAGCCATTTTTTTTGCACCAAGAATGTTTGGTAAAATTACAGAGTTTGCACCTGCCTGAAGCAATTTTTTTTGCGAAGTTTCGTGAGAAGCTCTTGCTACGATTTGTAATTTTGGGTTCAGGTTTCTTGCTGTCAGGGTTACAAAAACATTGTCAGCATCTTCAGGAAGTGCTGCGATAATTCCTTTTGCGGTCAAAATTCCTGCTTCAAGCAAAGTTTCGTCTTCGGTTGCACTGCCTTTGATTGCAAAAAAATTGTTGTGAAGTGCTTTTTCAAAGGATTCCTCCTTTTGTTCAATCACGACGAAAGGCACTTTGGCTTTGCTGAGTTCAATGCTTGCCTGACTTCCAATTCTTCCAAAACCACAAACGATGTAATGATTTTTGAGTTGTGAAATTCTTTTATCTAATTGTTTTTCCTTAAAAAACATCTTGAATTCTCCTTCAAAAATGTAAGCCGTAATTATTGAAGCTGCGTAAGTAAAAACGCTAAGCCCAAAAACAAGAATAAAACTTGTGAACAACCTTCCTTGTTCTGTCAGAGGTCTGACCTCTCCAAAACCAACAGTTGTCAAAGTAATCACAGTCATGTAAAATGCGTCAAAAAAATTCCAGCCTTCCAAAAAAATAAATCCTGAAATGCTTGAAGAAATTAGAGTTATCAATAAAGCTAAAACAACCCAAATTTTTGAAAGAGTATTTTTTTTCTTTTTAATCGGCATAAGATTGCTGGCTCACTCTGATTAAAATTCCGGTTAAAATTGACATTGAAAGATAAAATGAGCCTCCGTAACTAAAAAAGGGCAAAGGAAGTCCTGTAACGGGCATTACTCCGGCAATCATTCCGATGTTTACAAAAACGTGGTAAACCAAAAGTCCCCAAATTCCAATTGCCACAAGGCTTTTAAAACGGTCGTCGGAACGTAAAGCAACAGATAAAATTCGTAAACACAAAACTAAAAATAAAACTAAAACCGTTGAAACGCCTAAAAATCCCCATTCTTCGGCAAAAACTGAAAAAATAAAATCCGTGTGCTGTTCGGGTAAGAAGCGTAACTGTGTTTGGGTTCCTTCCAAAAAGCCTTTTCCAAAAAAACCACCCGAACCAATCGCAGTTAAAGATTGTAAAACTTGGTAACCGGCGCCGATTTTATCGCTTTCAGGGTCAAGAAAAGTTGTAATCCTTTTTTGTTGGTAAGGGTGCAAACTTCCCCAAACGGCGATTCCTGTTTTTGAAATCCCAAAGTTCAAAATAAGTGTCAAAGCGAGTAAAAACCATTTCCATTTTTTTGCAAAAACTAAAACAATAATTCCTAAAACCACGAGCCAGGCAATTAAAAAATAAATTGAGATAAAACCTGAAACCAAACTTACAAGCGGGGTTGCAAGCAAAAAAAGTATTAAAGGTGAAAATCCAGCCCAAAAAATCATTGGAATTGTTACAGAAATAAAAGCAAGGCAACTTCCCAAATCAGGTTGAATTAAAACTAAAATCAAAGGCAAGCCAACAATTCCACAAACCGTAAAAGTAACTGAAAAATTAAAGTTAGACTTGCTTACAAGAAACCTTGCAAGTGTTAAAATTAACGCAATTTTTGCGATTTCCGAAGGTTGAAATCTAACAGAACCAAAATTAAACCAGCTTCTCGCTCCGCCGGCAACGTAACCAAGAACGTAAACAAGAACGAGTAAAACGATTGAAACAATGTAACTTGAGTAAGAAAGTTGGTAAAGCCATTTCATTGGCATTAAATTTATTAAAACAAGAATTATCAAACCTAAGGTAACCCAAACTAACTGCTTGTTAAAATTAGAACTTAGGAAGTTTAAATTTGAGTCTGTCTGGTAGCTGTAAGTTGCGCTGTAAAGCGAAACCAAGCCCAAAAAAGTAATTAGCAAGACTGTTCCAAGAGTGAGCAGGTCAAACTTTTTTACGAACCTGTTGTGAAAAATTGTGTAAATTAAATCTAAAAACATTCTTTGATTGCCATAAAAATTTGGTTGAAAGTTAAGGAATTAATGAAGCAAACAAAACAAGAATCAGGCTCAAAAACGGCAAAGGTTGTTTTGCAAACGAGAGAGAAATTTTGCTTTCAGAGAGCCGGAAGTTTAAAAAATTTTGACTAACCAAAAAAATTGGCAGGAAATTTTTGAACCGCTGAAAGAACTTTTGGATTGTTCCTGTTGTCCGCGTGAGTGTTGTGTTGACAGAAGCAGCGAAAGACTTGGTTTTTGCCAAAGCGGAACTGGGTTTAGCGTCGGTTCGGTTTGCACTCATTTTGGAGAAGAACCTGTTTTGTGCGGAGAAACGGGAATTTGTAATATTTTTTTTACCCGTTGTAACATGCAGTGTATTTTTTGTCAAAATTACCAAATCAGCCGAAACAGGGAAAAAATTATTGAAAGAGAACTTGAACTTTCAGAAATCTTGGAAAAGATTGAAAAAATCCTCGCCAAAGGGGTAAAGTGTGTTGGTTTTGTTTCGCCTTCACATTTCATTCCACAAATGAAAGTGATAATTTCCGCACTAAAATTTCGCGGAAAAAAACCTCGTTTCGTGATGAACACAAATTGTTACGATAAAATTGAAACGATTCGTTCCTTAGAAAATGAAATCGCTGTTTACCTGCCTGACTTAAAATACCTTGATGGAAACCTTGCGAAAAACTACTCAAAAACTCCCGATTATCCGGAAGTTGCCAAAAAAGCACTTAAAGAAATGTTCCGTCAAAAAGGTTCAAATATTTTGCTTGACGACGATGGAATTATTGAAAACGGTTTAATTATTCGCCACCTTGTTCTGCCAAATCAGGTGAAAAACAGCATTGACTGCCTGCGTTTTATCGCCGAAGAACTCTCGCCATCGGTTCACGTTTCTTTGATGGCTCAATTTTGTCCTACCGAAAAAACTAAAAATCACAGTAACTTAGGTCGCTTCCTGCACAAAGAAGAGTACGAAGAAGTTTTAGAAGAATTTGAAAAACTTGGCTTTTACAGAGGTTGGACACAGGAACTTGGCAGCAGCACTTTTTACCAACCTGATTTTTTTAAAAAACATCCTTTTGAGGACTAAAATGAAATCAACAGACAATCTTTTTCAGCTAATCAAGGCACTAAACAAAACTGAAAAACGTTACTTTAAAGTTGTTACCAGTAAAGAAGAGAGTTTTTACACTAAACTTTTTGATGAAATTGACAGGCAAACCGAGTACGACGAAAAAAAACTAATCAAAAAACTTAAATCCGAAAACTCTGTCAGGAACCTTTCAATTGCAAAAAGCAGGCTTTACGAACTGATTTTGAAAAGCCTTGACGTCTTTCACTCTGAACTTTCAGTTGAGAAAGAAATCCGCAGAAATCTTGGCTACATTGAAATTTTATTTCACAAGGAACTTTTTGAGCAGGCAAAAAAATTACTGTTGAAAACAAAAAAAATAGCACGGTTTTACGAAAAAGAGATTGAATTGCTGAAAATTTTAACACTTGAAGGTTTACTTAACAAGGAAGCTGATTTCAGATTGTTTAAAACACAGGAAGAACTTTTAGAACACTACGAAAATCTGTTTTCATCATTAGATAAATTAAGGAATATCACAGATTTAAATTTTATTTATGATGGTTTTTCATTAGCGGTAGAAACGGGAAATTCCGAGAATTACTTTAAGATTAGCGATGAGATTGTTGCAAATCCAATTTTATCCGATGAAAAAAATGCTAAATCTTTTCAGGAGAAATCAGCTTTTCACAACATCTGGATGCTTTACTACCATTTTCAAAAGGATTATGAAAAAAGCTTGGAAACAAACCTAAAACTTGCGAACCTTTTTGAAGCAAACCCACAGCAAATCAGGGAAAATGTTAAATCTTACAATAATATTTTGACAAACACTGCTTTAAGTTACTTTACTACGAAAAATTTCGTGCAAATGAAAAAAACAATTGAAAAACTAAAAATTACAGAGGCAAATTTTCAGATTTCTGAAAAAAACAAAATTAAGAATTTTAATCTCATTCTGGGAATCGAACTTGCAATGTTTCTGACTTCCGGTGATTTTGAAGAAGGTTACGATTTTGTAAAAAAAGCAGAAAAACAATTAGAAGAGTTTAGCCCTAAAATACCTAAAAAACAATTAATGCACTTTTGGGTAAGCATAGCTCACACCTGTTTCGTTTCCGGAGACAATTCCTTAGCTTTAAAATATTACAACAAAATTTTGAATGACGAAGAAACTGAAATCAAGCAAAATATCCGGCGTGTTGCGAAAATTATGATTCTGTTTGTTCATTTTGAACTTGGAAACGAGAGTTTGTTTGAAAGTTTAGTCCGGTCAACTTATTATTTTTTAGAAAAAAGGAAAGAAATGGCTGACTTTGAGAAATGCGTTTTAAGATTTTTTGGCAATAAATTTCCTAAACTGACTGACGAAGAAGAGTTAAAACTCTCTTTCACCGAACTGAAAAATGAACTGGAAATTGTTGTGGAAAATGAAAAAGATTTTGTGAGTGATTTTTACATTGACCTGGTTTTCTGGCTTGAAAGTAAAATTACTTGCCGAACTTTCCTGGAAGTTGTAAAAGAAAAACGAAAACTTTAAAAAAAAGTAAGAAAGTTTTTATTTAATTTTTATGGTCTGTGTGAGGAACAAATTTTACAACAACAATTAAGTTCTGTAAAATGTCTGACTCCCACAACTTTACCATTTTTTTTTGTAGCTATTTTAAAGATTAAGTTAAAAAGTTCTTCTTCATTATTTTCAAGGTAACGTCTCAAAGCGTAAGCACATAAATCTGCAACTTGGATCATACTTGTAAGTTGTGAATCCACAAACAAAGGTGTTTCAATAATATTTTTTACAGAAGTCCAAAGAGTTCCCTGAGAGTGGAATTTTTTCATTAAATCAGTGTGTTTTTTTGCAACTGTTTGGTTGTTATCGTGAATTAGAAGACCATACTTTTTTTGTGATTTTAAAAAAAGTTCAAACCGTGAAATAATTTGTTCAAATGTTTCTTCGTCAATTGTTTTTTTAGCTTTAGTTGGATCAAAATGAATTTTATCAATGCAGTCAGCAAACAACTTTGCTTCTTTCCAATTAGAAACAATTTCAGCAACATCTTTTATAAAATTTTGCCTCTCAATAAAAGTTAAATGAACGTAATTTTCAGTGTTTTTATAATTTTTTTGAACTTGTTTGTCAGGTATTTTAGAAGTATAAAATTTTTCCTTTCTAATTTTTAGCACTTCATTTTTTCTTTCTGCGTAATTTTTCTGGTCAAAATTATTAATTGCATTTTGTTCAGAGTATGGTCTTAAAATCCAACCTGTGTGAATTTCTGCTGATTGAAGCTCATACTTTTTTTTGATTTTATTAATTTCATTTTCACAAGACTTCCACTCTGAAATAGGAATTGATAAGCCTGCTAATACAAAGTGTGAAGTATTTCCAGGAATAGCTGAAGTGCCTGATTCATCTACGTAACACAAAAACATTCCTAATTCCTTGATAAAAAGATAAAAAAAAAGCGACTGGTGATGAAGAATAAATTCTTCTCGGCAAGACGCTTCGCGACTCTTTCCAGACGCCACAATTAATTTAGCTAAAACTAAATCTTTTGTCAAAGTGTATTTTTCAATTTTTTAGGAAGATTATTCAGTGTTTTAAAAAAAAGTAAGAGACCAAAAAAATCAGTCTCTTACTTTCGTGTTTTTTTGAAAGTTACTTTAAGTCAAAACTTTCTTTTTTCATTGGAGAGACAGCAACAGTGTTGTTAACTGTTACTTTGTAGAAGAATTTAGAGTTTGCACTCATTCCGTTTGTGTGAGTGTAGCTTGTTGCCGTAACTGTGTCTAATAAATTTCCGGGAGCAGGAACAAAGTTTGGTTCTGTGCTTCCGTAAACCTTGTAGTTCGTCGCTCCGCTTACTGCGGACCAGGTCAGAACTGCGTTGTTACCGGTTTTTTGAATGTGTAAGTCCGTAATCGCTTGCGGTGTTGTAGCTTGTGGTAACACTGAAAAACCGTAAGTTGCGTTCAAACCAACATCGCTTGTTCCATTTTTCCAAACTGCAAGACAGTAGTAACCCGTTTCAGAAATGTTTACCGTAAACGTTTCACCTTGTCCTTCAGTGTTGGCGTTTCCGTAAGCCCAGTAACCAAGATTGTCAACAAAGAAATCAAATTTATTACCGTAAGTTAAGTCTTTGCTGTAAAGTGAGAAACCAAGGTTCGCGTTTCCTGAAGTGTTCGTAAGAGTGAAAACGTAAGTTCCCGTTTGTGCGAAACTGACTTCGTACAGGTCAAGAACTGAGTTTGCTGGCAAAGTTTTGTTTGAGTTAGCTCCGGGTGGTGCAAACACATAGTTTTCGTTTACAGCTTCAACTACAAAGTCAGCATTCAGGTAGTTGTAGTAGTTAGTAACGCCAAGTTGGTAATCTGAAGTTGGAACTGTGTTTTTGTTGGCAATCACGAAGGTGATTTCACCACCTAAATAGTTTAAGCCAGTCAGGTAGGTTTGGAAACCAGTTTCGCTTCCGGTGTAGTCATCGTAAAGCAAAATGCCAACCTGTGTTCCCGTTACAGTTGGAACAGCAGCACCGCCAAGCCAAAACTTACCACCAGGAGTTGTAGCAGAAAAACCGTCACTGTTCCCGTAAACCGAACCCGTTGTTACCCAGTTTGGCGGAGAAGTTCTGTTAACCGGAACTCCGTCAGTCAGAGGAAGAGGCGACCAGACGTACTCTTTTGTGAAAATGTTGTCAAACTCGTTGGTTTCAGCAACTTGGTTAAACACGTCAATCTCAGCTTTCAGCACGTGCCTTCCGCCTTTTGTAGGATTATTAAAACTCCAGTTGTTAAGATGGTAAGTTGTGTTCCCATTTGACAAGGTATTGTATCCGCTTGCTTCATAAACATCGTCAACGTAGTAATAAAAACCAAAATTGCCTGTTCCGTTGATTCCGTCGTTTGAGAATGTCACGTTCAGGTAGTTGGTGTTTATGTTTCCGTCAAGCGTTGGAGTTACAAGACAGTCTGAACTTGTTGCTCCTGTTGTGTTTCTTGGAACAAGAGGCGCACTCCAGCCTGCAGGTGTCGTTAAAGCAGTAAGGTTTGAAGGCGAAAGTTCCATTGAAAAACCGTAAGTTGCATTCAAACCAACGTCGCTTACTCCATTTTTCCAGACTGCAAGACAGTAGTAACCAGCTTCGGAAAGATTAACTGTAAAAGTTTCACCTTGTCCTTCAGTGTTGGCGTTTCCGTAACCCCAGTAACCAAGGTTGTCAATAAAGAAATCAAATTTACTACCGTAAGTTAAGTCTTTGCTGTAAAGTGAGAAACCAAGGTTCGCGTTTCCTGAAGTGTTTGTAAGCGTGAAAGTGTACTGCCCAATTTGTCCGTTTCCAATGGTGATTTCGTAGAGGTCAAGAACTGAGTTCGCAGGTAAAGTTAAACCTGTGTAAATTCCAGGTGAAGTCGTCCAGTCTTCGTTAACTGCTTCAACTACAAAGTCAGCGTTTGGATAGTTGTAGTAGTTAGTAACGCCAAGTTGGTAATCCGAAGTTGGAACTGTGTTTTTGTTGGCAATCACGAAGGTAATTTCACCACCTAAAAGGTTTGCGCCAGTCAGATAGCTTTGGAAACCAGTTTCGCTTCCGGTGTAGTCGTCGTAAAGCAAAATGCCAACCTGTGTTCCCGTTACAGTTGGAACAGCAGCGCCACCAAGCCAAAATTTACTAACAGGCATTGTTGCGGAAAAACCATCGCAGTTTCCGTAAACTGAACCTGTTGTTGACCAGTTTGGCGGAGAAGTTCGGTTTACAGGTACACCAGCAGACAAAGGAAGCGGCGACCAGACGTACTCTTTTGTGTAAACGTTGTCGTACTCGTTAGTTTCAGCAACGTCGTTAAGCACGTCAACAGTGGATTTCAGCACGTGCCTTCCGCCACGGACAACAGTTGGTGCAAAGTCGTTCAGTGTCCACGTTGTGTTCGCTGCAAGTGAACCGTTAAGTGAAAAATCCCAAACGTCGTCAATTTCGTAATCCGTGTAAAAATAATTTGAAGTTGGGTTTTGACCTTCGTTAACCATTGAAACGTTCCAGTGAGTGTTGCTGACGTTTCCGTCAAGTGTTGGTGTTACAAGGCAGTCCGAACTTGTTGCACCAGTCTGATTTCTTGGAACAAGCGGCGCACTCCAGCCTGATGGAATGGTCTGTGCAGTCAAGTTTATCGGAGTCAGTGAAACATCTAAACTGTAGGAAGCATCGAGATAGAGGTCGTTTGTTCTGTCTTTCCAGACAACCAAAGCGTAGTAACCTGCTTCCTCAATTGTAACTGTAAAACTTTCATTTCCTCCGGAACCATTGGAATAACCAATAGCAGGAGTTCCTGACGGGTCGGTGTAAAAATTTGACAAAGCTAAGTAAGTACCGTTCTTGCTGTAGAGAGCAAAGCTCAGGTCAGCGTTTCCGGAAAGGTTGTTCAAAGTAAACTGGTACTGTTTCTGAATATCGCTAGAAAAGAAAGCTACTTCGTAAATTCTGAAGATTTCAATAGGCTGTCCAATAACTGAACCATTCAGAACGTCAGTAACAGCATCGAGTTGTTGCGGTGAGTAAGTTCCTGTTTCGTTGTCCGCATAAACTTCGTGGTCAATGCCAGGAGAACTTGCGCCCCAGTAATTTAAGACTGCACCACAAAAAGTTGTTTCCGGCACATTGTTTCCGTTTACAAGAACAAAATCAGTTCGGTCTAAAAACAACTGTGAAGCAGCCAGACCACTTTGAAAATTGTTTGTGCTGCCCGTGTAATTCGGGTACAAAGCGATGTCGTAATCTAAACCTGAAACTGTCGGAACAACTGCACAACCTGACCACCAGTGGTTTGAATCGCGGCTGAAACTCCAGGCTTCAGAATTTGGATAAACCGCACCTGCTGAAACTTGTGGTGGCGGTGAATCAACCACCCATCCTGTTCCCGAATTTACGACTTTCGGTGACCAGTCAAACTGCTGAGACGTCCAGTTATCGGTCTCGTTGCTTTCAGTTATCTGATTTTCAGAATCAATCTGGAACGAAAGCGTGTGTTTTCCGCCTTTGACGATTGAAGGCAGGTAAGCATTTTGAGTGTAAGTCTGAGTTCCTGCCAAAAGCCCTGAAGAGTAGTTTTGTGTGTACTTCAGAACGTCGTCCAAGAAGAACTTTGATGTAAAAGCTCCTGAGTTTGTTACACCGCTCAAAGCGATTCCACCGTTTACGTAAGTCGTTGCAAGCCATCCGTCAAGTGTCGGACTTACGTTACAGTTTGAAGGTGTTGCACTCCAGTCGTTTCTTGCTACTACAGTGTGACTCCAGGAAGGAGCGTAAACAAAAAGATTTGAAAGCGAAGGGCTGACTGTCAGGTTGTAGTTTGCAGCGAACGCAAGGTCTAAGAAGCCTTTTTTCCAGACTACAAGTGTGTAGTAACCACTTGAAGGAGCTAAAGCAGTGAAACTGCCGTTTGAAGTGCTTCCAAAGTAGTTGCTGTAGTAGATTGCTTCGGATTTTGAGTAGTAGTTAGTTTCTGAACTGTAAAGACTCATTCCGAGGTAAACTCC
>JADZEA010000132.1 GCA_020850775.1 bacterium
CAGTATTTTAAGAAAAACTTACAGCTTTCGGGTGTTTCTGACCTTGTGAAAGCAAAGACGCACTACGGTCTTGGAACAGACTTCCGTAAAATACGTGAACTTGCTTCAGCAAAAAAACATTACCTTTTTGCATTAAAATTTTACATTGAAGTGAATGATTTTCAAAATCAGGCTCTGATTTATTGTAATTTAGGTCGGATTGAAGTTGAACTTGGTAACTTGAATGAAGGCTACGATTTTTTTCAGAAGTCTCTTAAAATGTGTTCCAAAGATAATCATAACTTATTGATGCACCTGCACTTAAACATTGCTTTTTATTATGATTACCAATTAGATTTTACTCAGGTAGAAAATAATTTAAAATTAGCTTATTCAAATATTAAAGAGATTAACGATAAAACTAATTTGTTTGATATTTTGTGTAGTCTTGCGATTAATTCAATGAAAATCAGAGACCTTGGCAAAGCTAAAGAATATTACCGTGAAAGCATGGTTTTAGCCGAAAATCTTGGCTTTAATCAAGGGATTTTATTGTGTTACGCAGGCTTCGGAACAATCAGTTACCTTGAAGGTAAATTTGAAGAAGCAATCGGTCTTTTGCAAAAAGCCAATAAAATTGCTGAGCAACTTAATGAAAAATTAGACCTGCTGCAAACTTATTATCAACTCGGCAATGTTTACACCGCTTTGGGTAACTTTAAACAAAGTGAAATTAATTACTTACAGGCAAAAAAAATAACTGATGAAATCAAAGATTCCGTCGTTTTCATTTTACCAAATCTCTACACAAGTATTGCTCAGATGTACCTTGAAAACAAGCAATTTAAAAAGGTAAAACCATTTTTAAGTGAAGCTGTTTTGATGTGGGAAAAATTAGACGTAATGTGTGGAAAATGCGAAGCAATGCTGACACAAACGATGCTTTTCAGAAACCAAAAGGAATTTGAAAAGGCTAAAAATTCCTGTCAAACCGGCATGAGTTTTTGTAACAAAAATCTTGAAGGTTGCAACAACGGTAAAAATTTCATAATAGAAAAATGCCTTGTTGATTTTGAATTAAACCAAACTGAAAAAGAAATAAATGAACTTTTTGCATTAAGGGAAAACAAAAACTTTGAAGAATTTGTTTCTACCATTAATTATTATTTATTAGATATTTACGCAAAGAAAAAACTACCTTTTCCACACAAACCAAAAGTATCTCTTGAAGAACTAAGAGTAAAAACAATTGAAGAATTAGAAAAACAGTACAAAACAAATCCAAAATTTTCTTTCAAACAAAAATTGAATTTCTTAAAAACTCTAAATTTCAAAAATTCAGAGACTTACCTTGATTTAGTCCGCTCACTTGCCAACTTGATTAACCCGGAAACAACAATCAACGAGTTCCTGAATTTTCTGCAAAATGAAACAGAAGCTAACGCCTGCCAAATAATTTTAAAGAAAAAAAACGGATTTGAAATCTGTGTCGTTTCACCTGACTTAAAACCCGATGAGCTTCAATTCTCTAAGACTATCCTGAATAAAACCATAAACTTAAAGAAACCAATTCTGATACAAAATGCCTTGGAAGATACCGATTTAAAAGAAAATAAAAGCCTAAAGGGAAAAATTTTCCTTTCAGTCATCGCTGTTTCTTTTGAAATTGATAAAAAAATTACAGGTGCAGTTTACCTTGAAAGAACTAAAGTTTTAGCAGGCTCTTTTAATGAAAATGATTTAGAAAAAGTCTCAAACATTGCAAACATAATTTCTCCCGTTGTTTTCAAACACATTGAAACCAGCAAGCTGAAAAATTCTGCCGAACTTCAAAAACGCGGTTTCTTTGTAGGAACAAGCAAAAAAATGCATGAAATCTACGAACAAATTCAGGAAGTAGCTCTTTATGATTTTCCTGTTTATTTTTTTGGTGAAACAGGAACAGGAAAAGAACTCGCAGCACAATGTTTACACAATCTTTCCAATAGAAAAAACAAGTCTTTCATTGCTGTAAACTGCTCAACAATCCAAAAAAATTTAGTAGAAAGTGATTTTTTCGGGCATGAACAAGGTGCTTTCACGGGTGCCGTTTCTGCGCAAAAAGGAAAATTTGAACTTGCCGATGGAGGAACAATTTTTTTGGATGAAATCGGGGAACTGAACCTTGAAATTCAGGCAAAACTTTTAAGAGCAGTTGAAAAACAAGAAATTTGGAAAGTCGGTGCCGAATCACCAAAAAAAATAGACACAAGAATCGTAATCGCAACTCACAAGAACCTGCTTGCGGAAGTTGAAAAAGGAAATTTCAGGGAAGATCTTTACCACAGACTGGCTTTCCTAAAAATTGAAATTCCTCCGCTCAGAGAAAGACCGGAAGACATTCCGGTTTTAGCCTATCATTTTCTAAAAAAAGCGAACCTCAAAACAAACAAAGAGATAGCAGGCTTTACTGAAGATGCGGTTGAATACCTGCTAAGCCAAAAATGGCGAGGAAACGTCAGAGAACTTGAAAATGCAATTTCAATTTGTGTTTTAAGGGCAAAAAAAGGAATGATGATTGACAGCCTTTGCCTAAAATTATTTTATGAAATGCGTGCCAGTTCAGTAACCAAAAACCATAACGGAAACACAATCGCTGAAAATGGTTTTGAAATCAGAAACGACTCAAGCCAAGGTTTAAATGAAAAAATTGACGCTCTTGAAAAGTATGAAATCCTTAAATCGCTGAAAGAAAATAATTACCACCTGAAAAATACTTACCAAGCCCTGAAAATTGATAACAAACGCTTGGACAGGCTCCTTGCAAAATACAAAATCGTAATTACAAAACTAAAATAAAACCTGCCACAGTTCAGGGAAATCCGCCTGTTTTTAGGCGATTCGCCTTTATTTTGCTTAACAAATTGATTTTTATGATTTTCAGTCTTGTTTAACAGTTGTTTCACCTAAAAAAAATAACAAGACAATTTTTGTAAGTCATTTATTATCAAAGCCTGTAACTAATGGCATAACCCTTGCCTAAGCCTTTTAAATTAATTTTTTCTATTCAAAAAACCGGGAGAAAATGGAAAAACTAAATCACCTGTTCTTTACAACAGAAATCAAGAGTTTCGCTAAGAGAATTGTAGAATTACAATTTTATTTTTTATTAACTAATCAAAGGGATTTTAAAAATGAAAAACATGGTTTCAAACCAACAGAATTCTCTAAAAAAGAATTTATTAAGTTTCTTAGTTTGTTTTTGCATTCTAAGTTTAGCAATTTCAATGGCTTTGGCAAATACCTACACCATAGGTACGGGAACAGCAACAAATTCAAGTACAACTTTTCCTACGCCTTTTGGTCATTCCGGAGGAAGGCATAAACATCAGTTTTTGTATCGGGCATCTGAACTTACTGCTGCGGGAATGCCAATTGGCTTTAATATTTCAGATATAAGTTTTTTTGTAGAAAACAAAAATTCAATGTCCGACTTAGATGAATTTGAAGTAAAAATTGGCTTAACTTCAACTTCGGATTTGACCGATTGGGAAACAGGCTTAACAACTGTTTACGGACCGACAACCTTATCTGAAGCGTCAATTATTAACGGTAGCTGGAAAATGTTAGCATTCACAACTCCTTTCACCTGGGATGGAACAAGTAACATCGTCATTCAAATATGCAGTTATAAATTCACATGGTTTACTGATTTTAACGCTTCCATCAGGTATTCAACCACAGCTTTTAATTCGAGCAGAGTAATTAGTGGTTGGCTTGAAACTTGTGCGTCAACAGGAGGCTCTAATGGAACAAACAGATCAAATATCAAGTTTGGTGGAATTCCCTCCGGAACTCCACCAGCCATAACTCATACTCCTTTAGGTGATACTTATTCAACCGATGCAAGAGCAGTTACAGCAAACATCACTGATTCTAATAATGATTTAGTGATTTCCGGGCTTGGTGGACCGAGATTGTATTACCGTGTGAACAGCGGTTCATGGAATTCTTTAAGTATGTCAACTTCTTCTCCTGAAGCCACGTCAAAAACTAACAACGAACTTTCATCCGTGGCTACTTCATCTATTCCCGGACAAGCTGCAGGCAGCTTGATTGAATATTACTTAGCTGCGCAAGATGCTTTAAATAATTTAACTACTTTACCAAGCGGAGGAAACGGAGTAAGTCCACCAGGAAGTACTCCTCCGGGCACCTTGTATTCTTACCTTGTTTTGTCGCAACCACCCAGCTCAATTTTATTTTCTACTTTTCTTGGTGGAAATTCTAACGATTACGGTTACACAATCACACTTGACGCAAGTGGAAATATTTTTGTTGCTGGTTCCACTAGCTCAGGCTCAGGCGATTTTCCAACTACTGCAGGTGCTTACGATACTTCGCAAAATGGAGGTAGCGACGCATTTATCAGTAAACTAAACTCATCGGGTAGTTCTCCCAGTTACTCTACTTTCATTGGCGGGTCAGGTTCTGACGGAATTAACTCAATCGCAATTGGCTCAAGTGGGATAGCTTACCTTTGCGGTTACACCTGGTCAGGCAATTTCCCGTTTCTAAATGGCTTCAGTTCTGTTCTCAGGGGAGATAGTGATGCATTTGTCAGTAAACTAAACTCATCAGGTAATTCTCTTACCTATTCTACATACTTAGGCGGGTATGATTCTGAACAAGCCAGTTCAATCTCATTTGACACGAGTGGAAATACATTTGTTACTGGTCGCACTAATTCAACAAGCGGTTTTCCGGCTACTACAGGTGCTTACGATACTTCACACAATGGTGGTTACGATGCATTTATCTGTAAAATAAATCCGTTAGGTCTTCAATTAGTTTACTCAACATTTTTAGGCGGGTCAACTCTTAACGCTTCTTACTCATTGAAGTTAGATTCAAATGGTAATGTTTTTATTACGGGATACACTGAAGCAACCGGTTTCCCGACCACAAGCGGTGTTTACGATACTTCACACAATGGTGGAACCTTCGACGCATTTGTCAGTAAGCTAAACTCAACTGGAACTGCTCTCAGCTACTCAACATTTTTAGGCGGGTCAGGTTCAGACATAGCTAATTCAATTACACTTGACACAAGTGGAAATACCTTCATCACTGGTTCCACAGCTTCAAGCAATTTTCCAACAACTGGTGGTGCTTACGATACTTCATCCAATGGAGGAGGCGACGCATTTGTCAGTAAGCTAAACTCAACTGGAACCGCTCTCGGCTACTCAACATTTTTAGGCGGGTCAGCTTCAGACCAGGCTAATTCAATTACACTTGACGCAAGTGGAAATGTCCTTGTTTCGGGTTTTACTTACTCAAGCAGTTTCCCGACTACAATCGATTCTTACGATACTTCACTTAGTGGAAGTATTGACGCATTTATCAGCAAACTAAATTCAACTGCCTCATCACTTAGCTACTCATCCTTCCTCGGTGGCTCAAACAATGATGGAATTCAATGGATTACACTTGACGGAAGCGGAAACTGCTACGTTACGGGTTACACTTACTCAAGCGATTTCCCAGTTACTATTGGTGCTTACGACACTTCCTGGAATGGTGGAACTTACGATACTTTTGTCAGTAAATTTTCGTTCTCTTCTTCAATTGTTCCTCCAACCTTCACTACCGGTAGCCCAACTTTGCCCGGAACAGGCACAAGCAACGGAAACGGTGGAACTGACTTTACAAATAGCGGTTCAAATCTCGGCTCAATTGCTACTCAGGGCGGAACTACTGCGATGAGCCTGTTAAACGTTGAAAGCACTGAAAACGGAACTCCGTTTGTTGCGAAGTACGACCTTGACTGCAACGGTCAAACAAACCTTGAAGTCTGTTTCGTCGTTCACTCAGACTGGTTAACAGGTTTTGTTGGTGACCCTTCAACTCAACTCAGAATCGCTCACAACAACGTTTTTCTTGATGGCAATGTCATCACAAGTTTAGGTAGTGGTAGCTACCGCGTTTGTGGAACGGCTCCAAGTTGCTCGCCATTTTTTGTTCAGGACCAGGACGACACACCACTTGCAGTTACACTCTCTCATTTTTCACTCAAAAGCACCAAAAATTCAATTCAGCTAAACTGGACAACCGAAAGCGAAACCAACAACTTAGGCTTCAAAGTGATGCGTTCAGTTAACAACTTAGCTAACTTCAACGTTGTTGCAAGCTACGAAAACAATCCAAACCTGAAAGGTCAGGGAAACTCTGCAACTCCGACAAGCTACACCTGGAACGACACAGAAGTTGAAC
>JADZEA010000133.1 GCA_020850775.1 bacterium
CAGGAATATTGCATTTGCCTGAAGGAGTAGAAATGGTAATGCCTGGAGATAACATAAAAATGACAGTAGAACTTATCACCACAATCGCAATGGAAGAAGGACTTAGATTTGCGATTAGAGAAGGTGGTAGAACTGTCGGTTCTGGTGTCGTTACTAAAATTATTCAATAGGAGTCTTCTAAAGTGGCAAAAAAAGAAGCAAGAGTAATTATCACTCTTGAATGTATGGACTGTAAAGAACGTAATTACAGTATGACTAAGAATAAAAAACTTCATACAGGAAGAGTTGAGTATAAAAAATTCTGCCCTTCTTGTAATGCTCGTACTGTTCACAAGGAAACTCGTTAAAAAAATTATGTACGAGTGTAGCTCAGTTGGTAGAGCACTGGTCTCCAAAACCAGGTGTCGGGGGTTCGAGTCCCTCCTCTCGTGCTTGTTTTAAAAATCTGTGAGAAATTTTATGAATGAAAAAGTTACGACATTCCTAAAGGATGTTAAATACGAAATGCTGTCTAAAGTTCATTGGTCAACAATACCAGAGCTTAAGGTTTCTACTTATGCAGTTGGAATTGTTAGTTTAATACTTGCAGTTTATATTTATGGAGCTGACCAAATTTTTGATAGACTGTTCAGGGCTATCTTAGGTCAATAATTTAAAAAAATTAAGAGAATTATTTTGCCAGAAGAAAATAAAGATTGTAAGTGGTATGCTCTGAGAATTTACTCAGGACAAGAAAAAAAAGTTCAGGCTTACCTTGCGAAAGAAATTGAACTCAACAATGTAAAAGACCAAATCTCTGAATTTATGGTACCTTCTGAAAAAATTGTTGAAATGAAAAATGGTAAGCAAAAACAAAAAGAACGTATGCTTTATCCGGGCTATATTCTTGTACAAATGGAACTTAACGACAAAACGAAACACGTCGTTCTTAACACTCCGGGCATAATTAGCTTTGTAGGACCTCAAAATAATCCACTGCCATTAAAACAATCAGACATTGAAAGTATTTTTGGAAGAGTTGATGAAATTGCTGTTCGTGGCGAAACTGTTGAAGTTCCTTTCAGGCTTGGAGACGCTGTCAAAGTTGTTGACGGACCTTTCAACGATTTTTCAGGAAATGTTGAAGAAATTAATGAAGAAAAACGAAAAGTTAAAGTTCTTGTCAGTGTTTTTGGAAGACCAACACCAATTGAACTTGACTTCTTGCAGGTTAAATTAGAAAAATAAACTAAGATTATCTTTTGAATCTTTGGAGTAAAAATGGCTAAAAAAGTCGTCGGAAGCGTAAAACTACAAATTAAAGGCGGACAAGCAACTATGGCACCGCCAGTAGGACCAGCTTTAGGACAAAGAGGAATTAATGGTATGGAGTTCATTAAAGCCTTTAATGCAAAAACTGCTGACCAAATGGGAATGATTACTCCGGTAATCATCACTTATTATTCAGATAAGTCTTTTACATTTATCACAAAAACTCCACCTGCTTCTGTTCTTTTGCTAAAAGAATTGGGATTGCCAAAAGGTTCTAAGGAACCTAATAAATCTAAAATTGGTAAAATCACTAAAGCACAAATTAAAAAAATTGCTGAAATTAAATTGCCTGATTTGTACGTAAACTCAATTGAAAGTGCAATGTCAATGATTGAGGGAACTGCAAAAAATATGGGCATTTTGGTTGAAGATTAACTTTTAAGGAATTTTCGTAATGAAAAAAATGAGTAGAAGATTTCAGGAGGCGTTCAAACTCGTCGATCGTACTGTAAACTACTCCCTTGAAGATGCTGTAAAACTCGCAAAACAAACTGCTACCGCTAAATTTGATGAATCTATTGAGATTTCAATGAATCTTGGCGTTAATCCAAAGCATGCCGACCAGGTAGTACGCGGAACTGTTTCACTTCCTCATGGAATTGGGAAAAAAGTTCGCGTTCTCGTTCTTACAAAAGGACAAAAAGAAGACGAAGCAAAGGAAGCAGGAGCCGATTACGCAGGTTTTGATGAGTACATTCAAAAAATTCAGGGCGGTTGGACAGAAGTTGACGTAATTGTTGCGACTCCGGATGTTATGGCACAAGTTGGAAAACTTGGTAAAATTTTAGGACCTCGTGGTTTGATGCCAAATCCTAAAAGCGGTACAGTAACTTTAGATGTGGGAAACACAGTTAAAGTAATCAAAGCTGGTAGAATTGAGTTCCGTTGCGATAAGTTTGGGATTGTTCATGCAGGTGTTGGTAAGGCTTCTTTTGAACTGCACAAATTGGTTGAAAATTCAAAAGCTTTTATTGACAGCATTGTTAAAGCCAGACCAGTTGCAGCAAAAGGAACTTACGTAAAAGCTGTTTCAGTTGCTTCCACGATGGGACCTGGAATTAAAATTGACTCTAACTCTGCACTTGCTTCGGCTAAGTAATCAGGAGAAAAAATGGACAAAAAACAAAAAGCTGTAATTATTAACGAACTAAAAGATAATTTTAGTAAATCACAGGGAATTTGCCTTACTGATTTCAAAAAACTTACAGTTCAAAATACTAACGAGCTTAGAAAAAGATTTAAAGAGCAGGGCATTGTTTACAGAGTTTACAAAAACACTTTTGCTAAACAAGTTTGTAATGAAAATGGTGTAAAAAATTCAGGAAATGTTTTTTCAGGCGAAACGGGATTTGCATTTAGCTTTGACGACCCTTCTTTGCCTGCAAAAATTGTTGCAAAATTTTCAAAAGAGAATCAAGACATTCCTGCAATTAAAGCTTGCATCATTGACAAAAGAATTTATGAAAAAGATCAAATCAGCGTGATTTTATCTTTGCCAACACGCGAAGAATTAATTGCTAAAATGCTTGGTAGCTTAAATGCTCCGATTACAAACACAGTCAGCGTTTTAAATGGACTTTTAAGAAACCTTGTTGGTGTAGTCAATGCAATTAAAGAAAAAAAAGAAAATAATTAACTAAAAATTTGAAAATCATAAAATTATTGGAGAAATATAATGTCTGAAGTAACCTTAGACCCAAAAGTAGGCGAATTGGTTGAATCAATCAAAAAGCTAACAGTTGTTGAACTTTCCAGCTTGGTAAAAGCTCTTGAAAATGAGTTTGGTGTTTCCGCTGCTGCACCAATGATGATGTCTGCTGCTCCTGCTGCTGCCGAAGCTCCTAAAGTAGAAGAAAAAACAGAATTTAACGTAGTTATTAAAAGCTTCGGCGATAACAAATTAGGTGTTATCAAAGAGGTGAGAACTATCACAGGTTTAGGGCTTAAAGAAGCTAAAGACCTTGTTGAAGCTGCTCCAAACTCGGTAGTAAAAGAAGCTGTTTCTAAAACTGATGCTGAAACAATCAAAGCTACTCTTGAAAAAGCAGGAGCAACTGTAGAACTTACCTAAAATAATCCCTTTTCGTGCTTTTAGATTGAGTAAGTCTTAAAAAATTTTAATTCTCAAAGTAGCCTTTTTTAAGGCTACTTTTTGTGTTTTAAGAAAATGCTTGAGCTAACAGCGTTTTAAGTGCTTTAAAAAGGCATTTATTGAATTTATAACTTTTAACCTAAAAAGAAAAAGGGAATTATGCAAAGAAAATCTTTTTCCAGGATCAAATCAAAAATTTCGATGCCTGATTTATTGTCTATTCAAATAGACTCTTTTAATGAATTTTTACAAATTGGCGTCCCACCACTCAGAAGGAAAATCACAGGTTTACAAGAAGTTTTCAACAATGTTTTTCCTGTTTTGGATTCTCGTGAAAATTATCGTTTGGATTTTGTCAATTATTCTTTGGATAAGCCAAAATATTCTGTTCAGGAATGCCAGGAACGTGGTGTAACTTTTTCAGTACCGCTAAAAGCTACTTTACGTCTTTCAAAACGCGAAAATCCTAATGAAGACTATTCAGAAGCAATTGACCAGGAAGTTTATCTTGGAAATTTGCCTTTTATGACTAACAAGGGAACTTTTATCATTAATGGAACTGAAAGAGTTATTGTTAGCCAGTTACAACGTTCACCGGGTGTTTTTTTTGATGAAAGTATTCATCCAAACGGAACTCTTCTTTACACTGCGAGAATTATTCCCACAAGAGGTTCGTGGGTTGAGTTTACAACAAACATTCAAGACTTACTTTACGTTGTCATTGACAGAAGGAAAAAATTTCCTGTTACAACTTTGCTCAGAGCAATCGGATTTAAGAATGATGAAGATATTTTAAATGCTTTTAGCTTGATTGAAGAAGTCGGTCTTGATACAAAAAGAGTTGAAAATTACTTTGGAAGAGAACTTGAGTTTCCTGTTATTAACGAAAGCACAGGTGAACTAATTTATGACAAAGGTGTTGAATTCACTTCTGATAAATCTGAAGCTTTAAGAAAACTTGGAATTCATAAAGTTAAGTTTATCAAGAAAAAAGGTAGTGGTTACGTTGATTTAATTCACAATACTTTACTTGCAGACAGCGAAGTTCAAAATGAAGAACAAGCATTGCAGGCAATTTACAGATATTTAAGAGCAGGTGAAGCTCCGGACCTTGAAACTGCGAAAGGTTTGATGGACAGACTGTTTTTTAATCCAAAAAGATACGATTTAGGGCTTGTTGGACGTTACAGAATTAATAAAAGGCTAAATCTTGATGCTCCGGTTGGTTTTACAACTCTTTCGCTTGAAGATATTGTTAGTGTTATCAAACAAATTATTGAGATGAAAGATGGAAAAGTCGGACCTGATGACATTGACCATTTGGGAAACAGAAGGATTAGAAGTGTTGGTGAACAACTTGCTTCACAATTTAGTGTCGGGCTTTCAAGAATGGCTAAAACCATCAAGGAAAGAATGAACTTGAGGGAAGCCGGAGATTTAAATCCGACTGAACTTGTTAATGCAAGAACTGTTTCAAGTGTGATTAACACATTTTTTGGAACAAGCCAGCTTTCACAATTTATGGACCAAACAAACCCTCTTTCGGAACTAACTCACAAAAGAAGACTTTCAGCGCTTGGACCAGGCGGACTGACAAGAGACAGAGCAGGTTTTGAGGTTCGTGATGTTCACTACACTCACTACGGAAGACTTTGTCCAATTGAAACTCCTGAAGGACCAAACATTGGTTTGATTGCTTCAATGTGTACTTACGCAAGAATTAATGTTCTTGGGTTTTTGGAAACACCGTACAGAAAAGTTGAAAATGGAAAAGTTACAGACCAAATTGACTATCTTTCTGCTGATGACGAAGACCGTTACGTGATTGCTCAGGCAAATGCTCCGATTACCGAAGATGGAAGTTTTGTTAATTCAACTGTAAAGTGTAGGATTAGAGGTGATTTTCCAATTCAACCTCCTGAACAAATTCAATACATGGATGTTGCACCACAACAAATTGTTAGTGGAGCTGCCGCACTCATTCCTTTCCTTGAACACGATGATGCAAACCGTGCTTTGATGGGTTCAAACATGCAACGTCAGGGAGTTCCTTTGCTTAGACCGGCTTCTCCAATTGTTGGAACCGGAATGGAAGCTAAGGTTGCCCGTGATTCAAGAACTCTGATTATTTCCGATTACAATGGTGTGGTTGAGCAAGTTGATGCAACAAAAATTATCATTCGCAGAGACCATCAGGATGATGATAATATTTACAACTTTGGTGAAAATGATTTGATTGAATACAAGCTCACAAAGTTTGCAAGAACAAACAAAGATACTTGTTACAACCAAAGAATCAGTGTGGTTGCGGGTCAAAGAATCAAAAAAGGTGATGTTATTGCTGACGGAAACTCAACCGAAAATGGTGAACTTGCTTTAGGCAGAAATATGGTTGTGGCTTTTATGCCCTGGAACGGTTACAATTTTGAAGATGCTATTGTAATTTCTGAAAAAGTCGTTTCAAACGATGTTTTTACAAGTGTTCACATCGAAGAATACGAACTTGAAGTCAGGGATACAAAACGTGGCGAAGAAGAATTTACACGTGAAATTCCAAATGTTTCCGAAGAAGCTACTAAAAATCTTGACGAAACAGGAATAATTCGCATTGGTGCAGAAGTTGAGCCGGATGACATTCTTATCGGAAAAGTAACTCCAAAAGGCGAAACAGACCCAACTCCGGAAGAAAAATTATTAAAGGCAATTTTCGGAGATAAAGCTGGTGATGTGAAAGATGCTTCAAAACGTGCTCCTTCAGGGCTTAAAGGAATTGTGATTGATACAAAACTTTTCACTCGTAAGAAAAAAGATGTTGTTTCTAAAAAGAAAGAAAAACACGACCTTGAAGTTCTTGAAAGAGATACCGAAGACCGCATTAAATTCTTAAAAAACTTACGTAATTCTGCTTTGGAAACAGTGCTTTCAGGTAAAAAAGCGAATTTCATTCTTGATAAAAAAACTCACACAATTATTGCTCAGCAAGGTGAAGAGCTAACTCAAAAGAAAATTGCTTTAATGAAATTTGACAACATTGAATGGAATGGTGAGTGGTTGGTTTCTGCTGAAGATAACGAAAAAGTTCAAAAAGTTATTGATAATTACGAGAAAAAACTTAGCGTAATTGAAGAAGATTTTGAAAAAGGTAAATACAAAATCGTAGTCGGGGATGAGCTTCCACCAGAAATTGTGCAGCTTGCAAAAGTTTACGTCGCCCAAAAACGCAAACTTCAGGTCGGCGATAAAATGGCAGGAAGGCACGGGAACAAAGGTGTTGTTTCCAGAATTGTTCCTGTCGAAGACATGCCTTACCTTGCTGACGGAACTCCTGTTGACGTCGTTCTGAACCCACTTGGCGTACCTTCGCGTATGAACCTTGGGCAAATTTATGAAACAATACTTGGTTGGGCAGGAAAAATTCTTGGTATTCATTATTCTACACCTGTTTTTGATGGTGCAAAACTTGAAGAAGTAAGAGAAGAAGTTTTTATTGCTAACTCAAAACTTAAAGGTATTGAACCTGCAGCTTTTGATAATTTTGCAGAGTTAAAAGCAAAATTAATTGATTTGTGTTTAACGGAAGAGTTTTTCTCCTTACTCCAAATCGAGTGTAAAGAAGATTTTTACAAGGTGTTTTTCCATCTTGAAGACTGCGAAACGATTGAACAATTCATCAGTATCGCTCTTGAAAATGAAGGAGTTGGAAAAAGAATTGCGGATTTTGTCGGCATTCCAAACGACAAACTGGAAGCAGGAAAATACCGTGAACTTGTAAAAATAATCACAACTTTTGGAACTGACCTTGAAAAACTCGCAAAAATCCTGAATGTCAAGTCAATTACAAAAACCACGCTTGAGAATGCCCGTGAAAAATTATTAAAAATTGAAAAATCTATTTTCACACTCAAGAAAAAATCTTTTGATTCAGGTATTAATACTTATGGAAAAACAACACTTTACGATGGAAGAACAGGTTTAAAATTTGAGCTTCCTGTAACTGTTGGAGTAATTTACATTCTAAAACTTGCTCACCTTGTTGATGACAAAATGCATGCACGTTCAATCGGACCTTATTCATTAATTACTCAACAACCACTTGGCGGAAAAGCACAATTTGGTGGACAAAGATTTGGAGAAATGGAAGTTTGGGCTCTTGAAGCTTACGGCGCTGCTTACACGCTTCAGGAAATTCTAACTGTTAAATCTGATGATGTAAACGGTCGTTCAAGAGTTTATGAATCTATTGTTAAAGGCGATAATGCACCTGACTGCGGAACTCCTGAATCCTTTAACGTTTTGATTAAAGAACTGCAAGGTTTAGCACTTGATGTTACTTTAAGGTAATTTTTCATTGAATAAAAGGCATTGTTTTCAGTGCCGGCTGTTCAATGGTAATGTTCAATGAAAAGGAGGTTTTTGTGGCATTTTTAACAAGCGTTGGCAGTGGTCCAATGCCTAAAGATTATAAAAGTATTGCTATTGGTTTAGCTTCACCAGAAAAAATTCGTGCCTGGGGTTTCGGAGAAATTACTAAACCTGAAACAATTAATTACCGTTCTTTCAAACCTGAAAGAGATGGATTGTTTTGTGAAAGAATTTTTGGTCCGGTAAAAGATTATGAGTGTGCTTGTGGAAAATACAAAAGAATTCGTTACAAAGGTTTAATCTGTGACAGGTGCGGAGTTGAAGTTACAACCAAAAGTGTAAGACGCGAAAGAATGGGTTACATTGAACTTGCTGTTCCTGTTGTTCACATTTGGTACTTCCGTTCTTTACCAACCAAAATTGGTTACCTGCTTGGGCTTAGCGTAAAAAATCTTGAAAAAGTAATTTATTACGAACAGTACATTGTTATCAAACCAGGACGAAGTGGAAAAGAAATCTGTGCTTTGCTAACTGAAGAAGAACACTACGAACTGACAGAAGCATTTGGTGGAGAAGAAATTCCAATTGAAGAACGTTTTAAAGCTGGAATTGGTGGCGAAGCGGTCAAAGAACTTCTTGGAAATATAAATATTCCTGTTTTGCAAAAACATTTGAGACATAAAATCGCAACCGAGACTTCTCAGCAAAGAAAACTTGAAGCACTCAAAAGACTAAAAATGTTGAGATTTTTTGATGATGAAGATAATGATGATGTTGTTGCAAGAAAACCTGAATGGATGGTTCTTGATGTAATTCCTGTAATTCCGCCGGAACTGAGACCACTTGTTCCCCTTGAAGGCGGAAGGTTTGCAACTTCGGACTTGAATGACCTTTACAGAAGAGTAATCATTCGTAACAATCGTTTGAAAAAATTAATTGAAATTAAAGCTCCTGACGTGATTCTTAAAAATGAAAAAAGAATGCTTCAGGAAGCAATTGACTCGCTTTTTGACAATGGAAAACGCCAGACTGCAGAAGGTGCTGACGGGAAAAGAGCTTTAAAATCCCTTTCTGACTCGCTTAAGGGAAAGCAAGGTCGTTTTCGCCAAAACTTGCTTGGAAAACGTGTTGATTATTCGGGACGTTCTGTGATTGTTGTTGGTCCAACCTTAAAACTTCACGAATGCGGCTTACCAAAAGATATGGCTGTTGAATTATTTAAACCTTTTATTATTCGTAAGTTAGTTGAGCGTGGAATTGTCAAAACAGTTAAAACTGCAAAAAAAGTAGTTGATAAAAAAGGTCCTGAAATTTGGGGAATTCTTGAAGAGATTGTGAAAGATCATTGTGTTTTACTAAACCGTGCACCAACGCTTCACAGACTTGGAATTCAGGCTTTCCAACCCAAAATTATTGATGGAAAAGCATTGAATTTGCATCCGCTTGTTTGTACAGCTTTTAACGCTGACTTTGACGGCGACCAAATGGCTGTTCACGTTCCACTTTCTTACGAAGCACAGGTTGAAGCAAAAATTTTGATGCTTGCAAGCAAAAATATTCTTCATCCTGCAAGCGGAAAACCAATTGCTTTACCAAGTCAGGACATTGTTCTTGGGCTTTACTACCTTTCAAAAACCCGTACAAATTTAACTCGTTTTGATGTTAGCGGAGTTAAACTTCGTTACTCAAGGCACGAAATTGTAGTAGCTCACCAACTTTCCAAGATGGAACTTGGAATGCAAATCCAGATTGAGCTTAAAAAAGGCGAAAAAATCATTGATTTGGACGAAGAAATCATTGAAACACTGCAAGAAAACAGAATAATTAACACTTCTGTTGGTCGTGTAATTCTTAACCAAATTGTTCCAAAGGAAGTTGGTTACATCAACGACATTCTTACAAAGAAAAAAATTGAGAAACTGATTGACTTAGCTTTCAGAGTTATTGGAGATATTGGGACTGCTGAATTTCTTGATAACCTGAAAAATTTAGGTTTTACTTACGCAACAAGGGCAGGAATTTCAGTTGGGATTGACGATGCGATTACACCTGAAGAAAAAACAGAACTTATTAACGTTGCAAACATTGAAGTAGCAAAAGTTCAGGACAAGTTTGAAGAAGGTTTGATGACTGACGGAGAACGTTACAACAAAGTGATTGATATTTGGACAAGAACAACAAACAAAGTTTCTGATTTCCTTAATGAACGTTTGAAGAATTCTAAAGATGGTTTTAACTCAATTCACATGATGTCTCACTCTGGAGCAAGAGGAAATAAAGACCAAATCAAGCAGCTTGCGGGAATGCGCGGATTGATGGCAAAACCACAAAAAAGTTCTCTTTCCGCTTCCGGAGGCGAAATCATTGAAAACCCAATCACAACAAATTTCCGTGAAGGGCTTTCAGTTCTTGAATATTTTATTTCTACTCACGGAGCGAGAAAAGGTCTTGCTGACACTGCTTTAAAAACTGCTGATGCCGGTTACCTGACAAGAAGGCTTGTTGACGTTGCACAAGATGTAATTATTACGTCAAAAGATTGCGGAGCGACACACGGAATTATGGTTAGCGAACTTAAAGAAGGCGGAAGAGTTGTTGAAAAGCTAAAGGACAGAGTTCTTGGAAGAGTTAGTGTTGAAGACATTTTTGACAGCCGTACTAGTGAATTGATTACAGAAGCCAATACTTTGATTGATGAAAATTTAGCAAACAAGATTGATTCTATTCCAAATCTTGGTTTTGTAGAAATTCGTTCAGTGCTGACTTGCAAAATGGAACGCGGAGTGTGTGCTTATTGTTATGGAAGAAATCTTGCAAACGGAAAACTTGTTGACATTGGAGAAGCTGTCGGAGTTGTGGCTGCTCAAAGTATTGGTGAACCCGGAACACAGTTAACTTTAAGAAACTTCCACACTGGCGGAGCTGCAAATCTTATTGCCGCACAAGACAGAATTGAAGCAAAAAATGATGGAACAGTTTATTTTTCCGATAAACTTCTGACAGTTGATAAGCCAAACGAAGATGGAATAATGGAGACAGTTGCGATAAGTCGTAACGGAAAAATTATGCTTAAAGATGATAAAGGTAACTTAATTGCTGATTATTCAGTTAATTACGGAGCTATTCTTTTTGTAAAAGACAAATCATTTGTTAAGAAAAATGCTCCTTTGTTTAGGTTTGACCCGTTCAACTCACTTGTTCTCGCAGAAAAAGACGGAAAAATCAAGTTTGTGGATTTTAAAGAAGGTGTAACTTTCCACGAAGAAAGTGACGAAGCGATTACGGGCGGAAGAAGACACATTGTAATTATTGAAAGTAAAGATAAAACGCTCGTTCCAAGGATTGTTTTAGTTGACCCGACAAATGACGAAAAATTATCAAACTACATTTTGCCTGTAAGAACACAATTGACTTGCAAAGAAGATGAAGATGTTAAGCAAGGAGAAATTCTTGCAAAAATTCCTCGTGATACTGCTTTGATTAACAAAGACATTACAGGAGGTTTGCCTCGTGTTGCTGAACTTTTTGAAGCAAGAAGACCAAAAGATCCTGCAATCGTTACAGAAATTTCAGGAATTATTAAACTTGGAAAAATCAAACGCGGAATTCGTGAAATCATTGTTGTAAGCGATGACAGACAAACTCAAAAATCTTACTTAATTCCTTACGGAAAGAATGTTCTTGTTCACGAAGGTGATTACGTAAAAGCAGGCGACCCACTTTCTCAAGGTTCAATTGCTCCGCAGGACATTCTCGCAATTGCCGGAACAAAAGTGGTTCAGGAATACCTTGTTAATGAAATTCAGGAAGTTTACCGTTTGCAAGGTGTAAAAATCAGCGACAAACACATTGAAGTAATTGTTCGCCAAATGCTTCAAAAAGAAAGAGTTGAAGAAACTGGTGATTCAAAATACATTGAAGGTGATGTCGTTGATAAAATTGCAGCTGAAAAAGAGAGAATTAAACTGCAAAATTCCGTTGTTGTTCAGGAAGTTGGTGATTCCCGTTACTACGAAGAGCAAATCATAAACAAAATAGCTTTTGAAAAAGAAGTTGCAAGGCTTGAAAAGAAAGGTTCAGTTATTCCAAAATCAAGACCGGCGGAACCGGCACTTCTCAAACCAATCCTTTTAGGGATTACACCTTCATCACTTGGAACAGAAAGTTTCATTTCTGCCGCTTCATTCCAGGAAACTACAAAGGTTTTGACTGAAGCTGCGATTGAAGGAAGAATTGACCACCTGAGAGGTTTGAAAGAAAATGTAATTATGGGACGTTTAGTTCCTGCAGGAACGGGTTTAAAGATTTACGAATCCATTGTAATTGATAGTGGTGAACTTGATGGTTTGGATGAAGATGATGAAGCACTTAATTTTGTTGAACCAGAGATAAAAACCAAGAAACACGAAAAGGATTCAAACGAGTTAAAATAGTTTTTTAGCTTAGTTTTAAAGAGTAAGCCTTCAAGTCAATAGCTTGAAGGCTTTTTTGTGTGGGAATTAGATTTTCTAAATTTATTTTGAACTTTTTAGAAAAAAGAATTGACTTGTAAAAGATAAGTTTTTACATTTGCAAGCCTTGAATGAAAAGAAAATATTGTATGTTTTTTTTAGAAATAAAGTTTTTGGAGATAAATTGATATGCCTACGATTAATCAGTTAGTGAGAAAAAGCCGTGAGAAAACTGTGAAAAAGACAAAATCACCAGCTCTTAATTCTTGTCCGCAAAGCAGAGGAGTTTGTACGAGAGTTTACACAACAACTCCTAAAAAACCAAACTCTGCTTTACGTAAAGTCGCACGTGTTCGGTTAAGCAATGGAGTTGAAGTTACTGCTTACATTCCCGGTGAAGGTCATAATTTACAGGAACATTCTATTGTAACTATCAGAGGAGGCAGAGTAAAAGACCTTCCCGGAGTTAGATACCACATTATCAGAGGAAGTTTGGATACTTTAGGTGTTGCGAACAGAAAAACATCCCGCTCAAAGTATGGTGCAAAGAAACAAAAAGCAGGCGCAGCAGCAGCTGCAGCGGCTAAAGGTAAAAAGAAATAGTTTTAAATTTTAAGGTTAATAAAAATGTCAAGACGTAGAAGACCTGCAAAAAGAGAAATCTTACCAGACCCACTTTATGACGATATTTTGATTACAAAATTTGTCAATAACTTGATGAAAGACGGGAAAAAAAGCACAGCAGAACAAATTTTATACGATGCAATTGACTTTGTCGGACAAAAAGCCAAAGAAAATGGAGTTGATGTTTTTTACAGAGCAATCAAAAATGTAGAACCGGTTTTAGAAGTCCGTTCAAGAAGAGTCGGAGGTTCTACTTACCAGGTTCCTTGTGAAGTCAGAGCTGAAAGAAGAAAAGCATTGGCTATTCGTTGGATCATCAAGTATGCTATCGCTAAAAATGGTAAAACTATGGCTGAAAAGTTAGCAAATGAATTATTTGATGCTTCAAAAAATGAAGGTTCATCAATTAAAAAACGTGAAGACACACTTAAAATGGCTGAAGCTAACAAAGCTTTTGCACATTTTAGATGGTAATTTTGAAAGTTAAGGATTAAAATGGCAAGAATAGTTCCTTTGGAAAGGACAAGAAATATTGGCATTATGGCTCACATTGATGCTGGAAAAACAACTACTACAGAAAGAATTTTGTATTACACTGGTGTAACCCATAAAATAGGTGAGGTTCACGAAGGCGCTGCAACTATGGATTGGATGGAACAGGAACGCGAAAGAGGAATCACAATCACCAGTGCGGCTACTACTTGTTATTGGAAAAACCACCGCATTAACATTATTGATACTCCCGGACACGTTGATTTTACTGTTGAAGTTGAACGTTCTTTAAGAGTTCTTGACGGAGCTGTAGCTCTTTTTTGTGCTGTCGGAGGTGTGGAACCACAAAGCGAAACAGTTTGGAGACAAGCTGATAAGTACGGAGTTCCAAGAATTGCTTTTGTAAACAAAATGGACAGAACAGGTGCTGATTTCTTTAATGTTATTGAAATGATGAAATCAAGAATTGGTGCTAATCCCGTTCCTATTTTTATTCCAATTGGTGAAGGTGATTTGTTTACGGGAATAATTGATTTGATTTCTATGAAAGCAATTATGTACCACGAAACAACTTTAGGTATGACTTTTGACGAAGCTGAAATTCCTGCCGGATTAAAAGGAAAAGCTGAACAATGGAGAACCAACTTACTTGAATCAGTTTCTGAATACGATGATACTTTGATGATGAAATACCTTGAAGGCGAACAAATAGAAACTGAACATCTTAAAGAAGTAATTAGAAAAGCTACACTTGAATGCACAATTACTCCTGCACTTTGCGGTTCTTCTTTCAAAAATAAAGGCGTTCAAAGGCTTCTTGACTCTGTAATTGATTACCTTCCTTCTCCTGTTGACGTCGGTGAAGTTCAAGGACACAATATTGATGATATTGATGAACACATTGCACGCAAACCTTCCGACAGTGAAAAATTTTCTGGTCTTGCTTTCAAAATTATGACTGACCCATTCGTCGGAAAACTAACTTTCTTCAGAGTTTACTCAGGAGTTGCTAAAGCTGGTTCATACATTTACAACTCAACAACAGGAAACAAAGAAAGACTTGGCAGAATTCTCCAAATGCACGCAAACAAAAGAGAAGATATTGAAGCAGTTTATTCCGGAGATATTGCGGCGGCAGTTGGGCTTAAAAACACAAAAACAGGCGACACACTTTGCGACCCGGATTTCCCGCTTGTGCTTGAAAGAATGGTTTTTCCGGATCCGGTAATTTCGCTTGCGATTGAACCTGCTTCCAAAGCTGACCAGGAACAACTCATTAAATCAATTATCAAACTTGCCGAAGAAGACCCAACTTTTAGAGTTAGAACTGACGAAGAAACAGGACAAACAATCATTTCAGGAATGGGCGAACTTCACCTCGAAATCATTGTGGATAGATTAAAAAGAGAATTTAAAGTTAATGCAAACGTTGGAAAACCACAAGTTGCTTACAAAGAAACAATTACAATGGCAGTGGAAGCTGAAGGAAAATTTGTAAGACAATCCGGTGGACGCGGACAGTACGGTCATTGTTTAATCAGAATGAAACCAAGTGCTCCCGGAAGTGGTTATCATTTCCACGATAAAGTTGTTGGCGGAAGAATCCCAAAAGAATACATTCAACCAATTTCTAACGGAATTCAAGAATCAATGCAAAACGGGATTTTGGCAGGTTACCCGATGAAAGATATTGAAGTTGAACTTTACGATGGTACTTACCACGATGTGGATTCTTCTGAAATGGCTTTCAAGGTTGCTGGTTCTATGGCTTTCCAAAATGCCGCAAGAAAAGCAAATCCTGTAATTCTTGAACCAATTATGGATGTAGAAATTGTAACTCCTGCTGATTACATGGGTGATTTAATGGGCGATTTGAACTCAAGAAGAGGAAGAATTATGGCTATGGAATCCCGCAAAGATGCACAAATAATTAAAGCAGAGGTTCCACTTTCTGAAATGTTTGGTTATGCAACTGTTATTAGAACAATCAGTTCAGGTCGTGCTGTTTACTCAATGCAATTTAGTAAGTACGAACCTGCACCAAAGTCAGTTGCTGAAGAAATTATTTCCAAAGCAACAAAGTAAGAATTTTTTAATAGGAGAATAATAGCAATGTCTAAAGAGAAATTTGACAGGAGTAAACCTCACGTAAATGTAGGTACAATAGGTCACGTGGATCACGGGAAGACGACCTTAACGGCAGCGATATCCCAATATTTGGCAAACAAAGGTTTAGCACAATTCAGGGATTACGACAGCATAGATAATGCACCTGAGGAAAAAGCGAGAGGTATCACGATAAACACGGCACACGTAGAATATCAGA
>JADZEA010000134.1 GCA_020850775.1 bacterium
ACATTAAAATATCTACTCTGAAAGGAGGTCTTCCCATTTGATAAAAATATCCTTCCTGTGCAAAGTCATTTTCTGTCAAGTTTAAAAGTGGCGCTCCAAATTCTTTTAAAGCATTAAAAATTGCTTTGGCATTTTCTTCAGAAGCTAAAATAAATAAGTCTAAATCTTTTGTGTAACGTGGTTCAGTGTACTTCATTACTGCGTAACCACCAACAATCAAATACTTAACCTGATATTTTTTTAAAAGATTCAGCAGTTCTTTGAATTCCTGACTCGTTAGCATCGTTTCCTTTCAATAAAATTGAGTCTTGGATTAGTTGCATTGCAGCAATAAAAATTGCTTCCGGACCTTGCTCCTGCCAAAATTTTATGTCAAAACTTCTGTTTGCCTTAGCAAGTTTTCCATAATTTTCTACGATTGGCATTTTAAAATTCCTTTTTCAAACAAAGTTTTTTTACTTGGGAAAGTTATCCTTTTTTTGCAAAATTCCCAAATTGATTTTTGTTTTCAGTTTCGCATCGCAACGTGCAAAATTCCGTCTTCTTCGTAAGGCTCCGAAACAACTTCAAAACCAAAACACTTGTAAAAATTTTCTAACCTTTGCTGTGCGTTCAGCCTGATTTTTGTGTTTGGAAAAAGCCTTTGGCTCGCTTCAATCCCTTTTTCCATCAAAATTTTACCAAAACCTTTCCCGCGGACAGCAGTTACAACCCTGCCGATTGAAGCATCTTCGTACTTAACTTTTGGCGGAACAATCCGAAGGTAAGCGACCAATTTTTCGTTTTCAAAACCAAGCAAGTGAAAGGATTTTTTGTCAATTCCGTCTGCATCCAAAAAAATACAGTTTTGTTCAACAACAAAAACTTCCTGCCTCAAAACCATCACTTCGTAAAGTTCTTCCAAAGAAAGTTCACCAAAAAAACACAGTTTCCAAAAAATACTTTCCATAAAATTTTACCCTTTGCGGTCAGTTTTCAGCCTGAAAGTAAAAAAAAAGGATTGAAAAAATTCCAATCCTTTTTTGAAAAATTATCAAACTAATTTTCTACTTAACTTCCCAGGTATCACCCTGATTGAAAAGTTTTTGTAAATCGCCGGTTCCTTTCAGTGCTTTCGCGGATTCCATCTGTTCAACAAGCTGGTCTTCGTAGCAGGGACGTGAAATTGAACGAAAAACACCAACCGGAACAGGAAAATCTTTGTTGTCGCTCAGGTGAGTAATCAGGTTTGCTAAGGTTTGGTCTTCTGAAAACTGGTCGTGAACGATTAAATCTTCTAACGAGTTTTTCCCGTCTGTTAGCGAAACGACTTTTGGCACTGTTCCGTCAAGTTTTATTCCTTTATCGCTGTTTTGCCCAAAAACCATCGGTTTTCCGTGTTCAAGGTAAAGACAATTTTCAAGTTTTGTTTCTTTTTCAGTGTAGGGAGTGAAAGCTCCGTCATTAAAAATAATGCAGTTTTGATAAATTTCTACGAAAGCTGTTCCCTTGTGTTTTGCAGCTGCTTCAATTACGGAAGAAAGGTGCTTTGTGTCTCTGTCAACTGCCCTTGCAACAAAACTTGCGTTTGCACCGAGTGCGAGGCTTGTCGGATTAAAAGGTTCTTCAATCGAGCCAAAAGGAGAAGACTTTGTTACTTTACCGTGTTCAGAAGTCGGCGAGTACTGACCTTTTGTCAGCCCGTAAATCCTGTTGTTGAAAAGCAAAACTTTAATGTTTGGGTTCCTTCTCATCAGGTGAATGAAGTGGTTTCCGCCGATACTCAGAGCATCTCCGTCGCCTGTCGCAATCCAAACGTCAAGGTTTGGGTTTGCAGCTTTAATTCCAATCGCGAAAGCTGGCGCTCTGCCGTGAATCGTGTGAAAACCGTAAGTGTTCAGGTAGTAAGGAAACCTGCTTGAACAACCGATTCCCGAAACAAAAACCGTGTTTTCTCTCGTGTTGCCAAGTACCGGCATCATTTTTTGAACCTGTGAAAGAATTGCGTAATCTCCACAACCGGGACACCAGCGAACATCCTGGTCAGATTCAAAATCTTTTTTGGTTAATGGTTTATTTTCTACTGCTGACATTTTAACCTCCAATCATTTCAATAAATTTTGCTTCAAGTTCACCCGAAGTAAAAGGCAAACCTTTAACTTTGTTAAATCCTTTAGCGTCAACAAGATACTTGTCGCGGATAACTTTTATCAGTTGTCCGTTGTTCAGTTCAGGAACTAAAACCTGCCTGAAATTTTTAATGATGCCTGCCAAATCATTTGGCAAAGGATTAATGTAACGCAAGTGAACGTGAGAAACTGACAATCCTTTTTTAAGGCATTTTTCCATCGCTGTGTGGATTGAGCCGTAAGTTCCGCCCCAGGAAATCACGAGCAGTTCACCTTTCTCTTTCCCAAAAATCTCCGTTTTTGGGTAAAAACTTGCAACTTTTTCAATCTTTTCAAACCGTAAGTTGGTCATCACCTGGTGGTTATCGGAATCGTAACTGATGTTTCCCGTAATGTTTTCCCTTTCAATTCCGCCAATTCTGTGTTCCGTTCCCGGATTCCCAGGAATCGCCCAGTCTCTTGCGAGTGTTTCCGGATTTCTTTGGTAAGGGAAAAAACCTTCCGGTTCTGTTCTGAAATTGATTTCTATCGGTTTTAGTTCTTCAACTTTTGGGATTTTCCAAGGCTCAGAACCGTTTGCAAGGTAACCATCAGTCAGGCAAATCACAGGAGTCATAAATTTTACAGCAATTTGCACAGCTTCGTAAACTGCGTTAAAACAATCTGATGGAGAACTTGCTGCGATTACTGGCAAAGGTGAATCGGCATTTCTTCCGTAAACTGCAAACAAAAGGTCGGATTGTTCTGTTTTAGTTGGTAAACCTGTACTTGGTCCTGCCCGCTGAACATCAACAACAACGAGTGGAAGTTCAGTTGCGATTGCAAGCCCAACAGCCTCAGTTTTCAGCGCAAGTCCCGGACCGCTTGTCGTTGTAACACCAATTTTCCCCGCAAAAGAAGCACCAATCGCCGAACAAATCGCAGCAATTTCGTCTTCAGCCTGAAATGTTTTTACTCCATAATTTTTAAACTTTGAAAGTTCGTGCAGGATTTCGCTTGCAGGAGTGATTGGGTAACTTCCGAGGAAAACTTCTTTCCCTGATTTTACAGCAGCGGCAACAAGCCCCAAAGCAGTTGCAGTGTTTCCGGTAATGCTTCTGTAAGTTCCGGGTGTAAGTTTAGCAGGTTTTACATCAAACGAAACGCGGAAAGCCTCCGTCGCTTCGCAGTAAGCGTAACCACCTTTTAATGCGAGAATGTTTGCCTTTGCAATTTGTGGCTTTTTAGCAAATTTTGTCTCTAAAATGTTGATTGTGTAATTAAGCGGCCTGTTGTAAAGCCAAAAAATTATTCCAAGCGAAAAGAAATTTTTACACTTGTCAATGCTTTTTGTGTCAAGCCCTGTTTCTTTCAGTGCTTCTCTTGTAAGCCCCGTGATGTTTACAGGAAAAAGCTGGTATTTTTCAAGCGAGTAATCCTCAAGCGGATTTGAAGCGTACTTTGCCAAAAGCAGGTCTCTTGCCTGAAAATTTGCCGTGTCAACAATTAAAATTCCGTTTGATTTTAGCTTTTTTAGGTTAGTTTTTAGTGCTGCGGGATTCATCGCAACTAAAGTATCACACTCGTCACCCGGTGTGTGTAAATCATAATTTCCGAAGTGAAGCTGGTAGCCGCTAACTCCTGCCAAAGTTCCTTGCGGAGCACGGATTTCAGCAGGAAAATCTGGAAAAGTTCCGATGTCATTCCCGACAATGGCAGAAGTATTCGCCATCTCCGTTCCGACAAGTTGCATTCCATCTCCCGAATCACCTGCAAACATCACAGTAACTTCATCTAAGGTCTGGACGTTTTTGCTCATTTATTTTCCTTAATTAATTTGGTTTAATTTTAACTTTTCTAAAGTTTAGGCTTTAAAGATAAGCCTTTTTTTTACTCATTCAAAAATATTTTCCTTCACTTCTTTGCTTGCAAAAAAAAAACTAAAGGTTTAACTTCCAACCTGACTAACTTTCTTTGAAAACTAAAAAAATATGAAAAACGAATTTGTTAATTCTTCGCTAAACATTGAAGACCTGGAATTAGAAAAAACACTGCGACCTTCTTACTTTGACGAGTTTGTCGGACAATCCAAAATCACTGAAAACCTGAAAATTTTCATTGAAGCCGCAAAACTTCGCAACGATACTTTAGACCACGTTTTACTTTTTGGTCCGCCTGGACTTGGCAAAACTACAATCTCAAACATCATCGCCCGTGAACTCGGAACCAAAATTGTTACAACTTCCGGACCCGTTCTCGAAAAAGCAGGTGATTTAGCAGGAATTTTAACAAGTTTGGAAGAAAAAGACGTGCTTTTTATTGATGAAATTCACAGGTTAAGCAATGTCGTTGAGGAATACCTCTACTCTGCAATGGAAGATTTTAAACTTGATATTTTAATTGACAAAGGCCCGAATTCCCGTTCAATTCAACTTGAATTGCCAAAATTTACTTTGATTGGTGCGACAACCCGTGCAGGACTTTTGACCGCTCCAATGCGTGCAAGGTTCGGAGTTACAAGCCGCCTTGATTACTACACAGCTGAAGAACTTGACAAAATCGTGAAACGTTCCGCACAAATCCTAAACGTTCAAATTGAAGCTGAAGGCTCGCTTGAAATCTCAAGGCGTTCACGCGGAACACCAAGAATTGCAAACAGACTTTTACGCCGTACAAGGGATTTCGCTCAAATCAAAGGAAACGGAAAAATCACAGCAGAAATCGCCGATTACGCTCTGACAATGCTTGAAGTTGATAAAAACGGACTTGACGAAATGGACAAACGGATTTTGACAACAATCATCGAAAAATTTAATGGTGGTCCAGTCGGAATTGGAACTTTAGCCGTTGCAGTTTCTGAAGATTCAGGAACTTTGGAAGAAGTTCACGAACCTTACTTAATTCAACAAGGTTACTTAAAAAGAACACTTCGCGGAAGGGAAGTTACTCAAAAAACCTACGAAACTTTTGGATTTCCCTACACAAAAGGCGGAAACCAAACTTCGTTACTTTGAATTTTAACTTGAAAAAAAATAAGTTTTTATTTACATTTTAAAGTATGAAAGGAGTAAAAATGCCAGACACAAAAGAAAAACCTAAAGAACTTGAAAGGGAAGATTTACAAAAGTCTTTTGTTCATGAAAGAGAAAAACCAGATACTTTGCCTCCAGTAAGCAGACAACCTATTGAAAGTTCACAAGAGCAACAACAAGCACAAAAAAATTCTAAATAATTATGCCAACTCAAAACTTAATAGAAATCATTTTTTATATTATTCCTGGTTTTGTAGCTATTGAAGTTTATCGCAATTTTTATCCCGTAAAAGAAAAAAGTGATTTTACTAAAGTTGCTTGGAGTATAGCTTATAGCATTATAATTTTTACATTTATTAAATGGATAGATAAAAAATATTTTTCTAATTTTTTAGGGAGCAACACAACTAATCTCCCAAGTTTATTTTTAACAATGTTTTTGACTTTAACAAGCAT
>JADZEA010000135.1 GCA_020850775.1 bacterium
ATGAACAAAGGGTGTTTTTTGTTCAGAGTATCTCTCAGAGAAAAATATAAATTCGTTTGATTTTTTATTTTTTGTTTAGGCAACATTGTTGTTTTTACCTTAAGTTTTGAGTTAAGTTTTTCAGTTTATTTTGCAAGATTTTTTGGACTAAAGATAAGAAACTTTGCAAAAAACCGCAACAATTATTTTTAGTAACTTATTGTAAATTTGTGTGTTAAATGGTTTTTAAGGCTTGACTAAATAGTAATGAAAGCGTTTCATTTCAATATGAATCAAGCATAACAGATAGTCTTATAAAGCCTTATGACAAAGACAAGACAAAAGAAATTTCTGGTCATCCTGGCTACAATCATTCTCAGTCTGCAACTCTTGGAAGAATGCTCAATGAATTCATTGGAAATAAATTTTCGCAGTTATCTCCAAGTGGAACCACAATTGTAAAGGCAACCCTTAAAGATTTCTGGATTGAGCAATATTCAACAGATAGTGGTGGGAAACAAGTATTGGCTGCTCTTGCTGGTGGTGAAATAAATATAATGTGTCTTGCTAAAGTTAAAGTTTTATTAACTGTTATTAAGGATGGTGAAGAATTAACAAAAATAATATCAGTATCATCAGAAGACACATATGTTTCAGGCATCAGCACAGGGACATCCACAAGTAATATTTACCGCGGTAAAGATTCTCTTGAACACACTCACGCCGGAAATATTAATAAAGCAAATAACAAAGTCATTATGATGATGAATTCATACTTTGAAGAAATTGGGCTTTAATAAAGGGAATGAGCGTTCTAACAATTGTCACAACCTGATAGTAGATTTGGTCTTTAAAGCATCTATAAACTTTAATAAAGGGAATGAGCGTTCTAACAATTGTCACAACCTGACTGTATGGGCGTGTGGTTTTTGTTGTTTTGTATCCCACATCAAGTTTTTTGGTTTATGAAAGGTAAACCGTATCCCTCTACCCTGAGAGAAAAACAGCTTGATTAAGGTGAACTGTAATTTTTCAAAATTCGGTTTTCAAGTTAAGAAAATTTAACGCTTGTTTAAAAGCAGTAAAACAACGCCAATCATTTTTTCTTTGTTTGCCGGATTCGATTCTGCAATGAGAATGGTTACGGCTGTTAAGGTTTCAGGGCTTATTTTTTCTATGAAATGATAACCTGCTTTGTGCAGAAACCAAACGAATGCAAAAGCACCGCAACGTTTGTTTCCATCGTTGAAAGGGTGATTTTTTACAATAAAATACAACAGGTGAGCCGCTTTTTCTTCAATGCCCGGATAGGCATCATTTCCAAAAACAGACTGAAAAACATTGCCAAAAATGCCTTCAAAACTGCCTTGGTTTTTTTCCAGAGCAAAAAGTTCGGATGCCTCACCTTTTTGGATTAAATCCCTTTTGAGTTGTTGAAAATCTTGTTTCAATTCTATAGAGGTCAGTAGAATTTCTTTCTGCGAACCTTCTTTAGGAAATTCATTCCTGTCGTAGCTGCCTAAAGAAAACCAGGTATTTGAAAAAGACTGAATGAGCGTCAAAACATCTTTGGCTTCAAATTCCCTGCTATTTTGGGTTAACAGTTTTAAATCTTCCAAAGTTTGTAAAAACAAGGTTTTATTTTGTTCCAGCCTTTTTGGGTTAATGGCATAGCCTTTTACCAAAAAATCTCTCAATCTTTGTGTAGCCCATTGACGGAAATGAGTTCCTCTGATTGAATTAACTCTGTATCCTACTGAAATAATCATATCTAAATTATAGTTTTGTATTTCTCTTTTAACAAATCTATTTCCCTCTTTTTGAACTTGTGCAAATTTTGAACAAGTTATTTTTTCATCTAACTCATTACTTTTGTAAATGTTTTGAATATGTTTAAGAATTGTTGTTCTATCTGTTTGAAACAAATCTGAAAGTTGGTATTGATTCAACCAAACCGTTTCAGCATCAAATTTCACTTCAATCTCAGTTTGATTGTCCACAGTTTTGTAAATTATTATTTCGCTTTTGTTTTCCAATCCAACACCTTTTTGGCTTTTGTAGTTTTAAGCAAAGCTAATTTTTCAAAATTCGGTTTTCAAGTTAAGAAAAATTCATTTTTTTTCAAACGGAATGTTTTACTTGCAGGTTTTAGCTGCCCGGTGATTGATAAGACGTGAAAATTGTGCAATGCTCCCGAAAAACCGGAGAGTTGAGTAAGGTGTAAAATTGAATAAATTTTCAAACAGGAGGCAGATTTCAGGTTTACTCCAAAAATGAAAGTCAAAAACGCTCTTGAATTACTTAACGGATTGAGTGGAACAGTTTTGTTTTTTTGGGTAATATTTTTGTTTTGGGTTTAGTTTTTTTGGTGGTATCTTTTTTTGGGTTGGAGTCAGGACGCAGTTCAAGTGCTTCTGATAAACTTTTCTGCCAAAACACACCAACTTTAAATCCCGAAAAAACAATTTTTTAACAACTAAAGGAAAACGTGAAAAATGAAAAATCTGCTTACAATTACTTTTACAGTTTTATCTGTAATCGCTTACGGACAGACTGACAAAACTCATCAAATTGACAAGGAACTTCAGAACTGTCTTGACTCAAGTGAAAACTACACAACTTCAGGAATGTCTGGCTGTGTGAGTGAAGCTACAAAGAAGTGGGACGCTGAATTAAACAAAAAGTACAAACAACTGATGAACTTGCTTCCTGCTGAACAGAAAGAAAAATTAAGAACCGCTCAAAGAGAATGGATTAAGTATCGGGACAAAGAGCTTGAATTTTCAAATCAATTCTACAACGAAATGGGTGGTTCAATGTGGACACCTGTTGCAGCCGGGAAAAATCTTGACCTGACAAAACAAAGAACACTTGAGCTTGAAAAATACATCTCTGTTTTGTCTGCCGGCGATTAATTTGCACAAAAACTGACACCAAAAACTGATTTCAGGACTGATTTAAT
>JADZEA010000136.1 GCA_020850775.1 bacterium
CTGAAACTGACTGAGAGAACGTAATTGCTGTGGTTTCCCGTCCAAAGTAAAGCACCGTCTGAAGCATTCCAGACTTTTACGGTGTTGTAGTAGCTTCCGCTTGCAACTTTGCTTCCGTCTGGACTGAAACTAACAGACCAAACCTGATCGTGGTTTCCCGTCCAAAGCAAAGCACCGTCTGAAGCATTCCAGACTTTTACAGTGTTGTCACCACTTCCACTGACGACTTTGCTTCCGTCAGGACTGAAACTGACAGAACGAACGGAAGAAGTGTGGTTTCCAGTCCAAATCAAAGAACCTGCAGAAAATTGGGTTTTCTTTTCTTCACTAAAAGACGAGTTAGAATTTGTGAAAGCCTTTACTCTGTAGGTGTAGGTTTCGGTTGTCAGTAGCCCGCTGTCAACAAAGTTTGTTGTGTCTTTCGGAACTGTTGCGATTTCAGTAAAACTGCCACTTCCCGTTTGTCTTTCAATTTTAAAACCTTGTTCAAAACCTGAGTTGTCGTTCCACGTCAGCTTAAGTTGACTGTCGGAAAGTGCAAGAAACTGTAAGTTTGACGGCGCTGGAAAAATTGTCTGAACTGCTTGTGAAGTTGCAAAATCAGAAAAATTTGAGTTTGTGAAAGCCTTTACTCTGTAGGTGTAGGTTTCACTTGTAAGAAGTCCGCTGTCAACAAAGTTTGTTGTGTCTTTCGGAACTGTTGCGATTTCGGTAAAAGTGCTGTTTTCTGTTTTTCTTTCTACTTTAAAACCTTGTTCAAAACCGGTGTTGTCGTTCCACGTCAGCTTAAGTTGGCTGTCAGAAAGCGAAACAACCTGTAAGTTTGTTGGTGGTTTTAGTGAGGAATCGTCATTTTCAGAACAAGAACCTAACCAGACCGCTAAGCAAAAAAGCCAAAAAGTTTTCATTTTTTTTACCTCTAAAAAGTTACACAAGTTTTAACTGAAAGGACATTTTTTTAACACAAACCAAGGATTTCCATTCGCTTGCAGAGAATTTTCCCGGAAGTTCAACGGCTTTTGAAATTTTCCGTTGGCTTCGGAAAGAACAATTTTAATGTGTTTTTTTGGATTTCTTCAGCATTGTTACTACTCTTCAGTTTCACCTGAAAGTTAAGCAAAGATTTATCGCAAAATCTAATTTTTTTTTTGAAAATTAATTTAACTTTCAAAAAAATTTAGTTAAACATTGTGTTTTACTACAAACAAAGAGAGTTCCTGAAAAATCAGAAACTCTCCTGCTGAAAAGGGGTTAGAAAAAATGAAAAAACTCCGAACCATTTTTCCAAAAAAATTCGGAGAAAGGGGTTTACTTCAAAAGTGTCATTTTTTGTGTTTGTGAAAAATTTCCAGCCGTCAATTTGCAGTAGTAAACTCCGCTTGAAACTGCGTTTCCACGTTCGTCTGTTCCGTTCCAGTTTGAAGCGTGAGAACCCTCGTTTTGTTTTTCACTGACCAAAGTTCGGACAAGCTCGCCTTTTGTGTTGAAGACTTCAAGTTTTACGTCGTTGGTTTTCGCAAGTGTGTAGGAAATCGTCGTGTTTGGGTTAAAAGGGTTTGGGAAGTTTTGCTCCAAACTGTAGCTAAACTTGTGGCTCGTTTGTTCGCTTTCTTTTGAAACTGTGATTGAAACCGTTTCGTGTTCTGTTTCAGTTCCGTCAAAATCCACGTCAACGAGTTTGTAAGAGTAAGTTTTTCCGGTAGTTACAAAAGCATCTGTAAAAGTGTAGTTAGTTTTTGAAGTTTTGTTTCCCTGCCCGATAAGTTCACTGTGAGAGTAAAAATTTCCAATTTCAAGGAAATCTGAGTTTTCTTTTCTGAAAAGCCTGAAGCCTTTGTTGTCTGTTTCGCTTTCAGTTATCCAAGCAAGCACGATTTTTTGGTTAACCTGAACAGCAACAAAAGAACTAAGCTCAATCGCTAACGGTTCATCATTTTCACCAACCGTCCATTCGCTGAAATGACTCGTTTCACAGGTGATTTTGTTTGAGTTTGCGTCAACGGTTGCTCCCGGAACTTCCGTCCAGTCGTCACCTGAGCCTTCTCTTGTAAAAACTGACAGGTTATTTTCGTCCATCGTTCCAAGTTGTGCGTCTGTGTAGTGAAAAGAAACCTGAGTGTTGTTCATCGTTCCTGTTTTTGTGGAAGTTAAACTCCAGTAAACAGGCAAAACAGAAGCAGGAAGTCCCGTTCCACCTGGTGCAGTTGGGTTAAACTCACAAGTAACAGTTCCTGCACCGCCTGAAGGGTCGTTAAAATCAATTGAAACTCTTGCTGTTGAAAAAAACATCGGAGCAATGTCTCCTGCACCTGCAAACATTGGAGAACTGAAAGCGGAAGTTGGAGCGTCGCCGTAAATCAGGTAAACTTTTCCACAGTTTGACCTTCCGCTGATGTCTCCGTTTGGAGAAGCAATAAAAATATCGTCTGCACCATCTCCGTTCACGTCGCCTAAAGTGTTTTGTCCGCCGCAGTAATCGTTTGCGTCGTCGCCTGTAATTAAAATATCAGTGTCAGTTGAGATGTCCAAGGTTGCAGGAAGGCTTGTGTTTCCGTAAAAAAGGTAAGCAGAACCAGCCCACGTTCCGCCTGTTGGACTTGCGAAAGGATTTCCGACAAACAAATCTTTGATTCCGTCTCCATTAAAATCGCCGGAACTTACAGCACCTAAACCTTGGTTGGTTGGCAATGAAACAGAAACATCGCGGATTGTTTCAATAGATCCTGAGGCGAAAGTTGAGCCACCAAACATCACGTTTACGCTTGAGCTTGGAGCGTCGCTGGCGTACAGAACCAAGTCTCCGTAACCATCAGAATTTAAATCGCCGATACAACCTCTGTAACCAACCCCGTAAACGGAAGTTGTAGTTCCGTAAGTTTTAAAATCGTACTCAAAACTTGCAAGGTCGTAGCTTGAATTTGGAGTAGAAGTACCGAAAATTCCCCAAATCACGCCTGAGTAACCCGGATTTGACCAAGTAGATTCTTTGGCGTGGTAGTATCCGAAAAATAAATCGGTTCGGCTGTCTCCGTTCACGTCGCCTGCTAAAACAGTGTTTCCGATTCCCGTTCCTGTGCTGTTTTCTTCTGTTCCGAGAATTTCAATGTCTGCAGTTGCGGAGTTAAAATCAATTGTTCCTGAAAGCGAACTGCTTCCGTAGGTAACGTAAA
>JADZEA010000137.1 GCA_020850775.1 bacterium
ATTTTTGATTGGTAAGTATTCACAAATCTTGCTGCCGAATTTTCTACAGTGTCAACAACCATTACCACGTTAATTTCTTTGTAAACACTGTCTTGCGAGTAAAAACTTCCGCTCCACATTCCTTCAATTTTATCAAAATTTGAAGGCGGATTTCCCACAGCTTCTTCGTCTTGGCAAGAAGTGGCACTCAAAGCAAAAGTTAAAAAACCAATTGCTAATATTTTTCTCATTTTCAGAACTCCTAAAATTTTAATCGCTTTCCCCCGGTTTGAAAATTAAGAATGAAAATGCAGGAAAACAATTGAAATTAAGGTAAACTTTTGAGTTAAAGTTAGCTGTAGTTTATTTTTCGGAATTGAAACGCACCAGTTTTTCCCAGTCAATTTCTCCGTTGGTTTTGCAAAAATCATTTGCAAACTCGCGTGTAAACTTGTTTATCATTTTTGAGTAGGATTGAAGGAAATCATCATTTTTTTCTTTTGCATAGTTTCCAAACGGCTCAATGATTTCAAGAAATAGTTTTTTTTCACCTGAAATAAATTCCCAAAATTCTTGTCCGCAAAATTTAAAATAATCACCTTTATCGGTTTTTTTAGCTTTCCCGTAGCAACAACCGTTTATGGCAACAACGTTAAGTTGCGAATTGCCTGTCCGCAAGATTTTTTTCGCAGTTTTAAAATCTGAAACCATTTTAGCGATTTGACTGCTGTTTCCCCAATTTGGACCAGATTTGATTGCTACGATGTAACGAATATTTTTATTTTCAAATTCAAGGTCAATGCCTGTAATCCCTGATTTTTTTCCACTGAAAACCTCGCTGTTAATGAAAATTGCCAAGCCTTCAAGCCAATTTCCAAAAATCGTTTCTTCGTTTGAAGAAATGTGAGCGGAAACGAGTCCTTCAATAATTTCTTGTGCCGTTAATAAGTATTTTGCTTTAAAAAGGTAGGGATTTTTGCGGCTTAGAACTTGTGAAAGTTTTAAAGTGTTAAGGCTTTGGATTCGTTTCTCATGAAAAGTTCCAATGTTTTGTTCAACGTACTGCGTAACGTTTTTTAGGCTCAATTTTTTCATTGTTTGTCTCAAAAAGGTAAAGTTCTGCAGGTTCCAATTGTTTTTGAACCATTTGGTAGTAATCGGGAAGCAGTTCAATCCCGATGGAATTTCGTCCCATTCTGTTAGCAACGATTACAGTCGTTCCTGAACCTGAAAAAGGGTCAAGAACAGTGTCTTTTTCCTCTGTAAAAAGTTTAATGAACCATTCGGGCAGTTCTTCAGGAAAAGTGGCACTGTGATTTTTGTTGTTACACTCTGTCGCCAAGTGTAAAACGTTTGTTGGATAGGCTTTTGAACGTGTTACCCAGTTTGAAATATTTTTTCCAAAACCGCTTCCAACCTTTGAAACGTCTCTTGTTTTGTCTGTTTCAGAAAGATTTTTTAGCCTTGTTCTCGTCCAGTTACCCATTGGAACCATTACTTCTTCTTGAAACATTTTAAATTTTTTGTCTTTGTTAAACTGTAAAAGCCGTTCCCAAGCATCTCTAAAACGGTTTGGCCACTTTCCGGGATAACAATTTTTTTTATGCCAAATAAATTCTTCTGTCCAAAACCAACCTTGTTTTCGCATCTCCAAAATCAATTCTATCACGTAAGTGCTTCGCTCTCCATCCACAACTTTTTCTTTAATGTTCAAAATAAAAGTTCCTGTTGGCTTCAAAACCCGAAAAAGTTCTGCAGAAACAGGTAAAAACCACTCAACGTATTTTTCTGCACGAATTCCTCCGTAAGTGCTTTTACGCTGGTCGGCGTAAGGCGGCGAAGTTACTATCAAATCAACAGAATTTTCAGCTAATTTTTTCAATTCTTCTTTGCAATCACCAAGGTACAACTGAGTTGAAATTCCCATTTCTTTTTCCTTTTTTTGTAAAGTTAAGATTTTTTAAGTTTTTTTTCAACCTAAACTTTCCATCGCTTTCTGCACTTCCGAAACCAAACTTTCAACCTTTTTGCCTTTCGGAAAAACTAAATCACCAAAAACTAATTCCGTTTCTCCAAAAGGAATTAAAAATTTATCCCAAGTCTTTAGCCTGAAACCCTTTTCGCTAAAAACACGAACTGGCAAAATCGGCAAACTGGTTTTGAGGGCAAGTTCGCAAATTCCGTTTTTCACAATTTTTTCTGCACCTTTTGGTCCGTCAGGAGTGATTGCTAAAGGCAAACCTTCTTTCAAAATTTTAAGGCTTTCTCTGTACGCAAAAAAACTGCCCTTGTGCGAAGAACCTCTCGCAAGTTTGTAACCAAGTTTTAACAAAACTTTGGAAACAAGCTCTCCGTCAAAACTTTTACTTACAATCGCCGTCATCTTTCCGCCACGAAAAAACCAAACCGGAAACAAAAATTCACTGTGCCAACAACACAAAAGAAACTGTTCCGGTAAAGTTTTTTGATTTGTAACTTTAATTTTAGCAAACGAAAAAAGGATTTTCAGAACAAAAACTCCGCAAAACTCAACAAGTTTGAGTAAAATTTTTTGTCTGAAACTTAGCATTTTTACCCGAAAATTTTTTCTAAAAATTCGTGGTAAGTTTTTGGGTTTTTTGGCTTGAGTAAAAATCTTGAGCTTTCAAGTGATTTTTCAACTTTCCAAATTCCATCTTCTGTAATTTTAATTTTGTCCGGAAGTTTGTAAACAAGTTCTTCAAGATTTTCTTCACTAAAATACGGACAAAATTCGCAGCTTTTTGTCGCAGAAATTATTTTTTCTAAAATCAGGTTTCTACTGATTTTAAAACATTGGTTATCCATTGTTTTGTTAAAGCTGAACCAATATTTTGAGTAAACAAATTCACTAAAATCCGAGTGTTTTTTGCTCCAGGAGATTCTAATGCAGTTTTCGTCATCACAACCGATAAAATCGGGGAATTTTTGTTTTTTATCAGTTTCAATAAATTTTTCACAAAATTCCGAACTCTCAAAAGCATTTTTTTGCCTGCTCAAAAAACAAGACTCAAAAAAATTAAACCCTGCCAAACTGACTTCGTTTCCACACACAAAAATTTTTGTGTTTTTCCAGGTTTCAATGACTTTCCTGAATTCATAAAATTTTAGAAAATCGTCTCTGAAAAATGTGTTTCTGTAAATTAAAGAGCCTTTTTCATCAATTAGCTCTACAAAATTTGGTAGTTTTTGTGCTGTTACGAGAACTTCTTCAAAATTTGCTGAGTTATTTTTTTGAAACTCACTGACGAGGTACCAACCGCGATTTTTCCATTTAACCATCAATTTCTGTCGTTCCTTCTACTGAAACAGTGATTTTCCTAATTCCAACCGGAGCTTCTGCGGAGTTTGATTTTGCTTTTGCCTCAACTTCAAAAGCTCCGTTTAGTCCTTTAACGTTCCAATTAAAGCTACAATTTTCACCAAAACAAGTAGTAATTTTTTGCCCGTTTACAAAAATTTCAATGTTTGCAATTCCGTTTGGGTGTGAAGCTTTGGTTTTTAGCTCGTAAGTTTCAAGTGCGGAAGAAATAAATTCTTCGTTTTGTGGTTTGAGAAAATTAATTTGTGGAGTATCGTTTGAAATTACTGTAATTGTAATTGTTTTTCGTGCTTTTTTATCGGAATCATTTTTTACAGTTGCTGTGATTTCATAATTTCCACCTTGCGAAGGAGCTTGCCAAACGACTTCACTTTCGTCTGTTTCCGACACGAAAAAACCATCTTCTTTGCTCCAGGAGTAAGAAAGGTTTTTGTCTTTTTTGTCTGTTGCGTAAACGGAAATTTTAGTTGTGTCATTAATTGCAATGTTGTTTCGTGAAGCGTAAATATTTGTAATTTCAGGGTTTTCCGTAATTAAATCCTCACAACCAAACAAAAAACTTACAAGTAAAATTAATTTTAAAATTTTCATTTTTTTAACTTCCATTTTTAATTAAACCATTCAAGCCCTTAATTTTCAATTGAAATTGCTTGTTTAACTTGTTCATTTTCTTCAATCCAAATTATTGTTTGAGTTGGTTCACTTGTTGGAATGCTTGTTTCAAACTCAAATTTCGCAACTTTGCCATTTTCTAAAGAAATTGTTTTTTTGCTAAACCAGGCAACAACCGTAAAATTTTTACCCAACCCTTTGTTTGCAACAACAACTCCTTTGAGCAAGAGGTCTTCTTTTGCTTTTGAGCTTGTGTTTGCAATTTCTAAGCTAACTTTGATTGTGTTTCCATTTTTTTCGGCTTCGCAAACCAAAAAAAATTCAGCGTTACGAACTTCGCTTAAGGTTGCTTCCCTCAAAATTTGTTCGTAGTGTTTCAAAGCATTTTCAACGCTTGAAGCACCTTGTGCGCGGTTTTCGTTTCCGTTCAGAAAAAGGTCAGGAACGCCGGCGTTTTGATTTTTACTTCGTGTTTGGTAGTGTGAAAGGTTCTGCTCCAAAGCGAGGTCGTCGTTTACGTGAAACTGCAAAACGATAAAATCTCCCACTTGATTTTTTAAGGAAGAATTGTTGGAAAGTGTTTCAGAAGCGGTCAAAGCGTAGTCAGAGTAAGGAAAACTTGTGTCCGTTCGGACAAAAAGTTCCAAAAGATTTACTCGCTTGAAAGTGTTTTCTGAGTTTTTTGGGTCAAGTGGATTTTCTCGTTCAAGGTCGCAACCAAAAAATGAAAAAGCTAAAATCAAAAGTAAAAATATTTTCATTTTAAACCTGCTAAGATTAAGGAAAAATTAAACTTAACTTCATCGGAATTTATTGTTGCATAAATAAAATCTTCCCTTTGAGAGCCGGAAAACACTTTGAAAAGTGTAACTGTTCCCAAGATTGCTGCTACTGAAACGCTTGAAACTGCGATTCGGTTCCAGGTGTTGGCTTTGTCATATTTTTTTTCAATTTCTGAAAGCTTAGTTTCGTTTTTGTAGTCTTTTTTAGTTTGTTTTGCTTGCCAAAGCGAAAAGGTTGCTAAACTTGAAATTGCAAGTGTTGTAAAAATTAATGGTTTGTGGTTTTTGTGTGTAACTTTTACTTTTGTTTCTTTTTTACCAAAACCTGTGATTGTGCGGTGAATATTTTTTGCCAAAAGCTCAGCCATTTCACTCGTATTTTTTTGTAAACCAACTACTTTTTCGCCCAAAGTTGTTCCCGTTTGGATTTCAAGAATTTTTACGTTAATTTGAATAAAATCGTCTTCAGTTTTAACAACTTTTCCTGAAACGATAAAATCAGCACTAACCAAACCGAGTTCGTTTGAGCTTTCGCCAAGTTCCGATTCGTTAAGCATTTTTTCACGAAGGATTTTATCCAAATTTCGTCTTTCAACAATGGTAAAGTTTTCAAATTTTGAGAGTTCGGTTTGTAGCAAATCGGGAAAAGTTTGGGCAATGTTTGAGAGAAAAAAGCCGTCAACTGAAGCATCAAATTCAACAACGGCAATTTTGGTTTTTGCAAAAGAAGTTGTTACTAAAAAGATTAAAAGTAGTAGTTTTAACACACGGTTTTTCCTTATTTTTAAGGTTGGTTTTTACTCTAACTCAGAAAGAATTGTTTAAAAAATTGTATGAATTTTTCTTCCAACAAAAAAAATCTTTTGGTTGTTTCATCGCTTGGAATTGCTGCAATTTTAGTTTTGTACGCAGGAATTTGGTTAATTTACAATGAAGCAATTGAATATTTTTATCTTGAAGTTGACAGAAGAATGGAAGCACTTGCTAAAACAACAAGCTCTGAAATTGCTGAAAAAATCCTTGAAGTTGAGCCAGAAACAAAAATTCCAAAACTTAGACAAGGCTTGCTTTTTGGTAGTTTTGCTCCGCCCGTTTACAGCATTGAACAAGAAGTCGTTTTTATGCAGTCAAGGCTCCAGGAAATCTCTAAAATTCACGAACTTCAAGAAATTTCCATCCTCGATTCAGCAGGAAAAATTCTTGTTAGCAGCAATGAAAACCTTAAAATTGGTCAAACCTGGATTTTTAATGACCTTTTTTTAAGGGAAATCACGCTTGCAAAAATTGGTTTTTCAAGTCGTTCTCAGTTTGAAAAATCAGGAAACGAGTTTTTGAAAATATTTTTTGAACCTGTTGAAATTGATTCAAGCACTACTTTTGTTTTGTGTCTGGAAGTTGGAGTTGGGACTTTTCAGGAGTTTATCAAATTTGAAGACAAGATTTTTTTTACAGGAATTATTTGTTTAGGCATTGTTTTGATTTTGGTGCTTGTCCAAATTCGTCTTTATTTTCAAATTTCCGCAAACGAAAATCAAATGATTAAAAACGAAAATTTACTTGCAATGGGAAGAATGGCTGCAGGAATTGCACACGAAATCCGGAATCCGCTTGGAATCATCAAAACTACTGCTCAAAGGTTGCAAAAAAAATACGGTAAAGAAACTAACGACCCGATTTTTGGTTTTATTGATGAAGAAGTTGACCGCTTAAACACAATTTTAACAAACTACCTTGAGTTTGCAAAAAATGACGAAAAATCTAAGTTTGTGGATTTTGACCTGAAAAAACTGATTTTCAGGTTACTAAGCAGCGTAAAAGAAGAATTTTTAGCTCAAAGCATTGAAATTTCTTTCCTTTGTGCGGAAGAAGAAGTTGTGTTTTCAGGTAACCCGCCTCAGTTGCAACAAGTTTTTTTGAATTTTCTGATAAATTCAAGAGACGCTTTTTCTGGCAGGCAAGGTAAAATTTTGATTGAACTAAAAAAGAGTAAAAACAAGATTGAAATCGTTTTTGAAGACGACGGAAACGGGATTTCAAGGCAAAATCTGAAGTCAATTTTTGAGCCTTTTTTCACGACAAAAAGCACGGGAAGCGGGCTTGGTCTTTACCTTAGCAGAAGAATCGTTAAAAACCACAACGGTGAGATTGAGGTTTTTTCAGACGGCAAAAGCTGGGCAAGGTTTGTGGTAATTTTTTCAGAAAGTGAGAAGCTGCTTAAAAAAACAGCCTCGCACTGAAAAAATCAGAGTGGAATGTTTCCGTGTTTCTTTTTTGGGTTTGTGTCAACTTTGTTTTCAAGCATCGCAAAAGCACGGATTAATCTTGGTCTTGTGTTTGCGGGAATGATTACGTCATCAATAAATCCGTGTTCAGCGGCGACGTAAGGATTTGCAAATTTTTGTCTGTAGTCTTCCATCAGTTCGTTAGCTTTGGTTTCAGAATTTTCGGCTTCTGCAATTTCCTTTTTGTTGATGATTTCAACAGCTCCTTTTGGTCCCATCACTGCAATTTCGGCAGTCGGATAAGCGTAGTTGATGTCGCCGCGAATGTGTTTTGAACTCATCACGTCGTAAGCTCCGCCGTACGCTTTTCGTGTAATCACAGTAACTTTTGGGACAGTTGCCTCGCAGTAAGCGTAAAGCAATTTTGCTCCGTGCCGGATGATTCCCCGCCATTCCTGGTCAGTTCCCGGTAAAAAACCCGGAACGTCAACAAAAGTCAGAAGCGGAATATTGAAACAATCGCAGAAACGAACAAACCTTGCACCTTTGATTGAAGAATTTAAATCCAAACAGCCTGCGTTTACCAAAGGTTGGTTGGCTACGATTCCGACAGGTTTTCCGTTAAGCCTTGCAAAACCGACGATTAAATTTTGGGCATACTCTTCGTGAACCTGAAAAAAATCGGCATCGTCAACGACGAGTTCAATGAGTTTGACCATGTCGTAAGGTTTGTTTGCATTTTCGGGAACAAGTTCGTTGAGAGCAATTTCTTTTCGTTCAGGTGAATCGGTGCATTTTACTGCTGGCGGCAAATCCATATTATTTGAAGGGATAAAGGAAAGCAATTTTTTTAGCTGTTCAATTGCTTTCAGTTCGTTGTCAATTGCAAAATGAGCAACGCCTGATTTTACTGCGTGAGTCATTGCTCCGCCAAGTTCTTCAGAAGTTACATCCTCGTGAGTTACTGTCTTTACTACGTTTGGACCAGTTACAAACATGTAGCTTGTATTTTTTACCATCATCACAAAATCCGTAATTGCAGGACTGTAAACTGCTCCGCCGGCACAAGGTCCCATAATCATTGAAATTTGTGGAATCACTCCGCTTGCGAGTGTGTTTTTTAAAAAAATATCAGCGTAACCACCAAGCGAAAGCACACCTTCCTGAATTCTCGCTCCACCGGAATCGTTAAATCCAATAACCGGAGCACCAATTTTCATTGCCAAATCCATAATTTTGCAGACTTTTTTTGCAAAAGTTTCCGAAAGGCTACCACCAAAAACCGTAAAATCCTGTGAAAATGCGAAGACGGTTCTTCCGTTAACTTTGCCAAACCCGGTAATCACACCATCGCCGTCGTAACGTTCGTTTTCAAGACCAAAATCACGGCAGCGATGCTTTACAAACATATCAATTTCTTCAAAAGTTCCTTCGTCAAAGAAAAGGCTCATCCTTTCTCTTGCTGTTAATTTTCCTTTTGAGTGTTGTGAATCAATCCTTTTCTGACCACCACCAAATTTTGCTTTTGCACGTCGTTCCTCTAAATTTTGAACAAGTTTAATTCCCATTTTTAAGAATTCCTTATATTTTTATTAATCAGCCTGAATTTAACACACACTTTTTAAAACCTTAAATGTTTTGTGATTACCTTAGAAAAAAGTATGCCACAAGAGAGATTGTACTTGTTAGTATTTTTTCATAAATCAAAACGTGAGGCTTTCATAAACAAAAAAACCTTCAAGTAAAAACTTGAAGGTTTCAATAAAATTGAGTGTTAGTCTAAAAAAACTTACTTGAGCAGAACCATTTTTTTAGTTTCGCTAAAGTTTCCTGCTTCCATTTTGTAGAAGTAAACTCCACTTGCGACACTTGCTCCGGTTTCATCTGTTCCGTTCCAAACTACCTCGTGAGTTCCTGCCTGCATTTTTTCGTTAGCCAAAGTTCTCACAAGTTCGCCTTTTGTGTTGTAAACCGTGATTTTGACTTCTGTTTCGCGTTTCAGTTCGTAAGAAACAGTTGTGCTTGGGTTGAAAGGATTTGGATAATTTTGTCTCAAAAAGTAATTATTTTTTGTAGTTACTTGCTCACTACCATCAGTAATTTTTACTGAAACGAGCCTGTCTTTGTGTTCTGTTCTTGCTCCAAAATAATCCACGTCAATCAGGTAGTAAAAATAAGTAATGCCTGAACTTACGCCTTCGTCAATCCAGGTGTAATCAGTTGGTAAAGGTTTACTTCCCTGACCAGCAAGCATTTTTGAATCTAAGTAAGAAGCAATCTGATTAAAATCTTCATTGTTTTCAGACCGCATCAAAACAAAACCAAGGTTGTCCACTTCACTTTCAGTTGTCCAGGAAAGTTTGACAGATTTTTCTAAAGGTTTTGCTGTAAAAGAAGTCAGGTTTACAAACAAAGCTCCGTCATCTCCATCCTGAACAAAAAATGGAGAACAAGAAGTTGCCGTAAAAGTGATTTGAGCGTCTCCACTTAGATTAGTAAAAACACTGATTGGAGTGATAAAATTATTATTGTGAGCAACTGCAATCGGGCTAACTCCAACCAAAGAAGCGGCTGGAACGTTTAAAACTACGGTGTAAGGAGGAGCTGTGCAACCATCAATTTCAAAAACAGCTGCAACAGTTGAACCTGAGATAAGAACTGGTCCAAGAGTTGTCAAACTCATTGTTTCGTTTCCGAGTGTTGCAGGAAACATCGCACCAAGAGTTCCGCCGACGTTGGTAAAAGCTACTCCGTTTCCTGAAGTGGCGCCGGTTCCTGCACCAAGTGTTGAGGAAGAACCATCTTCTACAGCATTAGCCGTAAGCGAAAAATCGTCAACTCCAAGTCCGTGGTCATTGCCAGAGTCGTTTACATCAGACCAGCATAACATAATTTCCGAGCCGTTTTCAACAATTAAGGAGAGAGTAACACCTGTAAAAGACACTTTGTTTGCAACAGCATTTCCGTCAAGTGCAGAAGCGGAAGCAGTAGCTATCGGACCAGTAAAATCAAGCGAATTAAAATCCGTGTAAGTTCCGCTTGTGATGTCAGAAAAAGCGGAAGAGCTTACCTGGTATTGAAAATCAAGTTTGTGAGCCGTTGTGTTACCACCGTTTCTCCACTGTTCTCCTGTGTAGGAAATCGTAAAACTTGTGATAGTTTTACCTGAGTTATTTTTTATTCTTACTCCGTATTTTGGAGTAGCTGAACCTGAACCGATTGAACCCAGACAGCGTTCTGTAGTTGACGTAGTTCCGTGACTGTGCAAGCCACCGGTTGAGCTTGTACCACTGTCAGCGATGTAAACGGTTCTGTCGGAGTACCAGCCTGCGATTGTAGAGTTGTTTACCCAGGTGTTACCCGTTCCTGAGATTGCGAGTGTGTTAAAATCTTGTGTGTAAGCACTTCCAATCGGTGTTTCACCTCCGCCGTTCCCGATTGTGATTTGCCCGAAAGACAAAGATGCAAAAACTGTTGTAAAAACAACAGATGCCAAATTTGAATAAGGTTTTCCCATTTTAAAATCTCCCAAAATTAAAAATTTGATAGCTTCCTAAAAAGTAATTTTTAAGTTAATTAATAAGGCTTTTATTTTCAAGTACTTTTAGAAAAATTTATTGTTTTTTTCTTAACTCAGCAACCAAAGTACGGGTAAAAAATTAGTTGATTATTAAAAAGAAATTAAATAATAGTGATGATTAAAAATTGGAAGGTAAAATTTATTCTATTTTTATTATTCGTAAAATTTTATTCCTGACAGTTTGGTTCTGTCAGGAATAAAAAAAGTTAAATCCTACTTCAAGTAAACCATTTTTTTAGTTTCAACAAAATTGCCTGCTTCCATTTTGTAGAAGTAAACTCCGCTTGACACAACTGCTCCGCTTTCATCTGTTCCGTTCCAAACAACGTTTCCACTTCCTGCCTGGACTTTTTCATTGATTAGAGTTCTGACAAGTTCACCTTTTGTGTTGTAAACCGTAATTTTAAGTGCTGAATCATCAATTAATTCATAAGAAATATTTGTTATCGGGTTAAAAGGGTTTGGATGATTTTGTTTCAACAAGTAATCTTTTTTTGTAGCTCCGGTGTCGTTTATTTTTGCAGAAACAATCCTGTCTGTGTGTTCTATTATTTCTTCAAAATCATTAACATCAACCAAATAATAATAATAATCAACGCCTATTTTTATGTTTTTATCAGTCCAGGTGTAATTAGTTTGTAAAATTGTATTTCCTTGGCCTATAAGTTCTTCAGAATCTGAATAAGAAGCAACCTGATTAAAATCCTCATTATTTTCAGAACGCATAATTTTGAAACCAAGATTGTTTACTTCACTTTCAGTTGTCCAGGCAAGTTGAATAGATTTTCCTGAAGGTTTTGCGGTAAAAGAAGTTAATGTAACCGGAAGAGAAGAATCAAAAGTGCTGCTTTCGAGTGCAAACACTTCATCACCAGTAATGTTAGTACGTAATCCAACAAAAATATCTCTATAAAAATCTCCATCGAGCATTTTAAGTGGGACATCCGCACCACGATAAAATGAAATTGCGGAAGCATTGCCACCAAGTACCGTAACTAAATTACTTATGGAAGCACTAAAATCTGTCGTAGAAAAATTATTGGCAGAGCCTATGTGTTCACGATACACTACGTTATTTCCGTTAGAATAATAAATTTCCATTGAAGAATCAGCATCACGATTTCCCAAACAAGAACCTCTGCGTATTGCAGTATTATTAACTGCTTTTGATGCTGTGTAACTGGTTCCTCCAGTATTGTACAAGATAAAAATATCACCAATATCTGTCCCTTCAGAACAAGTTGCCATTGCCTCAAGGTCGCCATCGCCATCAATATCTCCAATATCCACTACTTGTCCGGGATTTCCAGCTGCGTCCTGAACAAAATTACCTGTAATTGTTCCATCAGCAGTAAACCCGGAAGTTGTGTAGGAATAAACACCTAATCCTTCAGCAGCTGTTGTTTCATGCAAAACTACTACTTCAAGGTCAGAATCACCATCAAGATTACCCGTATCAAAAGCAATAACTCCAACTTGTGAAGTTATTGAAAAAAGAGTAGTAAAACTCGTTACACCGTTGTATTCAACGGCATCAAGGTGTGCAGAAGTTCCCGTTGCATTGCTAATTAAAATATCGTTACGAGTTGAACCATTAACATTATCAACTATTCTAACCTGAGAAAAAGTAGCACTTCCAGCCATTAAAATTGCTGAAGTTGCAACCTGAGTGAAAGTGAAACTTCCGTCTGTGCTGATGTCGTACATTGTTAGAGTTCTATTTGCACTAGTGCTTGAAGCAGCTACAATTTCAAGTTCTGCATCGTCATCAAGATTACCAACGTCAACTCCACGAAGAAGACCCGAACCAGAACTTGTTCCAGGTAAAGTTTGTGAATTACGTTCTGTGTAAGTATTGTCTGCTGTAGCTTCATAAATGTGAACTCTCGTTGCAGCAGCATCTGTACCAGCAGTGTGAACGATGATTTCACCAAAACCGTCGTTGTCAAGGTCAATACCATCACCATTCGATTGAGTTGTAACTATTTGTCTGACAGCTTCGCCTGTTCCAGTAAGAGAAGCTCCTGAAGTAATTGTTCTTAAAGAAAAACCTGTTCCTGCTGTTGCTCCAAAAGAAAAAGATACAAAAGCTAAAGTTAAAGGAACCGAAAACAAACTTGAATAAAATTTCCTCATCTTGAATTTTCTCCCTAAAAATTAAAGAATTAGTGATTTTAATTTCAATCACTTGTCAATAAAATACTAAAATTATTTTTCTAAAATTATTCTTAACAAAAAGATAATAAAACCCACTTTAAAATTATTTTGAGCCTTATTTTCTGTTTATCCCTAAAAACCAAGTCTAAGCTAATCAATAAGATTTTTTTTTTCAAGCACTTTTAATTAAAACACTATTTTTTTTTTATACTTACTTGTCTGAATATCTGAAATCCTATTTCTTTAGACAAATAACTACAGAAAGAACAGAGATTTAACAGAATTAAACGCGAGGTTAAAGGCAAAATCTTAAAAAAACTTCGCCTTTAAAAAAATTAAGGAAAAACAACTACAACACTGTAAAAATAAACTGTTCCTGAGCTTGTGTCTGTGTAAGTTGTGGTGCTGACTTCAGTGATGAGGTTTGCAGGCGAAACGACGTCCTGAGGATTTATGCTCCTGTAAATTTTATAGGAAATTGCTCCACTGATTGCTGACCAGTTCAAAACTAAATTGTTTGCAGCTTGTGAAATTAAAAGGTCAGTTATTGGAGTAATTACTACAGAAGAAATACTTAGATTTACGTGTTTAATGTCATTGTTTGAGGTCCAAATTCCCGTGTCAGGTCCTAAAATCGTTGCAATGTTTCCATTGATTTTAAAAGTGATTAAATCTCCGGAATTTGCTCCTTCGTCAACTCCCGGAGTAGAAACGTCATCTTTGTAAACAGGCATAAAACCATACTCGCCGGAATTTGCAACAATAAATTCACCACACTTCACTCCATTTGGGTCAAAAGCTGAAACAGTGTCTCCAACTGCAATCGGCAGACCATTTACCGTGTTGTTCGTTCCGTAAAAAAACACAAATTCGTTAGTTGGAATGATTGCGTCTCCAACAGTAACGTCAAGTTTAAACTCAGTTGTGTCAATCCCGTCAGTTACACCAACAAAAATATCGTAACCTCCTGCCTGAGTAAAATTTGGAATCCAATTAAAAGTCTTTGTTGAAGTGTCGTAAGTTGCTCCTGAAGGTAAGCCGTTCACGTAAAAACTGATTTGGTCGCCGTTTGGGTCGTAGCCACCAAGCGTAAAAGTCAAAAGCTCGTTTTCAAGCATTGTTAAGTCAGAAGGTTTTTCCGTAAAATCCGGTTTGTGGTTACAATCACCATCAAAAACAGAATTAATTTCACCCGGAGTTCCATTGTTTGTTGTGCTTGAAGACCAGCTTTCAGGATAATTTGCCAAAAGTATCGGAGTGTCTCTTTCCAAAGAAGGTCCGCTTCCATCTGCTCCGGTTGGCCAGGGAGAAACATCAAGATACTCAAGGCTATCAATTTTTACTCCCGAAGAATTGTAAATTCTAACCTGATCTCCGGAACCACTAAAACCAAAATCAAAGTTACCCAGGTAACTTGTGACTGTCGGGTAAAGAGATTTAAAGTTAGTTGTGTCTGAACAAAGCACAAAGTATTGGTTAGGTAAAATTGTTTTTCCGTTCGGAATCGTAAAAACGTTTGCAGCATCGTTGTCTTTAAGCACCCAGTTTGAAATGTTTACACTTGAAGTTGACTTGTTGTAAAGTTCAACCCAATCAGCAGAACCAAAAGCGCTGCTACTGTTGTACATCACTTCGTTAATCACAACCCCAAAATCACCTGAAGCAGTCTGCACGGTTGTTGAGTAATCGTAAAAAGTCAAAGGAGCGTTACTTGGATTGTAAATAATTTGTGAATTGTTGTCTGTAGCTTTCACGTAATAAAAAACGTCCTTTGCAGTTACAGAAGCAGGAATTTGTCCTGTAAAAATTCCGTCACTTGCCAAAACGTCGCCACTTGTTCCGCTGTCGTTCATTGATAAACTAACAAAACCCGAACCGCCGTCGTTGTAAAAAACCTGAACCACAAGACCTGAATTATCGTCTGTAACAGTTGCAAAAATTTTTACAGAATTACTCGTGCCAGGACAGTGCGGAAAATGACTTACGTTTGAAATGTTTGGCGGAATGTCTCCTGCTAAAGTAATTCCGTTAACGGCACCAGGAGTTCCATTGCTATCAGGACTTGCAGCCCAACTTTGAGGCAGGTTGTTATCTGAACTTGCGTCAAAAAGCTCCAAAGAAGGTCCGTTTCCGTTTGGAGAAGTTACCCAGGGAGCAGAAGTTCCGTAAGTTACCAGGTCAATTGTTTGTGGAAAAGTTGAATTGTCAAAAAGCGTCAAAGTTTCGCCTGTATTTTGTAAAGTTCCCGTTGCAGTTCCGATAAAATTTGCAGTTGAGTAAATTCCGCTAAAAATCGTTGAATCTTGCACAATTGCAATGTAAGAATTTGCGTTCAAAACAGTTCCAACTGGGAAAGTGTAGCCAAAACCATTCAAATTCCAACCACCAAGATTAATTGTTTGAGTTCCACGATTGTAAAGTTCAATAAATTCTCCACTCGCAGAAGCAGTTGAATTGTAGTGAATTTCATTAATTACAACATCAAAAGTAGCAAAATAATTAAAATTAATTTGTGTGTTTGAAGCGATTGGATTGCTGTTTTTATCCTCTACACCGTTTAAAGTCAGCGTGTAAAAAGTGTTGGAAACAAAAGTTGTAAAAGTTAAGTCAACCTTAGTTGAATCTAAAACCTGACGAATTGCAGAAACCGGATTTCCAATTCCATTGTTCAAAGAGTAATTGGTTTCGTTTTCAGAACTTAACAAATCAACAACTTCATCAAAAGTAACAGTAAGGCTTGAGTTTGAGTTAACCACAAAATTTGTAATTTGTGGTGGAAAAGTATCAATTATTCCAACAAAAGTTGAGTTTACCAAAGATGGAGTTCCACCGTTTGGCAAAGAAGCAAGCCAGTTTGCAACTAAAAAATTATCGTAATCAAAATGAATTAGCTCAAGTGTTTTTCCACCGCCGTCAGCAGAAACAGGCCAAGGTGTGTTATCGTCGTAAGTAACGTTGTCAATCAAAACATCTGAAGCATTAAAAATTCGGACCTGGTCGCCGGAATTACTCAATCCAAAACCAAAATTTCCGAGGTACTTTCCTGCTAAAACTGTTGGGTACTGTGCTTTAAAATTTGTAGAATCTCTGCAAATCACTAAAAATTCACCTGCTGCAAGTGTTTTTGCGGGAAGTGTAAAAAGGTTGCTTGTGCTTCCATCTCTAAATTTCCAGTTCGTCAGGTCAACTGAAGCAACACCTTTGTTGTAAATTTCCACCCAATCCTGTGCTGTTGGATGGTTGTAGTTAATTTCATTAATCACGATGTCAGAATCAGCAGCGTAAGTATTTGAAACAAAAAATAAAGCTAAAACTATGATTAAACTGAATTTCATTTTTTTTCCTCTTAAAATTTTACCTGATTAACACCATTTTTTTAGTATCCACAAAATCGCCTGCTTTCAGCTTGAAAAAGTAAACTCCGCTTGCAACCTGATTTTGATTTTTATCCAATCCGTTCCAGAAAACATTGTAAAATCC
>JADZEA010000138.1 GCA_020850775.1 bacterium
AACGAGTGGAAGTAGCCAGGTTTTATTTTGAGTTAAGTTTTCATCCGTGTTTTCGTTAAAGTTAATGGAATTTTTAGCAAAGGAAACGGCAGTTGAGAGGTCAAGTGCAAGCGAGTTTGAAGGTTCAGCTTCAGGAAAAGCGTCTGAGCCAAAGAGGATTACTTTTGCGTCAGAGGTCATCCGTAGTGTGATTCTTGAGTCAAAAATTTTTGTTTGGTTGAAGGTTTGGTAAAAATCTGCGTAAAAAATGCCAGCCTGTTCGCTGAGGTTTTCCAGTTCCAGTTCGTTAATTTTTAGTTTGAGCAGAGCAGAGTTTTGAGAAAGAAAGGCTTTCGCTGCCTGTTCTGCATTGTTTTTATCAATGCGTGAAAATCCCAAAATTTGGATTGGTTCGCCGGTGACTCTGTGTGGGTTTCCGCGAAATTCGTTCCAGGCGACAGAAAAATTTCCGTTTTGTTTTCTGAATTTTTGCCAGAGTGGTAGCTGAGAGAGTTTTGCCTGTTTGGTTGTGTTTTTTAGGTTTAAGTAAGTTTCCTGCGGGATTCTTACTTCAAAAGGCTTAGTGTTTGGTTTGTAATCAAAGCCAAACACTGTTGTTGCGAGGCTGAGCGAAGCAAGTAAGGACAGTTTGAAATTCATGGTTTTTTCCTCCGTTTAAGGTTAAGTTTTTAAGCAATTTAAATTAAAAGCGGGCTAAAAACCAAAAGTTTTTTCCAAAAGTTTAGATTAAATTCTGTAAAATTGTGGAGTTACGACTGCAATAAAAAACCAAAGCAAAAATTGTTATTGACCAAAAGTATAACCAAATCCAATTCCTACCCCAATTCCAAACTCATTGCTTTTAAGATTGGTTAATTCAGCATAATAAAAATGACCAAAATCTACGTTAAAGCAGATGTGCCTAAATGCAATTAATTCTATTCCTAAAAAATTTCCAATCGTGAGGTTATGGTAAATATCTTTATCAATTCTGCTGATTGGCTGAGCATTTGGATCTTCAGGGTAAATTGTTTCTTCGTATCTGTTTTCTATAAACCAATAACTACCTCCGGCAAGTAAATAAAGTCGTAACCATTTAGTTCGGTAAAGATTAAATTGCAGTTCGCTTCCAACATCGAAAAATGAAAATTCACCTGAATCACAGCAGCCAGGAGCGTTGAGAACTATTAATGAATTTGTTTTTACTGACCAATCCTTATCAATTCTGTACTTGTAACTTAATCCAACTCCCGAAGTAGATGATGCAGACATTCCAATTGTATGCTTTGAATCTTGTCCAAAAAGATTACCTGCACAAAGTGTAAAAACCAAAGCAAAAATCAAATTTTTCATTTCAAAAATCCTGTTTAAATTTTAGAATGTTTCTCTCTTGAAACCAAACAAAGGCAACAAAAAATTAGAATAAATAACCCAATGAAATGTTCCAGTTGTTGAAATCTCCAAAATTTCCATTGAAAGCAACGTGTGAAACCAAGCCTGATTTGTGGCGAAGCGTCATTCCAAGATAAAAATTTGTAGAAGTACCGAAAGTATTTTCTGTTTCAACAGTCTTGCGTTTGTGTAAATTAAAATTTCCCGGGTAAAAAGTATCGCCAATGTCCGTGGAACCCTTTGAGGTAGTTTTTTTGTGTTTGTAAGTAAAATGATAGTTTAAGCCACCAAAAACCGAAAACCAGTTTGTTGGAGTGTAATTCGTGTAAAAAGGAATAATTAACTTTGTTTGGTAAAGGTCAGTTTTTTCAGTTTCGCCAAAATACACGGTTTCCTGCTCTGACCTGAGACCATCGTAGGAAGAAATTTCCATTTCAGTGCTTAGACCTGTCAGGAAAAAAATGTCATCTTTCTGTTTTGGCAGAACGTAACCTGTTTTAAAATTAACTCCCAAAAAATTTTCGTTGCCTTCTGAATTCTCAATTTCAGCCAAAGAATCTGTTGTGGAAATTTCACTGTCATAATTTCGGGTTGTAAGAAAAGCAACATCAGTTTTAGAGGTAAATTTTGAATTCAAAATGTAAGAGGCATTGAGGTCAAAAAATAAATTGTCGCCATTTTGCAGCCAATCGGTTTTCTTTTGGAAGTAAGTTTTCAGGTTCAATGTGTGAGGATTGCTTTTAGAAAATTTCTCAAAAGTGTTGTCCGTTTTGTTAATTGAAATTGTTGTGTCAGTTGTGTTTCCAAAATACCAGGTTGTGTCGTTATCTAAAAAATGGTAGCCAATACTTTGGAAAAAATTTCTTTTTGTGTAACTGTAACTTAATTCTGTTTTAAAATCCGAATGCTTTTTGCTTTTGGAAAATTCAAAGCCCAAAGCAAAACGTGAGTTTTCTGAATCGGTTTTGTTTTTATCAAGATTCTGGTATTCAGAAAAATATTTCCGTTCATCGTAAGACTGGTCAAAAATAACTTTGTTAAATTCGGTTTCAGTTCTGTTTTTGTTTTTTTTAAAATTTGCCGTTGCAAAAATTCCGTAGGAAGAACCTCCTGTTTTTGTTTTTTTGATTTTCAAAATCTTGAACCTTGTCAAAACCTCCTTGTTCTTTGAATTTTTATCGGTTGTTGTAATTGCGAAAGTGGAATCGTAGCTGTTTGGGTAAGATCTTAAATCATGTTTTTTATCGTTTTTATCAAAGTTGTCAAAGGTAAAATAATTGGTTTCGTTGTCTAACCTCCAAAGCCATTTCGTGTCGCCTTTTCCTTGCAGGGAAGAAAAAGAAAAAGAAGGGTAATCACTGAATTTAAGTTTATTGCCGTCTTGATTTTGCTTGGAAATTGTTGGAGAGTAAGTCCCAAAAAAGAAACTTTTTGAGTAACCCGCACCTTTTGCTGGAAGAAGTAAAATTTGAGTTGCTGAGTCCTGCACGAAATTTTTAAAACCAAAAGGCACGTTTAAGGAGCTAACCAAAGGGTCAGAGTTGAATTTTCCTGTTTCTTCCAAATTTTGAGCAAAAAGAAAACCGTTAAGGAATAAAGTAAAAATAAGAGCTAACATTTTGAAAAACCTCCCTTTTAATAGTGATAACTTAGTTTGAACAGCCAATTTCTGTAACTTAAAATATTTCCGTTGAAAATGGTGTCAAACCTAAAACCTGATTTGTGTTTTAGAATAAAACCCGAATAAATGCTGTTTGCGGTTGAAAAATTTTTTATGTTGTAATCGTAAAAGTTGTCGTTAGAGATTTGTTCAGGTTCTGTGAAATTATTCTTGGTGTTGACTATAGTATTTTTAATAGAATCTTTGGAAAAAGCCAAGCTGCAGGTCATTCCTCCGTAGATTGAAATCCATTTTTCCGGTTCGTAATCAATGTGAATTTGAGGCGTAAAATTTTGGCTAAATCCATTTCTTTCAAAATTACCGGTGTTTTGGTTTAAATAAAACAGCTCATCTTCGTTTTGTGCTTCAGAATCGTAAACGAAATTTGAGTTTGTGTTTTTACTTTTGTTTTGAAAGAATTTGGAATCAGAAACAAGTCCAAACATTAAATCTAAGTTGCTGGATTTTGATTTTAAAACGTAGCCAAAGCTAAGGCTTAGTTCAGAAAAATCATTTGTGTCAAAGTCGGTAGTCTCACCTTCAAAATTTCTGTCAAAGGCAACGGAAGAATTGACGGTTTTAAAATTCTCAACCGAATAAACTATTTCATTTTTATTTTTTTCTTTTGCCTGAAACTTTCCGCTAACTTTCAAAAAGCCAAAATCATTAGCAAACCAATCCAGTTTATTTTTCAGGTAAGACGAAAATTGCAAATGATTTGTGTAGTTTTTGTGTTCTTTTTCGTCAGTTGAAAGTTTTATTTTTTCTTGGGTTAAAGTTTCTTCTTCCTCAAAAAGCCAGATGTTTTCTTCTTTGTCTTGCCTGACTGTTCTTTTCAAATCGGAATTTTCTCTTTCAAGCCAAACTAAATTCAGCCACTCAAAATCATTTTTTACCGTGTTAAATTCAAAACCAAACCCAAAAGTCTTCAGGTCATTTTGTGTGTTGTCAATTACAACATTTTCCATAGCTGTTGAGTCAGATGGCGAAAATTTGTAAAGTGTTGTTGCGGTTGCGACAAAATCTTTTTCATTTTTATCGGTAGAATTAGAGAAAGCTCCCAAAATCCCAAAAGATTTTCCGTTCTCTGAAATCCAAACTAATCTTCCCGAAAAATTATTGTCAATTCTCTCGTAAATTCCATTGTTATTAATTTTATTGTCATCTGAAGAATTTGAATCCGAGATTTTGTTTTCATTTTCAAAGTAAACATCTTTTTCGCTAGCAGCACTGTTAAAGCTAAAATTGAAAAAGATTTTTTGGTCGTTAAGTTTTTTAAGTCCAGAAAGCTGCGTTTGCCTGTTCCAGATTAGAAATTCTTTGTTCCAGAAAGTTGCTTTAGACGGATTTAAAATAATTTGTTCTGTGGAATCGGTCAGGAAAGGAATTAATTCACTTCGGACTTTGGTGCTAAGATTACTTAAAGGGTTTGCGGAGTTTTTGCTTCTGGCAAAAACTGTTGTTGCGAGGCTAAGCCAAACAATTAAAACCAGTTGAGTTTTCATAGGTTTCTTCCGTTTTTAGTTTTTGAGGAATTTAAGTGAAAAAATAAGTAAAAACCAAAACTTTTTTCTTAAAGTTTAGATTAAATTCTGTAAAGTGGAAAACTTAATTTTTTCAGGTAA
>JADZEA010000139.1 GCA_020850775.1 bacterium
GGAAAAAATGGACAGAGGGAGTTTAGCAACAGAAAAACGTAACCAAAACTCGATGAAAATTGACCTTGCAAGTAGTTTTGAGATTGCAAAAATAATTAATGAAGAGGATAAACTTGTTGCTTTTGCAGTTGAAAAGGAACTTGAAAATATTTCTTTTGCGATTGATTTGGTTTACGAGGCTTTCAAAAATGGTGGAAAACTTTTTTACGTTGGAGCAGGAACGAGCGGAAGGCTTGGAGTTTTGGATGCTTCGGAGTGTCCGCCGACTTTTGGAGTTGAGAGTGAGCTTGTTCAGGGAATAATTGCAGGTGGAGAGAGAGCGTTGGTAAAATCGGTTGAAGGAGCAGAGGACAAAAAAGAAGACGGAGCAGAGTCAATTTTTTTGCGAAAGGTTTGTGAGAAAGATGTTGTCTTTGGGATTGCAGCTGGAAGCACGACACCTTACGTTCTTGGTGCTTTGGAAAAAGCTAAGGAAAGCGGGGCTAAGACCATTTTTTTTAGTTGTAACAGGGAAGCGAAAGAACTTGTAAAGGTGGATGTTTACATTTTGGTTGAAGTTGGTGCTGAAGTTGTAACAGGTTCAACACGAATGAAAGCAGGAACAGCGACGAAACTTGTTTTGAACATGGTTTCAACTGGAGCGATGATAAAAATGGGTAAAGTTTACGAGAACCTGATGATTGATTTGAAGCCGTCAAACGCGAAACTTGTGGACAGAAGTTTACGGATTTTGAGGCAAATTTTGGAAATTAGTGAAGAGGAAGCAAAAGAGCTTTACGAGAAATCTGATAAAAATTTAAAAGTATCAATTGTGATGAAAAAGCTAAGCAAACCTTTTGAAGAGTCTGTAAAATTGCTTAAAAATTCAGATTGGGATGTCAGGAGAGCGGTAAAATTATAGTTTTTTTAAGGGAAAAAAGGAAAAACCCAAAAAAAATATGGTTTTAGGGCGACTCGTAAAGACTTTTTTCTTGATTTACCTTAAATATTAATTATTTTTGGAATTGTAATTAACGTTTTAAACAAATCATAATTGGGGAGACAATGAGATGAGTAAGTACGGTAATCTAAAAAGTTTTGTAGAATCATTAGAAGGTGATTTTTCAAAATTTTATGAAAAGAGCAATAAAGCAGCAGGAACGAGAGTAAGAAAAGCTATGCTTGAATTGCAAAAAATGGCAAAAGATATTAGAACTGATGTTCAAAACACTAAGAACGCAGACTAAGTCTTAATTAAAAAGTGTTTACAAGAGGAGTTAAATATTAATTCCTCTTGGTAGAACCAAAATAAAGGAAGTGAATAATTTGTTTTTTAGCCAAAAGAATATTTTATCATTTTTAATGATTCTTACATTCGCATTTTTTGCAATTGCAGGTAATATTTTTAATTACTGCAATGGGATTTATGATGCAAGAAGTGGTAAAGTTACATTAGCGTGGGAAATAAGCAGTTCTAACAACTTAAAAGAATTTAAAATTAAAAGAAGTTCGGATGAAAATTTTTACACAGTTATTGGAACTGTTATTTATGTAAACGGGCAAAGTTCATTTGAATTTGTTGACAGTGAAATTTTTAGGTCATTGCCAAAACCTTCTTCTGCAGTTTTTTACTACAGAATTGAAGCAATGAGCCAAAGTGGAAGTGTTTTAGAATCAAAAAGTTTACCTGTTGGAATTATTGCAGGAATTCATTCTACCTGGGGCAGTATTAAAGCTCTTTTAAAATAATTTTCTTTACAAAATTTTTTAGGTCGCAAAGTGGGAATAGAAAATTTAATAGTGTTTTTAGCGGATAGATATTCAAGACGTGGTTATAGAGTCTATTCATCAATTATTCCTGATTATCAAAATAAACCTGATGATTGGGAAGGGCAGGCACCTGATTTACTTGTAATCAAAGGTAAAGAAAAAAAAGTCTTTGCTGTTGAAACTGTAGATACCCTCGAAGACGAAGCAAAAATTATTCTAAAATGGGATAATTACAATGCTAACCATAAAATTGAATTTGAAGTTTTGGTAAACGACGAAGAAGCTTACAACATTGCCAAACGCATCAAAAATGAAAATAAGTTTAAAAATAAAGTTACATTGATGGTGTCTCAAAATGTTCATAAAAGAAGATCTGCTTTCGCACACCAAACACAACAAGGAAGAAAACAGAACATTAAACGTTACGTAACCATTGCTACTGTAATTATCGTTGTTGGAATGGCTTTAGGATTTTTCTTCAAGACTTCCCAAAATGAAATTATAGATAAAAGAGACATTATTCAACAAACAAAGTAAAAAAATGAAATTTCTTAAACTTTCATTTTTAATTTTTTTGTCCTTTCAAAATCTTTTTGCTTCAGTCTCTCCCGAAGTAATCTTACAAACTATTGAAAAAGGTGATTTTGAAACTGCTAAAAACGATTTTTCCACACTAAAAAATTATTCCACTGAACTAAGCCTTTTTTTAGCTTACAGACTTGAAAATGATGGAGAAAAAGCTAAAAATTTCTTGCTTGAATTTCTCAAAAAATACCCAAATTCAAAATTTGCCGAGCAAACACAATTTGATTTGATTTATTACTTTTACACAATTAAAGATTTCGGGAGTGCAAAAAAAGAAACAGCAGTATTTTTAGAGAAGTTTCCAAATTCAGAATTTGCAAAACTAATTGACAATGTTAACCAGGTTGTAACCGAAGTCTCAAAATTTTCCATTCAGGTTGGTGCTTTTGAAAGTGAAATTAACGCAAAAAAACTACAATCAATGCTTACTGCTAAAGGTTACAATGCTTTGGTTCAGGAAAAAAATATTAATTCACAAAAATTAAACATTGTTTTGGTAAACGAAGAAAGTGGTTCACGAAACGAGGCAGTGAGGCTTGGAAAACAGATTTTAGCAGATTTTCCGGAAATTAAAACCTTTAAACTAATCGAAAACTAAAAATGAAAAGCCTTCTTAAAATTCTTTTTTTAGCAGTTTGTTTGCTTGCGTGCTCAAATCCTTTTGACACAAGAAAAGCACAAAATCCCGAAGGAATTGGAAATAATTTTAGAAATCTATCCGATGAGGAAGACGTTTTGCACAATCTTGTAAACGCTTTTAAACAACAAAAACCAACTTTTTACCTGCAACTTTTTGACTCAACTTTTATTTTTAAGCCTTCTAAAACAACGGATTTTTCGTTCGAAAATTGGAGCTTTGACAGTGAAAACAACTTTGTAAACCGTTTTTTTTCTGACGCCGGAAACCAAAACTCAAACATAAAAATTGATACTGCAAACGTTGAGTACCAAAAATTTTCAAGCCAGAATGCACTTGTAAAATTTGAGTACAAAATCACTTTTGACTACTCTTATTCCTCTGAAGAAGAACCTGCAAGCTCTTTTTTGGGCTACTCCGAGTTTACTTTGGAGCTAAAAAATGACAAGTGGAAAATTGTTCAGTGGAAAGATGCTACAACAAACTCAAACGAAAAAACCTGGACCTCGCTCAAAGCACTTGTCCTAAACAGCAAGGCTTTAAAATGAAAATTTGGCTTTTAGTTTTTTTGGTAACCTTACTTTCCTGTGAAAACCCTTTTTCGCCGGAACAAGGAATTGTTTCTGACAAAACTGACAACCGTTTTGGAGCTTACACTCCTGAAACAGTTCTAAAAGATTTTGAAACCGCCTACAACACACGTGATTCTTTGCTTTACAGTGAACTTTTAGATGAAAATTTTAAATTTATTTACAACGACCCGGAAAACCCGGGAACTTTTAATTGGGGAAGAGAAAATGATTTACGTGCTACAGGAAGGCTTTTTCGTATTTTTAACAACATTAATTTGACTTTTAATGAATTAGGTGTGATTTACTTTGATTCTCTGCAAGCACTTGAATTTGGAAACAAAGGCGATTCAATTGCTACAATAGTTACAAGTTTCAGTCTAAAACTTGATTCGCAACTTTTACAGGGAACGGCTGACTTTACTTTTAGAAAAAAGCCAACGGAACTGTGGAAAGTGATTCAGTGGATTGATTACTCAAACTAATTTTACTTAAAAATCATACCCTTTTTGTTTTTGCTGCAAAGCAGTTTTTTGTTAAATTAAAATTACACTTTTAGGTAAAAAATAATTTCTGTAAAAATTTAAGGAGAAACCAAAATGCCAGTAGCCAATTATCAAACCTACTGTAAAATGCTTGACAACGCACAAAAAAACGGTTTTGCGTATCCGGCAATCAATGTAACTTCAATGACAACAGCAAACGCAGCAATTGCAGCTTTTGCAAAGATGAAATCCGACGGAATTATTCAAGTTTCAACAGGCGGAGGAGAATTTGCTTCAGGAACAGCTTTGAAAAGTGCTTCGCTTGGAGCAATTTCAATCGCACAGCACGTTCACCTTGTCGCTGAAAAATACGATGTTTTTGTTGCTTTACACACAGACCATTGCACAGCCCCAAAACTTGAATCTTTTGTTAACCCTTTGATAGAAGAAACAAGAAAAAGGCGTGCAAAAGGTTTACCTAATCTTTTTAATTCTCACATGTTTGACGGAAGCGAACTACCACTCAAAGAAAATATGAAAATTGCAGTTGAACTTTTGAAAGTTTGTGCCGAAAATGAAATTATTTTGGAAGTTGAAGCCGGAGTCGTTGGTGGAGAAGAAGATGGAGTAAACAACGAAGGTTCACCTGCTGAAAAACTTTACACTACTCCCGAAGACATGCTTTACGTTGCGGAAGTTTTGAGCGAAGTAAAAGGTGCGAGATTTATGTTTGCAGCAACTTTTGGAAATGTTCACGGTGTTTACAAACCGGGAAACGTAAAACTTAAACCAGCAATTTTACGTGAAGGGCAAAATGCTGTAATGCAAAAATTTGGTAAAAATGCTGAAATGGATTTAGTCTTTCACGGTGGAAGCGGCTCCGAAATCTCTGACATCCACGAAACACTCAATTACGGTGTCGTAAAAATGAACATTGACACTGACACTCAGTACGCTTTTACCCGTCCGATTGTAGATCATTTTTTCAAAAACTATGACGGAGTTTTAAAAATTGAAGGCGAAGTCGGAAACAAAAAAATTTATGACCCTCGTGCTTACCTGAAACTTGCTGAAAAATCGATGATTGAAAGAGTTATTCAAGGTTGTAGAGACCTGAAGTCCGAAGGAACAACACTTTTCGGAAAGTAATTTTTAACTGCTAAGATGCCATTAAAAAATGGCATCTTTATTTTTCCGTACGATAAAACTTTCCTTTTTTATGAAAATTAAACCATTGATTTTGCAAAAATTTGTATTGAAAACCTGGCTGAAAATTTTCCTTGTAGCTTTGGCTTTCCGGCTTTTCCTTTTACTGCTTGCGGGATTTGACGAAAAATTAATGCTCGTAAATCTTGAAGCACAAAACTACAAACAAATTGCTCACAGCTTACTTAACTACCAAACTTTTTCTTCCGAAGCTAACGGAACAGTCTTAGATTTTGCAAAAACACCACTTTACCCACTTATTTTGGCTTTTTTCCTGTTTTTTACAAATAAAATTTTTGTGTTTGTGATTTTTCAGGTGATACTTTCAGCTTTGTCCTGTGTTTTGGTTTATAAAATTACGCAAAAATTTCTTTCCGAAAAAACCTCACAAATCGCCGGCTTTTTGTTCGCTTTTGATTTTCTGACTGCTACTTACTCGGTTTTTGTTTTACCTGAAACAGTTTTTTTAAACTTACTGCTGTTTTTTAGCCTTTACTTTTCAGAAGCAGTTTTAGAAAAATCAGTCAGAAAAATGGCGGTTGCTTCTCTGTTTTTAGGACTTACAACTCTTTGTAAACCAATTGGTTACTACTTTTTTTTTGTTGCAATTTTCACTTTGATTTTTTACCACAGAAAAGATTTGCCGAGAACACCACGGCTAACTTTGACAATCATTTTTATTTATTTTTTAACTCTTTTTCCTTGGCTGATTAGAAATTATCTTGCTCTTGGTTACTTTGAGTTTACACAGTACAGGCAAACGGAAATATTTTTACGAAGAGTTGCTGACAACTTGCTTGACGAACAAAAATTTTACTACGAAGAGCCGTTTTTGGAAAAAAATTTTATTGGAGTCTTAAAAATTTATCCTGAAAAAATTATAGAAAATGCTTTTGAAGGTTTTAAAGGCTCATTTTTGCCTGAAAAAAAATTGAGTAAAATTATTACCTGTAATAAAGATTGGGAAACCTCACTTTACGATACCTACGTTACCAAAGGCGTTTTTCAGACAGTTTTTACGATTTTTTACAGAGGGAAAATTGGATTTTTACAGGTTGTTCTGTTGATTAGCCAATTCATTTTTGATTTTGGGATTTACTTTTTTGCTTTTTTAGGCTTCTTTACTTTTGTCAGAAAAAAACACCCTTTTAAGGTTTTAGCAATTTTTACTTTTGTTTATTTTTCAGTTTACGCTTGCCTTTCAGAGCCAAAACCA
>JADZEA010000140.1 GCA_020850775.1 bacterium
TCCAAGGTCTTGAAATTGGTTCACAAGTTAAGTACAACGGAATTCCAATTGGAAGAGTGGAAAATATTGCTCTTGACCCAAAAGATGTGGAATCAATAATTATTGAAGTTAGTATAAAAAATGAAACCAAAATTAAAAAAGACACAAAAGCGGTTCTCCTAACTCTTGGAATTACAGGGCTTAAAATCGTTGAGTTGCAAGGTGGAACAAACCAAGCAGAAGTGCTTTCACCAAATGATTTTATTGCTTCAGGAGAATCTTTTTTTGATTCAATCAGCGGAAAAGCTGAAATTATTACACAAAAATTAGAAACTGTTTTGAATAATTTTTCTCTGATGACAGGAAAAGAAAACCAGGAAAATATTGCAAAACTTATTGGTGAATCTGCCGAAGCAATGAAAACTCTGAACAACATCCTTAACTCTAAAGAAACTCAAATCCAAACTTCAATCCAAAATATTTCAGAACTAACTGAAAGCCTGACGCAAACTTCAAACTCACTCAACAAAACAATAGAAAATTTCAACACGCTTGCAACCTCAAAAGAAGTTAAACACATTGTTTCAAACCTTGATTCAACAACTACAAACTTAAAAAATGTTGATTTTGCAACTATTTCAAAAGAACTGAATGCAACTTTAATCCAACTCAAAAAAACACTTAAAACAGTTGACCAAACAGTTTCCCAAAGTCAGGCAAACATAATTGACGCAACAGAAAGTCTCAAAAAAGGGTTAGAAAATTTTGATGAATTTACAAGAGTTATTAAAGAAAACCCTTCAACAATTTGGAGAGGAACCAACGATGAAGACACTTTTGAAAATTAGCCTTTGCTTTTTATTTTTAACTTTAATTCAATGTTCCACACCAAAAAGTTTGGCAAAGAATTATTACCTTTTTGATTACACTCCACAGATTAACGAAAGTTTGAAAGTCAAAAAGCCTTTTTCTTACAAAGTACGTGTCCAAAAATTCAAAATCCAGCCAATCTACGATAAAGACAACAAAATCGTTTTTAGAACTTCACAGTATCAACTTCGCTACTACTCAAAAGAACTTTGGGTTGCAAGACCAAATATTTTAATTACTGACGTTGTAGAAAATCAAATTGCTTCTTACTCGCTTTTTGAAGAATTTAGAAAAGATTTTATTGATTCACCTGATTTTGAACTTGCCGGAAGCATTGATGCTATCGAAAAATATGACACAGGAAATTTTGGTGGTGCGCATCTTGCAATGACCTTAAAGTTAATTGATTCAAACTCACAAGCCGTAATTGAACAACACAAATTTGATGTAATTGAGGAACTTTTTAACTCTGAATCCTCTGCTTTAGTCAGACAATTAAGTTTAATTTTAGAAAAGCAAACTGAGATTTTTATTAAAAAGATTAAAACTCATCTTGAAACTTTAGAGAAAACAAAAAAGGAAAAAGAAAATGCAAAATAAAAAATTACGTTTATTTTTTTTAGCCTTCTTTTTTGCCCAAAATTTAGCTTTTTCACAAACTTACAATGACTTGGAATGTGGACTGATTATCCAAACTTTTGACCAGTTCCAAAATGAAATTGATGTTGAGTTTGAAATCCTGACTCCTGACGGAAAAACATTAACAAGCACTGAACACGAGGAAAAATTCTCTACAAAATCGGTTTGGATTTTACCTGCCGGCGACTACAAAATTTTTGGAATTGACCAAAGCCGTGATAAAACTAATTTTAATTTTGTGTTGGTAGAGCTTAAAAAAGGACAAACCAAGAACGTAAAAATTATTTTTAATGCAAACAATGCTGAAATTTTAGGTGAAGTTAGCCCGACAACCTGGTTAGTTCCAAATCCAATTGTCCAGGAGAAAACTCTAAATCCTTCTTACAAACTTGATGAAGGTGGAATTTTACTTCCGATAATGACCGATAACGGAACTGAAGATGGCTTTAAAATCTATTTTGAAGATGGAAAAGTTTTACAAGACCAGGAAATGGGAAAAATTATCAAACTTAAATCGGGAATTTACAGAATTAAAATTGGCGAACAGCAAAAAGGACAAGGTGTTGAAATTGATAATATTAAAGTTACGAATGGAAAAACTACCATTGTTAACCCAATTTGGAGCAGCTTGATTATAAATATTATTGACCAAACACGAAATCAATTAAACGAAACTTATGAAATTTACAAACTTCCCGAGCTTGTAAAATACAGGCAAGGAACTGGACTTGAAGAAGGGTTTGGACAAAAGTTAAGAGTTTGGATTTTACCACCGGGACTTTATAAAATCATCAAAGCTAACGAAGCACCGAACACTTACCAAAACTTTGCGACAATTCAGCTACTTAGCGGTGAGCTTACTCAAATGACAATCATTTTTGATGAAGAAAAGAATTTTATTGGTTCCGGAATTCTTGAAGTTGCTTCAAGTGATGTAAAACTCAACAAAAATTGGAAAATTTTCCGTGCAATTTATGGAAATGCTCAACTTATAAACCAAAAAGACGATTTAAACAAAAACTCAACCACAACAATTACTATCTCACTTCAAACAGACATAAACGCAAAGTTTGAAAAAGACCCTTTTTTCTTTCAATCAAAACTTTTACTTGATGAAAGTTTCACCAAAGAAGAGAACTTTCATCTAAAACTTACAAGGGATGAATTCAGATTAAAAAATATTGGAATTATCAGGCTTACAAGGAATTTTTTATACTTACGGGAACTTGGGATTTACAGCAGATTTTATGTTACAAATAAAATTTTCAATCAGTACGAAGATTTTACAACATTAAAAAATATTAGAAAAGTTGATGGAAACCATGAAGTAATTGAGCTAAACACTGAAAGAACAAAAATTTCCCCTTACCTTTTCCCCTTGAGGCTTGAAGAAGGTATTGGATTAAACATCAACGTAATCAAAACTATCAACACTAACATTAATATTCGTGGTGGTTTTGGTTTTTCACAAACTTTTAATAAAGACACTTTCACAAAAAATTCCTCTGTTGACACCCTTTACACAACAATTCCAAACAGTAAAATCAGAGGTTTTGAACTTTCATTTTTAAACGAACTGAAACCTTTCTCCAAACTCACAATTAATAATGAGTTCAATGTCATTTTGCCTTTTAATAAAAACAAAAAAAAGTCTTACGATTGGGAAACCCAAGTCAATTTTAAATTGATAAAAAATGTTTCGCTTGACTACACCAACCGAATTAAAAAACAAGACGCTGATAAAAAAGCATCTTTTGAAAATATTTTACAGTTACGTTTCTCACTCATTTTTTAAAGAATTTTATGCTTAACCTTGTTTCTAACGATGATTTTATTGCTTTTGAAGGTGAACTCACCTTTACAGAAATCAAAAAATGTTTTGAGTTTTTTACTAACCTTTTAAAGGAAAAAGTAAAAGGCTCGTTAGTTTTTGACTTCGCAAAACTTGAAAAAATTGATAGTTCCGGAGTCGCTTGCATTGATGAAATTCAATCTTTGGCACAAGCAAAACAAGTAAAAATCAAAATTATCAATTCAAAAGATGAAGTCTTAAAAATCATTCAAACATTTACTTTTACACAAAAAACAACAGAAATTACAACAGAAAAAACAACCATTTTTGAGGCTTTGGGCGAAAATTTTCTCGTGTTTTGGCAAAGTTTAAAAGATTTACTTTACCTTGTTTCAGATATTTTTTACTGGAGCATTGTTGGGGTTTTTGATAAAAAAGGGCAGCGAAAAGGCTCTTTTATCCAACAAAGCATTTTAATTGGTGTGAACTCTTTGCCAATTTTGAGTTTAATTTCGCTTTTGATTGGCTTGATTTTATCCTTGCAATCAGCAGAGCAGCTTCGCCAGTTTGGAGCAAATATTTACGTTGCAGACTTGATTGCAATTTCAATGACACGTGAAATGGGACCTCTAATCACAGCAATAATTTTAGCGGGAAGAAGCGGTTCAGCAATTGCTTCGGAAATCGCAACAATGACAGTTACAGAAGAAATTGATGCACTAAAAACAATGGCAATCAGCCCGATTCGTTACATTTTTGTTCCAAAATTTCATGCGATAACAGTTATTATGCCTTTACTTTCTGTCCTTTCCGTTGTGATTGGAATAATTGGAGGTTTTATTGTTGGTTATTTTTACCTTGACCTGAGTTTCAACGCCTACTTTTCCGAAACTCTCAAAGTTTTAATGGTTAAAGACTTTTTGACCGGTTTTACTAAAAGCATTGTTTTTGCCTGGATTATCGTGATTGTTGGTTGTTTTTTTGGAATCAGTGTCAAAGGTGGTGCTGAAGGAGTTGGAAAAGTTACAACTTCTTCCGTTGTCGCTTCAATTTTTACAGTAATTTTAGCCGATAGTTTTTTTAGTTTAATTTTCTATTTTTAACTACCTTTTCGTTTGCCTGAAAAGTATCCACAAAAGCGAAAGTGCAAGTGAATAAACAGAATTTGGTAACACAAACTTTAACAAAATCTCACCAATTCCCAAAAAATTATTGCTTAAATAAACAAAATCAAAAATCATAAAATGGATAACTGCCACAACAAAAAATCCACCTAAAAAATAAAGAAGGTTGTGTTTTTTTCCTGAAAAATAGTAGAACAAAAAACCAGCAATCGTCTTGGAAAAAGCCATCAAACCTACAAACTGCGTTAAAAAAATGTCTTCTGAAAGCCCTGCTAAAAAACCTGCAAAAGTAGCTTTTGTTTGTGAGTTGTAAACCGAATAAAAAAACAAAAAAGCAAGTAAAAAATCTGGTTTTGCATTGCCAATTTTTGCAATTTCAGAAGTGAAAATCTGAACAAAGTAAACCAGTAAAAAAGTAGAAAACCATTTTAAATTTTCTTTAAAAGTTTGATTTCGCCAAAATTCCTGAAACATTTAAACCTTAAAAATCTAAGTCGTTTTGATTCAGATTTTTTTCACTTTTGATGAGAAAAACGTTTCTCAAGCGTAAAAAATCTACTGAAGTAGTAACGTCAACGTACTGTAAAATATTAGTTTCAGGAACTTCAACTTTGGTAACTGTTCCAATTTTAATATTTTTTGGGAAAATTGTTCCAAGCTCAGAAGTAAAAACTTCATCACCAACTTTTACTTCAACTGACTTTGGAATGTCCTCAAGAACACAAATATTTCCTGATTTCCAAGCTAAAATTCCTGTAATATTTGCACCAAGAACCTTTGCTCCAACCTTAAAATTATTGTCCAAAAGCAACTGTCCAAGAGAATAATCCAAACTCACACTGACAATTTTTCCAACAAGCCCATTCTCCGTAACAATTGGCATGTCAATTTTAACTTCATTTTTAGCTCCTGCATTAATTACAATTGAATTTACAGAGCTTAAAACCCCTTTTGAAACAACTTCACAGGAAATTAACTCAAAATTTGTCGTTTCAACAAAATGAAGCTGCCTTCTGAGCCTTTCATTTTCAAGTTTTGCAAATTTTAGCTTGTTCAGTTCAATTGAAAGCCGGAAATTTTCTTCACGTAACTTTTTGTTTTCATCAATTGCATTTAAAATTTTTGGAATCCAAATTGCTTTTTCCTGCAAAGAAACAATGATTCCAAGCGTGTAAACCCTGAATTTTGCAATTTGCTGGTTAGAGTTTGAAAAAATCAAAACAGTTGAAACCAAGAGTAAAACTGCTAAAACAAAGTATTCCTTGTAGAGTTCGGTGATTTTTGTGAAAGTATTTTTCAATTATTGGAGCTAGAGTTTAACAAAAAAGTTTTTAGCTTTCTTGTGTGGTTAGAATAAAATTTTTACGTAATTTTTCATGTCTTCCAAAGCTCTTGCCGTTCCAAGTACAACAGCTTTTAAAGGGTCTTCTGCAATGTGAATTGGAAGTGAAGTTTCTTTCCTGAGCCTTTCATCAAGCCCTTTTAACAATGCTCCGCCTCCTGTAACCATAATTCCTCTGTCAAGAATATCCGAAGCAAGTTCGGGAGGAGTTCTTTCAAGCGTAAGTTTTGCTGCTTCAATAATTCTTTTAATTGGAACCTCAAGTGCTTCACGGATTTCTTCGGAAGTTACGTCTTTAACTTTTGGAGCGCCTCCGATTAAATCCCGCCCTTTAACTGTAGTTTTGGTTTCTGTTGTGAGTTCAATCGCCGATCCAAGCGTAATTTTAATTTCTTCAGCCGTTTTTTCACCAATCAAAAGGTTGTGTTTTCGCTTAAAATAATTTAAAATTGCTTTGTCCATTTCATCGCCTGCACACTTGATTGATTCCTTGACAACAATCCCGTTCAGTGAAATCACAGCAATTTCAGTTGTTCCGCCACCGATGTCAATTATCATATTTCCAACAGGTTGCGAAACATCAAGCCCAACTCCGATTGCCGCTGCCATTGGTTCGTAAATCAATTTTACAAGTTTTGCTCCTGCTCGTTCAGCGGAATCACGAACTGCACGTCTTTCAACTTCCGTAACTCCGGATGGCACACAAATTATGATTGTTGGTCGCACAACCTGAACTTTTTTGATAAAAGTTTTTAGCATTTGTTCCGTAGCTTCAAAATTTGCAATCACTCCATCCCGTAAAGGTCGGATAACTTTTATCTCTCCGGGAGCACGTCCAAGCATTTCGCGTGCTTCCTTTCCAATTGCAATTATTTCTTCATTTTTATCGTAAGCAACTATCGAAGGTTCATCAAGCATAATTCCTTCGCCCTTGACGTAAACAAGCGTGTTAGCAGTTCCAAGGTCAATCGCAACCTGACTTACAAACATATTTTTAAATGAAAAAGCCATTATTTTTTTCCTGTTTTACAGTTTTTTTAGTCTTTGAAGTTTTTCACAAATTTCCCGTGATAAAAATCAAATTTACAAAAAAAATCGTTCTTTGCCTAAGTAAAAAATTGATTTTCAGGTTTACTCTCTTTCTACCTTCCAAAAATCAAAAACATCCTCACAATCGTACTCTTCTTCATCATTTTTAAAAGAAGCACCCGGACTTCCACCACCTTTCTCAATGATTTTTTGGATTAAAGCACTCTTTTCACGTTTGATTTCTTTGCGAAGCTCCAAATCGCGTTCAACATCAAAATATTTTTTGCCTTCAATCCAGGTTTGCAAAACTTTTGTGTAAACCGAAAGTGGATTACCATTCCAAATCACAAAGTCCGCATCTTTTCCAACTTTTACACTTCCAACTTTGTCATCAATTTTTAATTGAATTGCAGGATTGATTGTCGCAAGTTTTATCGCTTCTTCCTGTTTCATTCCACCGTAAAGAACCGATTTTCCTGCTTCCTGATTGAGTCTTCTTCCCATTTCAGCGTCGTCGGAATTGATTGAAGTAACGACTCCTTTTTCGCTAAGCAAAGCAGGATTGTACGGGATTGCATCGTAAACTTCAAACTTGTAAGCCCACCAATCAGCAAAACTTGAAGCTGTCGTTCCGTGTTTTTTCATTTCAGAAGCAACCTTGTAGCCTTCAAGAATGTGTGTAAAAGTCTGAATCTTAAATCCAAATTCCTCCGCAAGCCTCATCAACATTAAAATTTCAGTCTGAACGTAAGAATGACAGTGAACAAACCTTTCCTTGTTCAGGATTTCCAAAATTGCTTCAAGTTCAAGGTCTTTTCTTGGTGGAACAATTTTTTCTTTGTCTTTTGCAGAACCGAAACTTTTCCACTTTGCCTCGTACTCCCGTGCAGTCTGGAACTCATCTTTCATTATTGTTTCAACTCCCATTCTCGTTTGTGGATAACGAATCGTGTTCAAATCGCCCCAGTTACTTTGTTTTACATTTTCACCCAAAGCAAATTTTATCGTTGGCGGAGCTTCTCTGAATTTCATTTCTTCAGCACCTGAACCAAAACGAAGTTTGATAACTTGTGCTTGTCCGCCAATCGGATTTGCTGAACCGTGCAAAAGCTGCGAAACTGTAACTCCTCCGCTCAACTGCCTGTAAATATTTATGTCATCAGGATTTACAACGTCTCCAATCCGCACTTCTGAACTGATTGCATCGCTTCCTTCGTTCACTCCGCCGTAAATTGCAATGTGTGAGTGTTCGTCAATCATTCCTGCCGTTACGTGTTTGCCTTTTGCGTCAATAATTTTTATTCCCTGCGGTGCCTGAAGGTTTTTGCCAATCTTTGCAAATTTGCCATTTTGAACCAAAACGTCCGTGTTTTCCAAAATTCCTTCCTTTTCAGAAGTCCAGACAGTCGCATCTTTAATTAAAACATTTTCTGTTTGTGGCAAGGTTTCAAAGCCAAAAGCCTTGTTCGGAAAAGTGATTTTTGCAAGTCTCTCATCTTTTTTCTCATCTTTTTTGGTTGTGTCCGGCTCCGCTGCAAAATCTGAAACCTTCTCTGCGTTCCACAAAAACCTTGTTCCGTCTGCAAAAGTTCCGTAGCCAAAAATTTTAGCGTTTTCTTTCCTGCCTGAAAAACGTAAAGTTCCTTTCAAATCTAAGGTGTCAATTTTCACGGAAAACGAAATTTTATCCTCTTCAACTGTCAAAGGCTCAAGTTTTTTACCTTTTCCAAGTTTAATTTCACCTTTTACTGCGTCAGTTTCACCTTTTAAAGCAAGTTCAAAAATGTTTTTTTCAAACTCTAACCTGTAGTTTGCACGAAAATCAGTTTTCGGCATCGGATTGATTTTACACTCGTTTCCTCTGCTGAAAACCGAGTAAACCTTTGTTTTTTCCTCAAAAATGTTTCCGCTTGCAACGATAAAATTAGCAAACTTACCTTTTTCAAGTGTTCCGATTTTATCCGAAAGTCCACAAATTTCGGCGGGAATTGTTGTTAAGGATTTCAAAGCTGTTTTTTCCGTTAAGCCTTTTTTGATTGCGAGCCTTAAGTTTTTTAAAAAATCCTCTTTTTTCTTGAGTTTGTAAGTTGTCAGCGCAAACTTTACGTTTTCCTTTTCAAGGATTGAAAGGTTGTAAGGTGCTGTTTCCCAATGCCTTAAGTTTGCAAGTGTTGCGTCAAGTTCGTCTTCAATCGTTTTGACCAAAGGAGCTTCAGGAAAATTTAAAGGCAAAATTAAAGTTAAGTTTGCAGCTTTGATTTCATTAATTTTTGCGTACTCGTAGCCGTTTCCAACAATCACAAAATTCAAACCAAATTCTTTTGCAATTTTATCAGCACGAAGGATTGAAAGTTCCGTTTCAGCTTCAAAAATCATTTTTTCATTTTTAGAAAAATTCTCAAGACTTGAGTTAAACTCAACTGTTTTTTGATTTGGATTGAATTTGTAAGCGTTTTTAGCTTTGCTGTACCAATCAAAATCATAAAAAGTCTGGCGAAGAAGAGCGATACTTCCCATCACTGAACTTGGAAATTCCTGTTTTGAAGTTCCTTTGTTGAAAGCTAAAAAATGTGATGATTTTGGGTTCAGAAAAAGTTCGTTTGGCAAACCGTCGTCAAGAAAAACCACACAAGAACGACCGCGAAAAATTCCGTCCATTTTTGCGGATTGAACGGCAGTAAAACCAAGCTGTTTGAGTGCTTTTGCGTCTTCAGTTTTTGGCTTGAAGTTGTCGCACCAATTTTTTTCTGAGTGAATTGCGTCGTTCCAGGAATTTCCGCCTGTTCGTGTTCCTTCGTACTTTGGTGACGAGTTAAAATCCGGTTTTTGTTTTTCGGTTTGCGGAAGCCCGTAACTTGTGTAAACATCAGTAAAACCTGCGTAAACGGTCATTCCTGCAAGGTCAAAAATGGTTGCACTTTTTGGAATTGTTACACTTGCACCAACTTCAGTTAAAATTCCGTTTTCAACGATTAAAGTTCCTTTTTCAATGGTTAGTTCGGGTGAAACAAAAATTTTAGCGTTAGTGAATGCTTTAATCCCGGTATTTTTTTCACGAATGCCGTAAGTTGGAGTTGTTTGAGCGTTTGCAAAATTAAAAAGTGCAAGAAAAATTAGTGTAAAAATTGATTTCACTTTAGTTTACCTTCCTGTTTTAAAAGTTTGAAAAGATAAGGTTTACTTTGTATTTTTGGAAATGATTTTTCAAGAGTTTTTCAGAACTTAACTTCTTGGCTGAAACAAAAATTTTATTGGAAATTAAAAAATGAACTGGTACCAAAAATGGTTTAACGAATTTTATCTCAAAGTTTACAAACACAGAGACGATTCCGACGCACAAAATGCAATTTTATTTTTGCAAACTTACCTCACAAATCCAAACTGCAAAATTTTAGACCTTTGTTGCGGAAACGGAAGGCACAGCATTAAACTTGCGAAACTTGGCTTTTCGGTTACGGGAATTGACCTTTCGGAAACTTTGCTGAAAGAAGCCAAAAAAAATGTTCAGAACGAAAACCTGAAACTTGATTTTGTTCGTTCTGACGCAAGAGAAATTCCTTTTGAAAATGAATTTGATTTTGTGATTAACCTTTTTACGAGTTTTGGTTACTTTGAGGAGACTTCGGAAAACCTGAAACAACTTTTGGCACTTTCAAAAAGTTTGAAACCGGACGGAAAATTTGTGATTGATTACCTGAACGAAGGATTTAGCAGAAAAAACCTTGTTGAACAGGATTTCCAAACTATTGAAAACATAAAACTTATTCAAAAGCGAAAAATAGAAAACAATCGGATTGTGAAAACTTTGCTGCTAACGGAAAACGGGAAAACTCACGAGTTTGTGGAGTCGGTCAGGCTTTACAGTTTAGAAGAAATGGAAAATCTTTGCGGTCAGGCGGGGTTAAAAATTTTAGAAGTTTTTGGTGATTTTGATAAAAGTGCTTACGACAGAGAAAACTCAAAACGGATGATTTTGACAGGGAAAAAAATTTTTGTTTGAAACACGGATTTTGCAGATTAACGGATTGCACTGTTTGAGAACACCAATCTTTTAAAAGTTAAACTTTTGCTTCCAAAATTGATAAGCAATCCAACTTCTAAATTATAGACTTTCAGGTAGTTAAGAGTCTGTGTCAAATGCACATCTTCCAATTGAATGGCAGCTTTCAACTCTATCAAAACTTTTCCTTCCACAATAAAATCAACTCTTCTTGTTCCAATTGGTTTTTCAAGGTCTTTGTAAAAAATATTCTGCTCAATTTCTCTGGAAAACTCAAGCCCTGCTTTTTGCATTTCATAGGCTAAAGCCCTTTGGTAAATCACTTCCTGGAAACCATTTCCTAAAAACTTATGCACTTCAAAAGAAGCACCGATAATCTTTTCCGTAATATCTTTATATTTTAATTCACCGTTCATAATCCGAGTAATCCTTAAATCTGCTTAATCTGTGTTTCAAACAAGTTCACACCAAACTCTTTAATCTTCACAAATCCGAGTAATCCTTAAATCTGTTTAATCTGTGATTCAAACAAGTTCACACCAAAATCTTTAATCTTCACAAATCCGAGTAATCCTTAAATCTGTTTAATCCGTGTTTCAAACAAGTTCACACTAAAATCTTTAATCTTCACAAATCCGAGTAATCCTTAAATCTGTTTAATCCGTGTTTCAAACAAGTTCACACCAAACTCTTTAATCTTCACAAATCCGGGTAATCCTTAAATCTGTTTAATCCGTGTTTCAAACAAGTTCACACCAAACTCTTTAATCTTCACAAATCCGGGTAATCCTTAAATCTGTTTAATCCGTGTTTCAAACAAGTTCA
>JADZEA010000141.1 GCA_020850775.1 bacterium
AAATAGTAAGAAACAGCAGCCAAAACAACCGAAACCAGGATTTCAATCAGGTAAAACTGCCTGCTAATTTTATTTTTTCTTTTCGTTATTTCCAAAAACCGCTTTGTAAGTAAAATAAACTGCCGAAAATGTTCCCAAAAATACTGCTAAAAGCAAAAAAACAGGTTCGGTTTCAAATTTTTCATCAAGCCAAAGTCCAAAGTAAATCCAAACCAGCATCGTCGCTGCGATTTGAGTTCCAAGCCCTGTGTACTTCAGGTAGTCAGTATTTTTTTCTTTTTTCATTTTTCACCTGCCGACAAACAAACTTTCAGGATTAAAAAAAGTCTGGTTTTTCCAAACCTCAAAGTAAAGATAATTTTCAACTTCTTTTCGTTTTAAGTCAATTTTTGCGATTGTTTCAGCAAGTTTAACTTTATCATTTTTCTTGCAAAGAACTTCGCTACAATTTGCGTAAAGTGAAAAATATCCGCTTGAGTGAGCAATAATCACTGTTTTTGTTTTGCTTACTGTTTCAGTGAAAACCACAATCCCTTCTCCGGAAGCGATGACGTTAGAGCTTTCCTTTGGTTTGATTTTTATGCCAAAGTTTTTTTCGTTAAAAGCAGAAACTATTTTTCCGTCAATTGGTTTTAGAATTGGTAATTTGGAGTTTGAAAAATTTACCAACTCTTCACCTTTTTCGTCTAAACTGTCAGCACCTTCTTTTGAAGGGTTAATTCTTTCAATTTCACCCTCAATAATTTCGAGAAGTTTTTTTTTTGCTTTTTAAGTTCGTCAAAATCAATTTTTATCTTGTCAACCAATGAATTTTCTTTTCTCAGAAGTTGGTTTTCGGTGGTCAGGGTTTGGATTTTAGATTTTTGTCTGTAGAGCGAGGAATAGAAAAAAATCATTCCAAGCAGTGTAAAACAAAAAAAAGCCACAGAAACAAAAATAATTTTTAGTTTTAAACTGCTAAGGTCTAATTCTTTGAGTAGTTTTCTTTGTTCATCCTGAAGAAGTATTTTGTAATTTTTCATCCAAACCTAAATCCAAGTTAAAAATAAGTTGTGAAATTTAACCAAAAAGGCTTTGTTTGTCAATGCTGACTTTAAGGGATATTTTTCTTTCTGTTTTTTTTCCAAAACAAATTTTGTAACTTTTCGTTAGGGCTAAAAAAATAAATTTTTGGAGAAAAATAATGAGTATCAAAGAAACACAAAACAGAGTTAGAAAATTTATCAGGCAAATTTTTGGAGATAAATTTGAAGAGTTTGACGGAGGCGAAAGATTTATCGGTTACGAAGGTTCAACAGTTGTTCAATTGGTTGTCAGACCCTGGGATGAAGAAGAAACAATTGTTGAGTGTTTGTGCTACGTCGTTTACGGAGCAAAAATCACAGAAGAGTTAATGAATTTTTTACTAAAGGAAAATGCAAAAATGCACTTTGGCGGATTTTCCTTAGCTTTTGACAACACAATTATTTTTAGCCATTCGGTTGCAGGAAGAAATCTTGACGAAAACGAGCTGAAAATCACTGTTGAAACGGTCTCAAAAATTTCGGATTACTACGACGACGTAATTATTTCACAGTTTGGAGGAATGAATGCACAACAAGCTTTTGAAAACAAAGGTTTGACGTTTTGAAAGCTGTTTTTTTGGACAGAGACGGAACGATTAACGTTGAAGTAAACTACCTTCATAAAATAGAAGATTTGGTTTTTATTCCTAAAAGTGTGGAAGCAATCCGGCTTTTAAACGAAAATGGCTACAAAGTTCTTGTCGTTACAAATCAGGCAGGAATTGCACGTGGTTTTTACACTGAAAAAGAAGTGGAAAACCTGCACAATCAAATTCAAAAATTACTTGGAAAAGAAGGTGCTTTTATTGACGCCTTCTTTTTTAGTCCTTTCCACCCAACTGAAGGAGTTGGAAAATACCTCAAAGACAGTCCTTGCCGCAAACCCGGAACTTTAATGCTTGAACGTGGAATTTCAGAATTTGGAATTTCAGTGGAAAACTCGTTTTTGATTGGCGACAGCAAAAGCGATATTGAAGCAGGAAACAAAATTGGTTTAACAACAATTTTGGTAGAGACAGGTTACGGGCTTAAACATCTTAATCAATGCAAACCTGATTTTATTAAAAAAGACCTTTGGACAGCAGTTCACGAAGTAGTTTTGGAAAAACTTGAATAAATTTTCATTTTTGGCACACAGATTGGAAAATGGCTAAAATAAGTGCGAAAAAAGGCTTGAAAAAGGTCACGGTTACAAAGCCAAAACAATAAGGTAACACTTTTAGCGTATTTCTGTTTGACAAGAAATTTAAATTGCGTTACCTTTGAGCAAAAGTTTTAGAAAAACCCGGTTTTTTTCAATCTTGATTACCAAAGCATTTAAGATATTTTTAAACAAATAAACTTCGCTGGAGGAAATTAATGAAGAAGCAAAAGTTATTAATTGCGTCTGTAGGATTATTTCTTTCTACCTTTGCATTTTTTGCGAGTAGCCTTTTTGCACAATCAGGCAAAATCGCTGGTTACATCAAAGACAAAGTTAGTGGAGAAGGTCTTATCGGAGCGAGTGTAAAAGTTGAGGGAACACCTTTGGGAGCGCAAACAGACTTTCAGGGTTATTACTTTATTTCTAACGTTCCGACTGGCACTTATTCTTTGAGTGCTGAATACATTGGCTACAAACAAAGTAAAATTGCCGATGTCAGAGTAAAAACAAACCAAACAACAGAAACAAACTTTAATTTGTCTGAAGCTGGTGAGACAGTTGACGAAGTCATTATCACAGCTGCTCAAGAACAAGGCAAAGTTTCTATCGACAGGAACAAAACCACAACTTCTGTGGAAGTGAATGTTGATAAAGCTATTGTTGATAACATTAACGAACTGATTGCGCTTCAACCCGGAGTCGTTGGTTCCGGAAACAATCTTCACATTCGTGGTGGTCGCCGCGGACAAGTTCTGACACTTGTTGACGGTGCAGACACGGGAAGCCCAATTTTCAATATTAATGACGGACAAGTTGGAACTTCTGCGATTGAAGAAACTCAGGTTATCACAAGTGGTTTTGAACCTGAGTACGGATTTTATTCTTCGGGAATTGTCAGAACCGTTACAAAAAGCGGTAACGTAAAAAAATACAATGGAAGTTTAGGCTACAGAAGAGATGACCTTGTAGTCGCAAAACCCGGAGTTGACAGAGGCTTCGAAAAATATGATGCTACTTTGAGTGGTCCGGAACCAATTTCAAATTATTTGTTGCCATTGATTGGCTTTAGCGGACTTAAAGAAAAAGTTTCATTTTTCATTCAAGGCGATGGAACTTTTACAGATTATGCTTCAAACAGAAAATACAATGTTGACGAAAGATTGCAATACGACGCATTTTCAATTTTCAAAAACTGGAATGTTCCCGATGCCCGTTACAACACAACAACAAACTTAAAATATCAGATTACTCCCGCAACTTACGTTAAAGGTACTTACAAATACTCTACAATCAGAAACCATGAAACTTCATTTACACAAACCAAAAACCTTTACGACGTTATCAACGAAGCTAAACTCGCCGGCCTCTCTTCTGAAGGAAACGGAATTGACGACGACGGCGACAGCAACACCGATGAAGAAAAACTAAACGGAATTGACGACGACGGCGACGGTTCGGTTGACGAAGATATTTTGTTCCCAAAACACGGAAACACACTTGATGACGACGGTGACGGACTGATTGACGAAGAAATCTACAACGGTGAAGACGACGACGGCGACGGACTGATTGACGAAGACCTTTCGCTTTTTGGCACCACACTTTCCTACGACCGTAACACCGGTAGCGGAATCAACAGGTACGCAACACTAAACCAAGGGCTTGACGACGATGGCGATGGACTCGTTGACGAAGAAGAATCTAACGGAGTTGATGATGACGGCGACGGACTTGTTGACGAAGACGTTCTTCTTGAAAATTACAACGGTCCAAACAACATCAGAAGAAGGAAAAGCATTTTGCACACAACGGGTTTTGAGCTTTCCCATGCTTTTAGTTTGGAAACGTTCCTTAACTTGTCATTCAACTACACAAAAAATTCCCGTGTTCGTGGCGTAAACCCTGATAAGTACGGAGCTTCAATTTATGGTGAGGCTTCTGAACCTTTTTACGATTACAACGGCGACGAAAAAAGAAACTCTGAAACTTACAAAGACATTGATAAAAATGGAATTGTTAGCTTTCAGGACTTAAATGGAAACGGACGTTTCGATTCTAACGAGCAAGGAAATGGTGGCGATACTTTTTCCGATAACAACGCAAACGGATACTATGATTTTGAACCTTACACAGACCAGGATGGTGACGGACTTTGGGATGCAAACAATCCTAACAACAATTCTTACCGTTTCGCTGGTGAATACAATCCTTACAGGGGTTTTTACTATCAGGGCGAAGGAACAGGAGCTTTAGGCTACACACAAATTTTACGCACAGAAACTTTTGACTTTAAGGTTTCTCTGAAAAGCCAGCTAAACAAAAATCACGAAGGAAAAATTGGTATTGAATTACAAAAATACCAAATCTTTTACAACGATATTTTGTACCAATCTCTTGTTTCACCTTTAGGAACTTTTAATGATGTTTACAGTGCTAATCCTGTTACCAGTGCCTTGTACGTTCAGGATGTGATGGAATTTGGAAACGTGGTTGTTCGTGCAGGAGGAAGGTTTGAACTTTACGGAGTTGATGAAAAATTTACTCAAAAAGAAACTTATGAAGTTAATGGCGGTTACAATCCTTTGAGCGAAGAAGGTGGAACTCTTCCTGACCAATATCAATTTAGAGTTTTGCCAAGAATGGCGATTTCTTTTCCTGTAACAAGCAAAGACAAGTTTAATTTTTCTTACGGACACTTTTACCAAAGACCTGACTACGACAATATGTTTACAAGAATCGGAATCCCGCTTGCAGGTGGAAATCCGGACGTTGGAAATCCTGCTTTAAAACCACAGCACACAGTTGCTTACGATTTTGGTATTGAACACATTGTTACGGATAATATTAAAGTTGATGTCAGAGGCTACTACCAGGACCAAAGAGACGTTTTTTCAACCGAAACTTTCCTGATTGACGGAAGAAGAGTTACAAAATACGTCAATGCCGATTATGGAACTTCACGTGGTTTGGAATTTACACTGACTTCAAGTTTACAAAAATTAAACGTGGATGTAAATTATGCTCTTAGTTGGGTAACTGCTAAAAATGCTGATACAAATGAGTCTTCTGACGACGCAACAAGTGGAGTTCAGGGGAAAGAATTTCCTGTACCTTGGGATAGAAGACACCAGGTTACACTTAATTTAAATTATGGATTTGGAGAAAAAGAAGGTCCAAGTTGGGGAGGAATTCGCCCGATTGCTAACACTGATTACAATCTTTTTATCTCTTACCTGAGTGGACTTCCTTACACTAAAGAAAATGAGCAAGGGCAAATTGATGCTTCTAACAGATACGGAGAAAGAGGACCAAGCACAACAGACGTAGATTTTTCTCTGAACAAAAGATTTACCTGGTTAAATCTTAACTATGTTTTTACAGTTGAGGTTAAAAATGTTCTTGACAGAAACGGAGTCAGGTCTGATTTGGATGACATTGAAGCTGAAATTGATAACTACACGGGAAAAATCGGTTACAGTAATTCTCAGGTTGACAACAACTATGGAAGTGCTGAAGTTGGTGGTTCTAATCCTAATTCCTTTGAACAGGGAAGAACTTTCCGTTTTGGAATTGGCGTAAATTTCTAAAGATTTGAATTATTTGGAGAAGAAAATGATAAATAAATTTAAAACACCTCTTCTAACATTAGCTTTAGGAAGTTGTTTTTTTCTTGTTGTGAACCAAATTTCTGAAGCTACTGTTGTTCAAAAAACACAAGCAGGACCAAGAAAAAAAGTCGCTGATATTTCAGCGGTTAATTTTGCAATCGGACAAGACTTGGTAAGAGCTGAAGGTGGTTTGCAAGGATTAGTCTTTGATAATGATGGAAAATGGTCTTTTGACAGAGATGACAGGGCTGATTTATCCAATAAATTTACAAAGTTTAAAGGATGGCTTCCACGACTTGAGTATCCAATCAACACTGGAACAGAATTCCTTTTCACTGCCGGAATTTGGGTCGGCGGTTTAGTAAACGGTCAGAAAATTGTTTCCGTCAGCGTTGACGGCGATGACGGAACTGCCGAATACGGAAGAATTGCTACCTGGTTTACAAGTTCTAAAAAGACTTTTGCAAAAAGTAATGATGAAGACGGAGATTGGGCGGAAACTTTTGATTGGAACAGAAACGGTGAACCAACTTCAGATTTTGACGGAGTTCCGGGACTTGACGACGATGGTGACGGAGCAATTGATGAAGAAAAATGGAATGGTCTTGACGACGATGGCGATGGTTTGGTTGACGAAGACATTGGTTGTTTACCTTTATCTAATGGGACTTACATTACAAGGGATTCTATGATTACAAGAACAGACCTGAGGCAACTTGTTCTGGATTTTCCGACAGAATGCGACGGACGTTTTGCAATTGACGAATGGATAAAAAAAACAGATTTAGAAAGCGGTAAAAAACCTTTTGCTCACAACGATATTATTAGTGGAAACGAAATTATTCATTTTCCCGGCGATGCAAACGGAGACTTGGTTTTTGATTACGACCCGGAACCAAAAATTGACGAAGATCCATCTGGTGATAAAGCTCATAATTTAATTGACGATGATTTTGACGGGCTTTTTGACGCAAGCGACCCGGATTTTGACGGCGATACAATGCCCTGCGAAAATGATAGCGTAGTTTTTAAATACTACGAAAAGGTAGCAAAATTTGCTCAAAACGATCCTTCGCAACCTGAAGCTCCGGAACTTTTGGCTTGCTTTGACGACGACGGCGACGAACTAATTGACGAAGACCAAACTGCTCGTGCTACAAATGAATATTTTATTGGTTATGCCGACACGATTGCTTCTGAATTAAAAAACCTTGACGGAGATGGTTTTACTCCAATGGGAATTGTTGTTACTCAAAAAATCCAGACTTTTGAAGAATCTTTTGCCGATGATTTTATGATTATGGATTTTGAAATTCGTAACGTTGGTAATGCAACAATCAAAAGCACTTACATCGGTATTTTTCTCGATTACGATGTTTGCCACACCTCTCAAGACGGTGTTACTTGTTCGGAAAATGACATTACTTATTACAAAGAAGATAAAGCACTTGCAATTGGTGGAAATGACGGAACTGATGGTGGATTGCTTGCAAGTGAACTTTTTGGTGTAAAAGTCCTTTATCCTAACCCAAAAAGCCTGACTGTTACTTACAAAAACTTTTCAAGAAATCAAAGCGAAGACCCGCCGGGAAACAATGAAAAATTTGATATGCTTTCAAGTGGAAGTTCAAGCCCTGACCGCCGTAACAGAAGTGATTGGAGAATGTTAATTGCTTTCGGACCTATCGGAGACATGGTTCCCGGTCAAACTCAAAAAGTTTCAATTGCTCTTGTAAATGGAGTTAATGAAGAACAAATCATCAAAAATGCTGACCAGTCCAAAGCTCAGTTCGATTCCGACCTGAAAGGACCTTCAACTCCGATTGCTCCTGCTTTTAAAGTTGTTGCAGAATCAAAAAGTTCTGTTAAAATCTTTTGGGATAACAATTCTGAGACACAAACTTTTGACAAATGGATTCAAGACGAAGACCCTGTTCAGGAAATAAAACGAAGAAAAGATTTTGAAGGCTACAGAGTTTGGAGAACTGAAAACGGTGGCTTGAGCTACACGCTTTTAAAACAGTTTGACCTTCCAAACAATGGCGTTGACCTTGATTTGGGAATGCCAAAAGACGATGGAGTTAAATTCTTAATTATTGATTCTTTAGACGTAAACGGAAACGTTCAAATTGATACAGATTCAACAAGCATCAGCAAAGGTTTTGCTTACAAGTTTACTGATGCGGGGCTTTCTTTGGGAAAAAGTTATCAGTACGTTGTAACGGCTTTTGACAACGGAGACAACGGTGATGGAATTGGCGGACAAGATGACGTGATTTCAGTTCTTGAAACTTCACGCGGAAACTTACAAAGCGTAAGGGTTTCTGAACCTTTAGCAAAAGAAGGAAGCACGGAAAATCAATTCTCAGGTGAAGTTTACGTTGTTCCAAATCCTTACATCGGTAGTCACGGACAAGAGGCTAACCAGGACAAAAATTCTTACGCAGGAAATGTTGCTCCAAGAATTTTGGCTTTCCACAACGTTCCGTTAAAAGCAAAAATTACAGTTTTCACTCTTGCAGGCGAGAAAATAATCACGCTAAACAATAGTGGAACTGATAGAATTGTAAAATGGGACTTGAGAAAAAATGGAGCAGGAACTCCTGAAGTTGCTGCTGGCATTTACATTTACAAAGTAGAAGCTGAAGGTTCTACTCAAGTTGATAAATTTGTAGTAATTAAATAATGGGTAAGAAAATGGAAATAAATAAAAAACTCTTACTAATTTTTGTAGGTTGTCTGACCCCTTCAATTTTATTTGGAGCTGAAAAAGTTGGGCAAACTGCTTTTCAAAGCCAAAAAATCAGTAAAGGTGTAAGAGGAATGGCGATGGGCGATGCTTTTGTTGCTCTTACAAACGATGTAACTTCTGTTTATTGGAATCCTGCTGGTTTGATGCACATTAGCAAAGATGCAAACCAAATTGCTGTTTCAAGGATTAACATGCCTGCTGACATTAGCTACCATACTTTAGCTTATGGAAGAAATGCAGGTTTTGGTGCAATTGGAGTAAACGTAGATTTCTTGACTACTGACAAAATAGTAGAAAGAACAGTTGATGCTCCCGGCGGAACGGGAAGAACTTTTTCCGCTTCTGAAATGACCGTTGGTTTATCTTTTGCACAATCATTAATTGACAATTTTTCTTATGGTTTCACTGTCAAGTATTTAAGAAACGATTTTCACGATTACAAACAACAATCTTTTTCTTTCGACCTTGGACTGCAGTACAAAACTGATTTTAGAGGTTTAATACTTGGAATTGCTGTAAGAAATTTTGGTCCTGATGCAAAATTTGACGGAACTTACACAAATTACAGACCTGCTCAACAAGGTGGAAGCACAAAAGACGAGAAATTTGGAACAGCTGCACAACCCAACGATTTTAAGTTCGCACTTGCTTCTTCTGCAAAAGACCTTTTAGGAATAAGCCTTGGCGAAAAGGATGACATTTTAATGAGCATTCAGCTTGAATCTCCTTCTGACAGAAAAGAACGTTTAACTTTTGGTACGGAATACAATTTCCAACAAATGATTTTCCTGAGAGGTGGTTACAAATTTAATGCTGGTGAAGAAAATTTTGCACTTGGTTTTGGTCTGAACTACAATCTGGGTGGAATGACTTACACTTTTGATTATGCTTACCTAAACTTTGGAAGTTTTGATTTTGCAAGTTCCGGAGCTGGTACAGCAGATGATTCTAATCTGTTCACACAACCACACAGATTTTCTTTAATGGTTGGTTTTTAATAATTTAGGAGTGTTTAAAGAATGAACAAAATTAATAAATTAATTTTATTTGCAAGTGCAATTACAATTTTAAGCAATGCTTGTGGAAGTATTGAAGGCTCAAAAAATGCCAATAAACCTCCAACAACAGAGATTACTTTAGCTCCTTTTAAAGCTACTGATGGTTCAATCAGAACTTCACCAAGTCGTGTAAATGTTTATTGGAAAGGTATTGATGAGGATGGTTACGTTACATCTTTTTGGGTTGCATCCGTCGATAGTCAGGCAACTTTTGCTTCACTTGGAACCAATGCAAACCCTGAAACTGCAACAACAGGTTTTTGGAAAAAAACTACACGAACAGACTCAATTTTTAATCTTGTGGCAAATTTAGAAAATGGCAGTGTTTTGTACGATACTGTTATTGTTGGTGGTGTTACGACTTTGGTTCCAAAAGCATCAACCAAAACACACACGATTTTTATTAAATCAATTGATAATGAAGGGCTAACCGATTCCGAAGGCGATTTGGTTACTTTTAACGGGCGAAATATTTTTCCGGATGCTTCAGTGGTTTACTCTAAAAATGTTGGTGATTCGCTTGCCGTTTGGGGAAGAGCCGCTACAATCCAAATTTTTGGAAACGACCCTGACGGAGACCTTGAAGGAAAAGAATTTAGTTATCAGTTTAGAGTGAAACAAAAAAGAACAGGTACAATCCTTTCTACGGGAACTGATGGTTGGTCAAATTGGATTGCAAGCAGTATCAAAGGTTTGAGTCTTGGCTTTGGACTTGATGCTTCTGCTGAAGTTAAAGAGGCTTTACCACAAGGTCCGAACATTGATGAAGCGGGGCTTTTGCCAATTACTGCAGGACAAAATTCTGATACTTTAGCAATTGAAGTTAGGGTTAAAGATTTTGGTGGAGCAGTTTCAAAAGAGGCAGAAATTCCGAGTGTTATTGTTAGAAAAGACTTTCAGCCAATTATTAGATTAAAACACACAGTCAACGATTCATCTTTTTATTTTGATAATTCAGCTTTTATCAACCCTGACTCAGGCAAAGTAAATCTTGTAAAATTTACCTGGGATGCTTACTTTGACCCGACAAACGGAAGTCTTTCCGCTTCCTGGTCAAACACTTACAACGACGGAATTAATTACCTCGGAAAACCTTACAAATTTCAGTACTCAATCAAATTTGATTCAGCGACCAAAAGCAGCGAAGTTTATTTTTACGACACAAACGGAAACGGAACGATTGAAGCAGGTGAAGGAACGAGAAAAGCTACTTTTTCTGACCAGAACGAAGAAATCAGCACAAAAGCTAAGTTGGAGTACAACAAAGACTACACTTTTAACCTGAGAGTTTGGGATACAGGTGGAGCTTTTGCTGACACGAGTGTAACTTTTATGCTTGTAGAACCGGAGTTTAACAAGGAAAGCTACACAACTTCTGTAACAATAAATGGAGTTACAACAGATGGAATCACACAAAACAGTTTGTTGATTATTGATGAAAGCTACTCACTTTCAGGAAACGATTACAGTGCTTTAGCTGAAGACACAGTGAACGTAGTTTATCAAAATGCTGATTTTAATTCTGCAGGAGTTGACAAAGTCGTTTATTTTACTCAATCAGAATTTCACCAAACTTTGTACGAAATTATTGTTGCAGGTGATGGTTTTATTTCGCCAAGAATTTTAGGAAAGTTTGCCAAAGTGGTTTGGTACGATGAAGACGGACCACCAAAAGGAGCAAGAGGAAGTGCAGATGATTTTACGGGACTTCAGTCAGCTTTTACACAAGTTTCTTCACGTACTCCAAAAACTGACGATGATTTAAGACAGTTAAGATGGGCAAGAATTGCAAACAGAACAATCAGTGATTACACAAAGCAAGGTGGAAAAATTGCAGTTGTTACCTGGAGAAGTGTTGTAGAGCTAAGCAAGTATCTTGGTGGAAACAAAATTATTGGAACTTCAGCGCCAAACATTACAAGATTTGCTGAAGGTGATTTTCTTTACGATACTTTTGGTTTACAAAATGCAAACCCGGAAACTGATTTGATTATGGGCGATACAACGGCAGTTATTGAAACTTCAGGTGCAAACACAGATTTAGGCTATCCGGATTTACTTCGTGGTAAAAGAATTTGGGGAAGTTCTTACGTGCCGGCAAATGGTTCGTCTGTTTCCAAGATTAAAACTCTTGGTGAGCTTGATTCTTTTACAAGGTTAGCACCTTTTGCAGTTGGAATTTACAAGTTCAGACCAGAAAAAAATGTTACTCTTGCTTTTGGTAACTATGACCCAACAAATAAACCGGGACAAACTCAAGTTGCCGATGCTTACTGTGGAATCAGAGTTGTAAACACAACAACAAACGGTAAAAAATTCAAATTAGTTTTAATGACTTTGCCTTTGTCAAACCTTCAATCAGCTAATGCAAAACAACTTCTTGAAGCAATGGTAAAAGATTTAAAGACTAAAGACTAAAAAATTAATTTTTTACTCTTTTTTTTCTTTCTGTTTTGCTTATTTTTAGAAACAAGCAAAACAGGAAAAGGCAAAAAATGATAGTTTCAGTGATAATTGACCAAATTAAATTTTCACCTGTTACTCAATCTTACGTAATTACTTTAAAAGAATTAAGTGGAATAAGGACAGTAAACATTGTTATTGGACCTTTTGAGGCACAAGCAATTGCTTTTGCGCTTGATAAAGTCCCAATTCAAAGACCTTTAACACACGATTTGTTAAAACAAGTAATTTTGGCACTAAATGGTAAAATCAAGAAAACTACTATTTCAAAATTGGAAGGGAATACTTACTTTGCAAATCTTGAAATGGAATTACCTAATAATTTAATCATAAACATTGATTCAAGACCTTCTGATGCGATAGCACTTGCAATCAGAATGAACATTCCTATTTTAGTAAATGACTCCATTTTAGGAATGAACGAAAGCGAAGACGCTATGCAGTTTATGGTTAATCAGGAGCAAGAAGAAATGCACGTAAGTCTAAGTGAAAGCGAAAGGTTACAAAAAGAACTTGACCAGGCAATTTCACAAGAAAATTATGAAAAAGCTGCTCTTTTAAGGGATAAATTAAAAGAAATTTCTAAAGAACATAATTCTTAAAGTACACTTTAAAAAAAACGGAGGACAAAATGCTTAAAAAAGGTAATGCTTTTTTATCATTAGCAATTGGTGCATTAATGACAACAAACTTGTTGTCTGCACCCGGAAATCAGACTGCTTTAAAAATTAAAGCAAACATTCAGGCAACAGGTTCGGATGACTACGGTTACACTTACATTGACAGCAATGAACCTAACGGACCAACTTACAACTGGTTGGATTACAGTAACAATCCTAACGCAATCAGTGTAAAAAGCCTTTTGACCGATGACAACTCAATCGGACCTTATCAGTTAGGATTTAACTTTCCTTACTACTGGTACGAAGTTTCAGAATTCTACATTAAATCAAACGGTGGAATTTCCTTTACTTCAAACCTGCCTTTTAATCACCCTTTTTCTGAATTCAAAACTGCCGCTCAACCAAACAATTTAGTTTGTGGTTTGTGTGGTGACCTTGACCCGGGACCAGGTTCTCCTGGTGATGTTTGGTGGTGGACAAATGGAACCGATTCAATGGTCATTGCCTGGGAAGACATCAGAGAGTTTAGCTCTGCAAATCCTCCTCCGGTAACTTCTCACACTTTCCAAATTATTTTGGCAAAAACAGACTCTTCAATCACTTTTCAGTACGGACCTCAAACAGGTGATTTCACTCAGCAAGGCAGTCTGGCAAACGTTGCAGGAATTGAAACCGTTGTTGGTGCCGTTACCGGACAAAATCTTGGAATCACTTACTTTGCGAACAATTTGCCCGCTGCAAACATGTACACCGATAGTTTGATTGTAAGATTTACACCACCTGATTCAACAACTTTCCAAATCACTGACGTTGGTCCGGGTTGGGTAAACAATCCCGATAATCAGGCATTTTTTATGGCTCTCGGCGATACAGTTCATCCGACTCTTTCAGCACGAAACTTCGGAACTGTGAACGTTACAACTGCTCAAACAACCTTGAAAATGTACAAAATGCCTTCTTTCCAAATTGTTTACAACCAAACCGAACAAATTGGAAACCTGAACGCTCAAACAGCTACAAACTGGACCTTTGCTACTGCATTTAATCCAACTCTCGCAACATTTGTTGCACCTTACGCAATGGAGTACGAAGTCAAAACCAATCCAACTGACCAAAACGGACTTAACGACAAAATTTATACTCAGGCAAGAGTACTAAATTTTGCTCCACAAACTCCTGTAAAACTTCAGTACGACGGAATTGAACAATCTTTCACAAGCCGTGCCTGGAACGGAGATTCTTCAGGTTTTGCAAACGAGTTTGAACTTCCTGCTGATGTTTATCCAATTCTAATCAATTCAGTCGAGTTTGAGTCCGGAAACCTTGGAACTCTTAATGGCGGTCCTGCGTGGGTCAGAGTTCACTTAATGGATGCCGGACCAAACCAGGACCAACCAGGAACCGTGATTTGGGAAGAACTGATTAACGTTACAGCAGCAAGCACAGTTTACACAAGCACACTTCCAACTCCTTACCTGCTTTCAGGTGGTAAGTTTGCTGTTTCAGTTTTGCACTTGCTTAACGAAAGTTTTGGAATCAGAATTGAACAAACAAATTTTGCTCCTTCAAGCAGAGGCTGGGAATACACAGGTGGTTTTGCTCCTGACCGTTCAAGAGCTACTGACAACTTGATGATTCGTGCTACAATCACTCCTTTTGCTAATGCAATCGGCGATAACAACAACATTGTTAGTGGTTACTCTTTAAACCAAAATTATCCAAACCCTTTCAACCCTTCAACTCAAATTACTTTCCAACTTCCAAAAACTCAAATTGCAAGTCTTAAAGTTTTCAATACTTTAGGTCAGGAAGTTAAAACACTTGTAAACGGAGTTGTTGCCGGTTCTGTTGAACAAAGTGTTGAGTGGAACGGAACAGATAAAAACGGAAAATCAGTTGCTAACGGAGTTTACTTCTACCAACTAAAATCAGGCGATTTTTCTGAAACTAAGAAAATGATTTTACTAAAATAATTTTACTTTTAAGTCTAATTTTTTAAAGTGCTAAGGTTAAAAAAACTTAGCACTTTTTTTTTGAAAATTAACGGTTTACCTAAAAACAAAATTGAATTTTATGAAAAAACTAATCCTTGTAATTTTTTGTTTTGTGCTTTTTGCTTGTGAAAAACAAGATGGTTTTTCTGACAAGGTAACTTTGGTTTACTCAACAAACGTTCACGGTTTGATTGAGCCTTGCAGCTGCAAGGAAAAGCAAGTTGGCGGGCTTCCAAGACGTGTAACAGCAATTGACTCACTTCGGAAAGCAAACAAAAGTATTTTAGTTTTAGATTCCGGAGACCTTCTTTTTAAAAACAGGATTGTTTCAGAGTTTGATTTAATTCAGGATAAAATCAAGGCGGAAACTTTGGCTGAAGGTTTTGTTTTTGGTGGAATTGACGTGATGAACGTTGGTGATTACGAACTGGCTGCGGGAATTGATTTTGTCAAATCACTTGAAACAAAGTTCAAAATGCCTTACGTTTCGTGCAATTTAATTGATGAAAAAGGTAAACTTTTGTTTGAACCTTTCAAGGTTTTTGAGTTTGGAAGCGTAAAAATTGGTGTTTTTGGGGTAACAGCTCTTGAAGAAATTACTTCCAGAGAAACTAAAAGGATTTTAAACCACGAGCCGGTTACAGCTTCTAAAATTGTTGTTGAAGCGCTGAAAAAGAAAAATTGTAATGTAATTATCGGTTTGCTTGATGTTTACCAGGAGACTGTAAAAAAGATTTTAATGGAAAATCCTGAGATTAATTTTGCCATTGTAACTGATAATTTTATTCCAAACGGGAAGGTTGAGTTTACAAAAAAACAGTGGACTTTAAAAGCATTGGACGAAGGAAAGCATCTTGGAATTTTAACTTTTAATGCAGCAGAGAAAGAAAGTTTAAGCAGTTTCATCAGTTCAGAATTGATTTTAGAGCCAGAAATTCCCGATAATCCTAAAATGGCAGAACTTTTAAAAAAGGCAAAAGAAATTATTAATTCAAAGGAAGAAACTGTTAGAAGTGAACTTTTGACCAAAGGTAATTTTTTGTTTGTTACTGAAAAAAAGTGTAAAACTTGCCACTTGGAACAGCACGAATTTTGGAAAACGACAAGACACGCAAACGCTTACCAAACTTTGCGAGAAAAAAAACAGCACCTTGATAATTCTTGCATTGGTTGCCACACGACAGGTTACGGAAAAGAAGGTGGATTTATCAGACCAATTGAAGTGGGAAATTTTGCAAATGTTCAGTGCGAAATGTGTCACGGAGTAGGGCAGTTTCACGTTGGAAAAGACAAAATGATTGTCAGAAAACCTGAAGAAAAAACTTGTCTGAGTTGCCACGAAGTTGACCACACAGATTATTTTAATTACAAGGAATACTTGCCTTTGATTTCTTGCACAAATGCTAAAAAGTAGTTTTTATTTTTTAGCCATTTTACGAAGGACTGCTTCAATTTTTTTTGTCAGATTAATTTCTCTTGCAGGGTAACCGAAGACTGTTTCATTTTCTTTGACGTTTTTTGTAACACCGGATTTTCCGCCAATTTTTGCAAAATCACCAATCTTTAAGTGTCCGCCGATTCCAACTTGTCCGCCGATTTGCACAAATTTTCCAATTTCAGTGCTTCCTGAAATTCCTGTTTGTGCAGCAATCAAAGTGCATTTACCAATTTTTACGTTGTGTGCGATGTGAACTTGTGAGTCAAGTTTTACGAAGTTGCCGATTTCAGTTGAAGCAAGAGTTCCACAATTAATTGTGCAGTTTGCACCAATTTCCACAAAATCACCAATTTTTACAGAACCAGTTTGCGGAATTTTCAGCACAGAATTTTCAGTTGGCACAAAACCAAAACCATCACTTCCAATCACGGTTCCCGAATGAATTCTGCAAAACTCTCCAATTTTTGTGTTTGGATAGATTGTTACGTTTGGGAAAATTTTTGTATTTTCGCCAATTTCACAGTTTTCGCCGATAAAAACGTTTTCACCAATAAAAACATTTTTGCCTAAAAAAACTGTTTTGTGAATTTTTGCTGTTTGCGAGATTTTGGGGACTAAATTTTCCACAAAAAAAAGACTCATTACTTTTGCAAATGCAAGGTAAGAGTCTTTCACTAAAATTTGTGTTGCGTTTGTTTGTATTTTTTCTGAAAGGATTAAAGCACCTGCTTTTGTTTCAAGTGCTTTTTGCAGGTATTTTTTGTTTGTTACAAAAGAAATTTCTGTTTCAGTAGCTTCTTCTAAAACCGCAATTCCAATAATTTTTTTCTCGTGGTTTCCAATAATTTGTCCATCAAGAAAATCAGAAATTTCTCTAACAGACTTTTCCAATTTTATTACTTTGTAGTTTTTGGAGTTTTATTTTTGTTCAGAACTTCAATAATTCTGTCTGTTATGTCAAAATCTTCTTTTGCATAAACGATAACTCCGCCAATACTTGCGTCAATGACAAAATCAAAACCTTCTCTAACGGAAACTTCCTTGACAACCTTGTTGACTTTTTCAATTATCGGCTTCATTAAATCATTTTGTTTTTTTTCTGCTTCGCCACCAGGACCAAATTTATTTTTTTCAAAATCAAGTAATTGCCGATAGATGTCTTCCATCTTAGCTTGTTTTTCAGCTTTTTTTTCCGGGCTGAGCAAAAGGCTTTGTTTTTCAAGTTCATCATTAAGTTTTCTGAGTTCGCTTTCTTTGTCCTGGTAATCTTTTTTCATTTCTGCGATTACTTTATCAAATTCTTTTGATGCGTCAATTGCTTCTTGTGATTCAGACAAAATTTTTTCAGAAAAAATGTAAGCAAGTTTTTGTGCAAAAACTGAAGTTGAAAGGATTGTTAGAACTGACAACGTCAAGATTATTTTTTTCACTGAATTTCTCCTTTAAGTGTTTTAAATTTTTAAGTTATAAATTTCTAAAAGCCAAATTTAGAAAGTTTATCAGAATAAAAAAAGTTAATTCCAACTACGCTCTAAAATTTTGTTTGCTTACAAAATTTTTCTCTTGCTGTTTTTTTATTTTCATTAGTTTTTAATTTGATTTAACAATCTTTTAAATTAATTTTGCTTAGCAAAAAAGCTTTAGAAATTTTAAAAAATAAATTCTTAGGAGAACAAAAATGGCTCTTGATGCTTTGGGAATGGTTGAAACTAAAGGTTTAGTTGGCGCGATTGAAGCTGCCGATGCAATGGTTAAAGCTGCAAAAGTTGAACTAATCGGTAAAGAAAAAATTGGCGGTGGTTACGTTACTGTAATGGTTCGTGGAGATGTTGGCGCTGTTAAAGCTGCAACTGACGCCGGAGCCGCTGCTGCTGAAAGAGTTGGCGAACTGATTTCTGTTCACGTAATTCCAAGACCTCACGCTGACGTTGAAATGATTTTGCCAAAAAAAGGCGAGTAAAATGTCTGGTCAAGCAATTGGTTTCATTGAAACACTTGGATTAATTCCTGCGATTGAAGGTGCTGACACAATGCTCAAAACCTCAAACATCGTACTTATTGGAAAAGAATATCCTGATGCAGGGCTTGTTACGGTTTACGTTTCAGGTGAAGTTGCAGCAGTACAAACCGCCGTCAGTGCCGGTGTTGCTGCTGCTTCAAAACTTGGTAAAGTCGTTTCTTCACACGTAATCCCAAGACCTTTCGAAAATATTGTGGACTTGCTTTTGGATAAACCTAAAAAAAAAAATGAAAACTTAGAAAGTTTAAATGTCAAAGAACTACGAACTCTGGCAAGAACTGTGAAAGATTTTCACTTAAAAGGGCGTGAAATTTCTAATGCTTCAAAGGAAGAACTTCTAATCCTTTTAAAACAAAAGTAGTGTTTTTCCTCGTTTTTTTACTCCTTTTTCCCTGTTTTTCACAAGCTAAAACTTCAGAAAAAATCTACTTTTTTGTTGTGAGCCAAAACTACGAACAGGCTTACAACACTTTGGATTCACTTCTGAAAACTTCTCCTCAAAATGCAGAACTTCATTTTTTAAAAGCCTTCACCTTACAATCTGAAATGGCTGATTTTGAAGATTTCAGCAAAAAAGAACTGTTTTTTAATTCAATTCAAAAAGCAAAAAATTTCTCGGAAAACAACCCTTTTTGGCAAGGCAAAACCGATTTCCTGGAAGGCATTTTTGATTTCAAACAAAAAAAATATTTTTCCGCCTGCTTCAGTTTCAAAAAAGGTGCTGTAAAACTTGAAAAAGTGCTTGAAACAGACAGTTTGAACTGCGAAGCGTTGCTTGACGTTGGCATTTTTTACTACTTTGAAAGTGAACTTTTGAGCTACGTTCCTTTTGTTGAGAACAAAAAAACAGAAGCGAAACGGCTGCTGGAAAAAGTGCTGAACTCAGGTTCAAACCTTGCTTTTGCTTCAGGAATCGCTCTTTCGTGGATTTTTTTGTGGGAAAACGAAACCGAAAAGGCTTACAGTTTGCTCGTTTCGTTTGAGCAAAAATTCCCTGAAAACCGTCTTGTTTTGTGGTGCAAGGCGGAAGTTTGCAAAAAACTCGGCAAAAAAAAAGAAGCACTTGAAATTTACAAAAGGCTTGAGAGTTTTTTCTCGCAAAAGGAAAACCACAGCGAAAAAAACCTTGCCGTACTCAAAAAAAACATTCTTGACTTAAAGAAGGTTTCTGATTAGATTTATGGAAAATCTGAGAAAAATTCTCACAAACACAACTTTTGAAGGCAAAATTTATGCTGATAGAATTTAAAACGGGAAATATTTTTTCCTTTAAAGAGCCTGTAACTTTTAGTTTGGTTGCGGCAAAAATTACCGAACACCAACCAAACACTTTTCAGGCAGGTAAGTTTACACTCCTAAAAAGCGCCGTTCTTTACGGAGCAAACGCAAGTGGAAAAAGCAATTTTGTAAAAGCAATTAATTTTATGAAGAATTTTATTATTCTTTCCACACAAGAAGACATAAAAATAGACCTTGAAAACTTTCGCTTAAACACGGAAACAGAAAACAAGCCTTCATTTTTTGAAATCGTTTTTAGAACCAAAGACAAAGTTTTCAGGTACGGTTTTGAAGTTGACCAAACAAAAGTGCATTCTGAGTGGCTTTTTTACACACCAAACAAAAAAGAAGTAAAACTTTTTGAGCGGAAAGAACGGGATTTTGAATTGGGAAAGGATTTTAAAGAAGGAAGAAAACTTGAAGAAAAAACGAGAGACAACTCTCTCTTTTTATCCGTTGTGGCTCAGTTTAACGGAAAGTTGGCTAACGAAGTTAAGAAATGGTTTTTAAATTTGTTTTTTGCTCCTGAAAACCTTCCAACTGTTCCCGTTACCTTCAAAAAAATGGGTGAAATTGATTTTAAAAAAAAGATTTTAAATTTTTTAAAAATAGCCGATTTGGGAATTGAAGATTTAGAAAAAAATCCAATTAAAAATGATGAAATGAAACCAGGTACAATTGTTTTTCCTGAGAAAGGCACTTTGATGGAGCTTGTTTCTTCACACAAAAAATTTGACGAAAACAACAACTTTGTAGCTTTTGAAAAATTTAGTTTTGGCGGAAACGAATCAGATGGAACAAAAAAATTCTTCCTGCTTGCAGTGATTTTGTCAGAAGCTTTAGATTCAGGTAAAGTCTTGGTTTTTGATGAGTTAGAAACAAGCCTTCACCCTTTGCTTTTAGAGTCAATCATTAAAACTTTCAACAGCGAACACAACACAAAAAATGCTCAACTTATTTTTACAACTCACAACACAAACTTTCTGACAGGAGAATTTTTCCGCAGAGACCAGGTTTGGTTCACGGAAAAAAACAAGTTTGAAGCTACTAAACTTTTCTCTTTGGTTGAGTTTAAAGAAAGAAAAGATGCTTCTTTCGATAAAAATTATCTTTCAGGCAGGTACGGGGCGATTCCTTTTCTTGGAGAGTTTGAAAAATTTTTTCCTGAGGATAAAAATGTCTAAAAAAGCTCAGCGTAATTTTTCAAGAAAAGTAAACACAAGGCAAAAGAAACAAAGGTTTCTGATTGTCTGCCAGGGAGAACAAACAGAAAAAAATTACTTCAACAGTTTTAGGCTCACTTCTGCTGCCGTAAAAGTTGTTCCCGAAAAAATTGACCCGAAAAGCCTTGTAAAGAAAGCGATTGAAATTAATAAAAATGATAAAATTAATAAAAAAGGTGGTTTTGACCAAATCTGGTGTGTTTTTGACAAAGATTACTACACAGAGAAAAACATTGAAGACGCACTTTCAGAAAAAAAGGTTAGAACTGCCTTTTCAACCCCTGAAGACGCACTTTTAAAAAAAAAGGTTAGAACTGCCTTTTCAACCCCTTGTTTTGAACTTTGGTTTTTGCTTCACTTCACTCATTTTGAAAGCGAAGTTGAAACAAAAGTTTTGATTGGGGAAAAATTACCTGAACACTTGACGGATTACAAAAAAAATGAAAAAGGAATTTACGATAAAATCCTTAAAAAACAAGGTGTTGCAATTGAAAATGCCAAAAAACTTAGCAGCCCGGGAAACCCTTCAACAACAGTTTACAAGTTAGTGGAAGAACTGAACAAGTTTTTAAACTAACCCTTCACACTCCTTCAAAACTTTTTCCGCAACACTTTTCCAACTGCCGTTTTTTGCGATGTAGTCTCTGCCGTTTTTACCAAAATTTTCCGTTGCAACCAAAATTTTTTCTATTCCCAAAGCGATTTCCTGCGTGTTTTCAAGATGAACAGAAACACCGGCTTCAATGCTTTCCACAAAACCGCCGCACTCAATTCCGCTGCTTGCAAGAACCGGAACGCCACAAGCTAAGTACTCGTAAAGTTTTAAAGGACTGTAAAGGTCGTCTTTTTTGGCACTTCTGATGAAACAAACCGCAAAATCTGAAGCAGAAAGGTAAAACGGAACTTTTTCGTGTTCTGCAAAACCAGTAAAAATAAAATTTTCAGAAATCCCAAGCTCCACAACAAGTTGTTCAGTTTTTTTCCTGTCGTTCCCGTCACCAACCATCAAAAAACGCAGGTTTGGGATTTTCTGGACGGCGATTTTTGCCGCACAAATCAGTTCTGAAACTCCGTGGTAAGGGTAAAAACTGCTCACAAAACAGCCGTAAACCAAATTTTCTTCAAGGTTCAGAATTTTTTTTGCTTCATTTTTTGGCAAAGGTTTGAAGAGTTCCGTGTTTGCTCCGTTACGAATGACACGGATTTTTTGAGCTTCAACGTGGTAACGGGTTACGAGCAGGTTTTTCAGTCTTTCGGTTACGGTAATCACTTTGTCAGCCAAACGGATGTTGATTTCCTGGAACTTGTGGCTAAGTTTGTAAGAAAAAAAACTTCCGCCAAGGTCTTTTACTTCTTCACTTGGAACTCCGTTACACTCAATAATTTGTGGAATTTGCAGTAGTTTCGCCAAAATCTGAACAGTAAAACTGATGTACATTTCGCGAATGTAAAAGAGGTTTGGTTTTTTCTTAAAAAAATAAAAAAGTAAGTAAGGGACAATCAAAACGTAGAACAAAAAAACCCGCAAGTAACGAATTTTTGTTGTTGGAACTTTAACAATTGGGATTAATGATTTCTCGTTTGGAACTCCGTAGCCTGGAGCAAAAAGCAAAACTTCACAGCCAAGACCGTACAAGTTTTCTGAAATTTCTTTAACGTGGTAAGTTCCCGCAACTTTTTGGCTCAAATCGTGGTCTAAAACATAAAATATTCTCATTTTACTTTTTCCTTACTCTCACAAAGTTCTTCAAGTTTGCAAGTTTCACACAAGGGTTTTTGGGCTTTGCAGACGAGCCTTCCGTGCCAAATGAACCAGTGGTGCGAAGCAATCCAAATCTTTTCAGGTAAAATTTTGCGAAGTTGTTTTTCGGTTTGTTCGGGAGTTTTTGCTTCGGCGAGACCAAGCCTGTTTGCAGTGCGAAAAACGTGTGTGTCAACAGGAATTGCAGGAATTCCAAAAGCAAAAGCTAAAACAATGCTTGCAGTTTTCCTTCCAACTCCTGCCAAACTTGTCAGTTCTTCTAATGTTTTTGGAACGTTCCCGCCGAAATTTTGTGTGAGTTTTTCGCAGGTTGCAAAAATATTTTTAGCTTTTGAGTTTGCTAAGCCACAAGTTTTAATTTTTTCAAGCAAACCTTTTTCCCCTAAAGCGAGGATTTTTTCAGGTGTTCCGAACTCTGCAAAAAGTGGTTTTGTAACTTTGTTGACTTGTTTGTCTGTGCATTGAGCAGAAAGAATCGTCGCAACAAGCGTTTCAAAAGGATTGCTAAACTTTAGTTCTGCTCCAAAATGTCCGTAATTTTCGTTTAAGATTTCTAAAATTTTATCTGTTTTTTTCATACTTTTAAGTTTGTAACAACTTCAATCAAATTTTCCCACGAGTATTTTTGTTTTTCTGACTTAATGTTTTTACTGAACTTTTCGCCTAAGTTTTTATTGTAAAACTCAATGATTTTTGCAGCTAAATCTTCGCTGTTTTCGGGTTCTGCAAGCAAACCTGCAAAATTATCTTTGACAACTTCAGGGATTCCGCCAACTTTGGTAGCGACGATTGGTTTTTCAAAGCCAAAACAAAGTTGAACAATTCCGCTTTGAGTTGCACTTGTGTAAGGTAAAATTACGACGTCAGAAGCCATAAAATACTTGTAAACTTCCTCGTTTGGAACATAAAAATCCACAAGTTTAATGTTTTTTTCAATTCCCAAAGTTTGCACAAGTTTCTCGTAATCCGTTTTCGGGTAGTAAAATTCACCAACGATTAGAAGCGTTACGTCAAAAGATTTCAGGATTTTTGGCAATGCCTGAAGTAAAAAATCCAATCCCTTGTATTTTTTGATGAAGCCAAAAAAAAGCAAAACCTTTTCCGTTTTAATTCCAAGTTGTTTTTGTAAAATTTCTTTCGTTTCGTTTTCAGAAAGGTAAAAATCATAAACCGGGTGTTCGCTTCTGAGGATTTTTGAACGTGGTTTCAGCGTTTCCACGTCTTTTGCAACTTGTTCTGAAAGCGTTAAAAAATAATCACTTTGTGAAAAAGCAAGTTTTGTTAAAGACTCTGAAAAGAGCCATTTTTCGTGAGGGATTGCGTTGTGAACGAGAAAAACAATTTTGGTTTTTGTGAAGAGTTTTGTCAGCAAGGCAACGGCAAAGTAGCCAAAAGCAAAAAACGGAATCCACCAGTTAAAAATTATAATTTCAGGCTCGTCTTTTCTAATTTCCCGAAAAGTCCGAAACCACGAAAGAGGCGAAAAAGGTGCGAAGACAGGTTTTTGGTTTACTT